>CAYUAH010000393.1:0-2872 GCA_964442375.1 uncultured Hydrogenophaga sp. | reverse complement strand
TGCCCGCCTTCCCGGCATCGGCCCAATCGGGCCGTGTGCTGCGCATCGGCAACCAGAAAGGCCTGCTCTCGGTGCTCAAAGGCCGGGGCACGCTGGAACAGCGCCTCGCCCCGCTGGGCGTCAAGGTCACCTGGACCGAATTCACCGCCGGCCCCGTGCAGCTCGAAGCGCTCAATGTGGGCTCCATCGACTTCGGCGACGTGGGCGAAGCCCCGCCCATCTTTGCCCAGGCCGCCGGTGCCCCACTGGCCTACGTGGCCGCCACCCAGCCACGCCCCGCCTTGGAGGCGGTCATCGTGCCGAAGGACTCGCCCATCAAGACCGTGGCCGACCTCAAGGGCAAGAAGGTGGGCTACAACAAGGGCTCCAACGTGCAGTACTTCCTGGTCAAGCTGCTGGAGAAGCACGGCCTGAAGTACAGCGACGTGCAATCGGTTTTCCTACCGCCGGCCGATGCCCGCGCCGCGTTTGAGAAAGGCTCCATCGACGCCTGGATCATCTGGGACCCCTTCCTGGCCTCAGCCGAAGTGGCGCTGGAGGCGCGGGTGCTGGCAGACGCCCAGTGCGTCGTCAACAACCGGGGTTACTACTTCTCGTCACTGGACTACGCCAACCGCAACGACGACGTCATCAAGATCGTCATCGAGGAGCTGAACAAAATCGACCAGTGGGCCGCCGCCAACCGGGGCGCCATCGCGCAGGAGCTCTCTGGCCTGTGGGGCATCCCCAAACCGGTGGTGGACAAATCGGTGGCCCGCACCGTGTACGGCACCACGCCCATCACGCGCGCCATCCTGCAAGAGCAGCAGGTGATTGCCGACACCTTCTTCGAGCTCAAGCTCATCCCCAAAAAGATCAACCTGCTCGAGGCCGCCGCCGGCCGCCTGGGCTGAGAAGGGGCACCACCATGAACATCTTCTGGTTCATCCCCACCCACGGCGACAGCCGCTACCTGGGCACCACCGAAGGCGCACGCCAGACCAGCCACGATTACTTCAAGCAGGTCGCCCAGGCGGCCGACAGCCTGGGCTACGAGGGCGTGCTCATCCCCACCGGCCGCTCCTGCGAAGACCCCTGGGTGGTGGCCGCCAGCCTGCTGCCCGTCACCCAGCGCCTGAAGTTCCTGGTGGCCGTGCGCCCCGGGCTGCACCAGCCTTCGCTGGCCGCGCGCATGGCCGCCACCTTCGACCGCCTCTCGGGCGGGCGCCTGCTGATCAACCTCGTCACCGGTGGCGACCAGACCGAACTGGAAGGCGACGGTGTTTTCCTGGATCATGCCCAACGCTACGAACAGTCGGCCGAGTTCATCCGCATCTGGCGCGAACTCATCGCCCGCAGCCACACGGGAGAAGCCTTTGATTTCGAGGGCAAACACCTGCAGGTCAAGGGCTCGCGCCTGCTTTACCCCCCGGTGCAAAAGCCCCACCCGCAGGTCTATTTCGGTGGCTCATCCGAGGCCGCACACGAGCTGGCGGCAGAGCAGGTGGAGACCTACCTGACCTGGGGCGAACCGCCCGCCGAGGTGGCCAAAAAAGTGGCCGATGTGCGCGAGCGCGCCGCGAAACACGGCCGCACCGTGAAGTTCGGCATCCGCCTGCACGTGATCGTGCGCGAGACCGACGACGAGGCCTGGCAGGCCGCCGAGCGCCTGATCGGCAAACTCGACGACGACACCGTGATCCGTGCCCAGGCCGCCTTCTCGCGCATGGACTCGGAAGGCCAGCGCCGCATGGCCGCACTCCATGCCGGTGGCAAGAAGCGCTCCCGCGCAGACCTGGAGATCAGCCCCAACCTGTGGGCCGGCGTGGGCCTGGTGCGGGGCGGTGCAGGTACCGCGCTGGTGGGTGACCCCAAGACCGTGGCGGCCCGCATCGAGGAATACGCTGCGCTCGGCCTGGACACCTTCGTGCTCTCTGGCTACCCACACCTGGAAGAGGCCTACCGCTTTGCCGAGCTGGTGTTCCCGCTGCTGCCCTTGAAGCTGCGCGACAAACTCGCCGGCCAGGCCGTGAACGGCCCCTTCGGCGAGATCGTGGCCAACACCTACGCGCCCCGCGTGTCGCAGAGCTGAGGAAAGCACCATGAACACCTCTGTGCGCGAACTTCAAACCACCCCTGTACCCGACACCGTCGATGCACCGGGCTGGGGTTTCCTCCCGTCGGGCAGCGTCGATTGGCCGGGCCTGCTGGCCCAGCTGGGCCAACGCCTGCTGCCCTGGCTGGTGCCAGTGGCCCTGGTGGCCGGCTGGCAACTGGCGTCTAGCAATGGCTGGCTGTCCTCGCGTGTGCTGCCCGCACCGCTGGACGTGGTCAAAGCCTTCTGGGCCCTGGCGGCCTCGGGCGAGCTCTGGACCCACGTGAAAGTGAGTGCCGGACGTGCCCTGCTGGGGCTGGCCATCGGCGGCGGCCTGGGTCTGCTGCTGGGCCTGCTCACCGGCTCGGTGCGCTGGATCGAGACCCTGCTCGATTCGTCCATCCAGATGGTGCGCAACATCCCCGCCTTGGCGCTGATCCCGCTGGTCATCCTGTGGTTCGGTATCGACGAAGCGGCCAAGCTGTTCCTGATTTCGGTGGCCGTGTTTTTCCCCATCTACCTCAACACCTTCCATGGCATACGCAACGTCGACCCCGGCCTGATCGAGATGGGCCGCACCTACGGCCTGAGCCGCTGGGGCCTCTACACCCAGATCATCCTGCCCGGCGCGCTGTCGTCCATCCTGGTGGGCCTGCGTTTCTCGCTCGGCCTGATGTGGGTGATCCTCATCGTGGCGGAAACCATTTCGGCCCAGGCCGGCATCGGCTACCTCACCATGAACGCCCGCGAATTCCTGCAGACCGACATCGTGCTGGTGGGCATCCTGCTCTACGCGGC
>CAYUAH010000392.1:0-2878 GCA_964442375.1 uncultured Hydrogenophaga sp. | reverse complement strand
AGCTCCACCCCGCGTGGTCGTGTTGGCACCACCAGGTCAACGGGGCATCTTCGGGGCCTTCGTCGACGTAATGCAGGCGCAGGCCACCCAGGCTGGGCAGCGTGCTCACCCACCGGGGCGCCCAGGGGTAAGCCGGCAGTGCGGCAAAGCGTTCGTCGGGCGTGCGCAGGGCATCGTCGCGCAGGGGGTGTGGTTGGCTCAGGCGCTGGGCCTGCCGGCGTTGCGCAAAAAAGCCCTGCAGCAGCGCCGCGCCCTCTTCCTTGAGCACACCCGCGCTGACCTGGGTGTGGTGGTTGAGCCGGGGCTCAGCAAACAGATCGACCACCGAACCCGCAGCGCCGGTTTTGGGCTCGGTGGCACCAAACACCACGCGGGCCACACGCGCGTGCAGCGCGGCCTGCGCGCACATGGCGCAAGGCTCCAGCGTCACGAACAGCTCGCAACCCTCCAGGCGGTAGTTGCCCAGCCGCTGGGCAGCCGCGCGCAGCACCAGCATTTCGGCGTGTGCGCTGGGGTCGTGTGCGGTGATGGGCTGGTTGTGGGCGGTGGCCAGCACCTCGACGTGCTCGCTGTGACGGCGCACCAGCACCGCGCCCACCGGCACCTCGCCCGCCTCGGCAGCGTCACGTGCCCGCGCCAGGGCCAGGCGCATGATGTCCTCGTCCGTGGCGTGTGGGGGCAGAAAGTGGTCGGCCGGCATGGGCCGCCAGTGTAGGTCAGGCACTGGGAGAGATCAGTCCCAGGCGTTGCATCCACAGGGCCAGCGCACGCTCGCTGTCGTTGCCAGCAGCGTATGTCGCGAACATCGCCGCGTGCGATTCAGGGCGGTGCTGGTTGAGCTTGAGCTTGCACTCGATCTGCTCGATCTTCAGCTCGAAGCCCACGATGCCGGCCAGCATGCGCTGGGCAAAGTCCTCGCCCAGATCGCGCCATTGCTGGGCGTAGCCGGGCTCGTGGTCGCCAATGAGCTGCTTGAGCAAGGCGTCCTTGGCCGGCGCCGCCTCGATGAGCCGGGCCTCGACCGTGGCATGCACCGACAGGTAGGTCCAGGTCGGCACCCGCGCCTTGTCGGCGTAGACACCGGGCGACATATAGGCATGAGGTCCCATGAAAGTGACCAGCGCCCGGGGCCGGGCCTGCAGCAGCCGCCAATGTGGATTGGGCTTGGCGCAGTGGCCCAGCAGCGACCATCCCGCCTCGTCCTGCACCAGATGCAAGGGCAGATGCGTCACGAAGGGCTGGCCGGCATCATCCACCGAGATCAGGCTGGCAAAGGGATGCTCGCGCATCAGCTGCGCCGCATGGGCGGCGTCCTGGCTGCGGAACTGGGGCGGCAGGTAGACGGTGGCGGGGTGGGACATGGCACGAGCTCCTTGTCCCGGCACTGTAGCGGGCCGAGCAGGGTTCAGTGCTGCCGAAAGCACATCACTGTGATCGCAGCGGCCAGCGGGCGGAAATCACTCCCACTCAATCGTCGCTGGCGGCTTGCTGCTCACGTCGTAGGTCACGCGGTTGATGCCGCGCACCTCGTTGATGATGCGGCTGCTGACCTTCTTGAGCAGGGCGTAGGGCAGCTCGGCCCAGTCGGCGGTCATGAAGTCGCTGGTCTGCACGGCGCGCAGGGCCACCACGTAGTCGTAGGTGCGGCCGTCACCCATCACGCCCACGCTCTTGACCGGCAGGAAGACCGTGAAGGCTTGGCTGGTCAGGTCGTACCAGGTCTTGCCGGTGGCGTCGTCCTTGAAGTTGCGCAACTCCTCGATGAAGATGGCGTCGGCGCGGCGCAGCAGGTCCGCGTATTCCTTTTTCACTTCACCCAGGATGCGCACGCCCAGGCCCGGGCCGGGGAAGGGGTGGCGGTAGACCATCTCGGCCGGCAGGCCCAGGGCCACGCCCAGCTCGCGCACCTCGTCCTTGAACAGGTCGCGCAACGGCTCCAGCAGTTTCAGGCCCAGTTGTTCGGGCAGGCCGCCCACGTTGTGGTGGCTCTTGATGGTGACGGCCTTCTTGCTTTTGGCGCCACCTGATTCGATCACGTCCGGGTAAATAGTGCCTTGTGCCAACCACTTAGCACCTTTTGTTGATGCACCGCTTGAAATTAGTTTAGCGGCTTCGGCCTTGAAGACCTCCACAAATTCGCGGCCGATGATCTTGCGCTTGGCTTCCGGGTCGCTCACGCCGGCCAGGTGGCCGAGGAACTGGTCGGCCGCATCTACGCGGATCACCTTGGCGTGCAACTTGCCCACAAACATATCCATCACCATGTCGCCTTCGTTCAGGCGCAGCAGGCCGTGATCGACGAACACGCAGGTCAGCTGGTCGCCGATGGCGCGGTGGATGAGCGCGGCGGCCACGCTGGAATCGACCCCGCCCGACAGGCCCAGGATGACCTCTTCATCGCCCACCTGCTCGCGGATCTTGGCCACAGCTTCCTCGATGTGGTCGCGCATGATCCAGTCGGGCCGGGTGCCACAAATGCCCAGCACAAAGCGCTCCAGCAGCGCCCTGCCCTGCACGGTGTGCGGACAGCCGGGTCCATCGGACGCCCATCACATGCTGGCCGGTCGTACGCCGGGACGGAAGGCACCTGACGCACTCGTGCTGCCGCTGTGCAAGTCGTGCCACCAGGACGCCAAGAACGGCATCCATGGCGAGCGGCGGATGTGGCTGGTCATGAAGAAAACCGAGCACCAGTGCCTCGCCGAGACATTGGAGAAGCTGTACGGAGGATGTCGATGCGCGCATTGAGTTCGAAGAGCGTGGATATGGTGAGACGCATGGAGGCCATATGCCGCGCCCGCACAATGACACCCGAGGAGCAGTTCGATGTCGCCGCCATCCTGGTTGCGCTGTCCTCGGACAGCCAGTCCGAGTTGAT
>CAYUAH010000391.1:0-2891 GCA_964442375.1 uncultured Hydrogenophaga sp. | reverse complement strand
CTGATCACCCTGATGAAGGGCCAGCCCCTGGCCTACAACAAGGACAACCAGGAAGACAAGGAGCCGCTGTTCGACACCGTGGACACCTTGAAGGACACGCTGCGTATCTTTGCTGAGATGGTGGGCGGCCAGGTGAACCCAGCCACTGGCGCCAAGGAAGGCGGCATCACGGTGAACGCCGTGGCCATGGAAGAAGCCGCCAAACGCGGCTACGCCACCGCCACCGATCTGGCCGACTACCTGGTGAAAAAAGGCCTGCCCTTCCGCGACGCCCACGAAACCGTGGCCCACGCGGTCAAGGCCGCCACCAGCCACGCCTGTGACCTGTCTGAACTGCCGCTGGCGGTGCTGCAGGGCTTCCACCCCAGCATCGACAAAGACGTGTACGACTGCCTGAGCCTGCAGGGCTCGCTGCACGCGCGCAACACCCTGGGCGGCACGGCGCCGGCACAGGTGCGCCAGCAACTCGCACGCCACCGCGCGCGCCTGGCTTGAAGCCATGCACCCGGCTCCCACCGACGACAGCCGCAACCCCCTTGACGCCCACGTGGGGGCGGCCATGGCGCGCGCGTGGGGCGGCCTCTCGCCCATCTCGCTGACGCTGGCCTACACCGACTGGTTGCTGCACCTGCTGAGTTCGCCCGGCTCGCAGGCGCGACTGGCTCATCAGGCCTTGGCCCAGGCCGGCGAATGGCTGAGCGACGCCGTGCACACCGCCGGCCCGGTTGGCGGCGGAAAGGACGCCACACCACTGGGTCAGGCCGTGGCCACCGATGCCCGTTTTGCCGACCCCACCTGGCAACAATGGCCCTGGCATGGCCTGGCCGCAGCCAGCAAGGCGTGGGAAGGCTGGTGGAACAGCGCCAGCCAATTGCGCGGCATGCAGGACCACAGCCGCGAGCAGATGCGTTTTTACGGCCAGCAGATGCTGGACGCCGCTTCGCCCAGCAACTGGCTGGCCACCAACCCGCAAGCGCTGCAGGCGGCCTGGCAAAGCGGCGGCACCAGCCTGCTCAAAGGCATGGGACATGCGGTGGACGAACTGCGGCTGCGCCACGGCCTGGAACCCCTGCACAGCCGCGCGGCCGACCCATCGCCTGGCCACGGCCTGGCCATGACGCCCGGCCGGGTGGTGATGCGCAACGCATTGATCGAGCTGATCCAGTACCTGCCCACCACGGCGCGCGTGCAGCGCACGCCGCTGCTCATCGTGCCCTCGTGCATCATGAAGTTCCACATCCTGGACCTCACGCCCGAGACGTCCATGGTGCGGTGGCTGGTCGCACAGGGCCACACCGTCTACATCCTGTCGTGGCGAAATCCCGACGAAAGCGACGCGCTGCTCAGCATGGACGACTACGTGCGCGACGGTGTGCTGGCCGCGCTCGATCACGTGCACCGCGCCACGAAAGAGCCCGTTCACCTGTGTGGCTACTGCCTGGGTGGCACCTTTGCCGCCATCGCCGCGGCCACGCTGGGTGGCGCCGGCAATGGCTGCCTGAAAAGCCTCACGCTGCTGGCCGCCGAAACCGACTTCACCGAACCCGGTGAAATGGGCGTGCTGATCGACGAGGCCCAGGTGCGCCTGCTCGAAGACATGATGGCCGCGCAAGGTTTTCTCACAGGCCAGCAAATGGCCGGTTCCTTCCAGTTCCTGCATTCGCGCGAGTTGGTGTGGTCCAGCCGCACCAAACGCTGGCTGCTGGGCGAAGACGAGGTGGGCAACGAGCTGATGGTGTGGAACGCCGACGTCACCCGGCTGCCGGCCGTGATGCACAGCGAATACCTGCGCCGCTGCTTTCTCAACAACGACCTGGCCGAGGGACGTTTCCCCTTCGAAGGCGACCCCATCTCGCTGCGCGACATCCGGGTGCCGGTGTTCGGGGTCGGCACCATCAAAGACCACGTGGCGCCCTGGCGCTCCTGCTACAAGATGCACCGCCTGGTGTCGGGCCCGGTCACATTCGCACTGACCAACGGCGGGCACAACGCAGGCATCGTGTCCGAACCCGGCCACCCCGGCCGCTACCACCACCTGCTGACCAGCCCAGCGGACCAGCCCTGGCGCACGCCCGAAGAGTGGCAGGCCGCCGCGCCGCGCGTGGACGGGAGTTGGTGGCAAAGCTGGCACACCTGGCTGCTGGCACAAGGCTCGGGCCAGACCGTGCCCGCACGCGCCGTGCCCGCCGACCCCGCCCTGGGCGTCGCACCCGGCCGCTACGTGCTGGTGCGCCACGGCGATTGAAGACGGTGCGCTTGACCTTCGTCAACGCCGGGCCGGCAGTCACACCTTAAGCTCCCTCGCCATGAACACCGCCACCGCACCCGCTCTCCTGGCCTGGACCACCGAACTGCACACCGGCGACGGCCGCATGGACGAAACCCATGCCGAATTCGTCGAGCAGCTCAACACGCTGCTGGCCACCCCGGCCGAGCGGCAACTGCCGCTGTATCGCGCGTTCCTGGCCCACACGCAAGACCACTTCGACCAGGAAGACCGCTGGATGCTGGCCACCGGCTTCACCGCCGACAACTGCCACGCCGGGCAGCACGCCAGCATCCTGGAGACCATGCGCGCGGTGGAAGACCACTACCTCAAGGGC
Organism: uncultured Hydrogenophaga sp.; assembly: GCA_964442375.1. Lineage (GTDB taxonomy): Bacteria > Pseudomonadota > Gammaproteobacteria > Burkholderiales > Burkholderiaceae_C > Hydrogenophaga. The sequence continues at coordinate 288 of CAYUAH010000391.1, read as the reverse complement.
GACCAGGAGATCATCTCCCGCCTGGCCGAGGCCCTGGCCGAGTGGTTCCCGCAGCATGCCGCCAGCATGGACGCCGGCCTGGCCATGCACCTGCGCAACGTGCAATTCGACAGCCGCAGCGAAACCCTGGCCGACCCCAGCGCCATCCGGCCCGCCACCATGAGCGGCTGCGGCAGCGTGAGCTGCAGCTGAGGCGACCTGCGCCCACACCGGGCCGGGCAGCACAATTTTTTGGTTCTTCACGGATTCCCGGGGAATGCGGCCTTGATCTTGAGGAAGAAGTAGTCG
>CAYUAH010000390.1:0-2892 GCA_964442375.1 uncultured Hydrogenophaga sp. | reverse complement strand
CCAGCTACGGCACCTACAACGTGTTGTGGCAGATCGAGCAGGCGCGCAGCCTGGGCCTGCCCCACGTCTACCTGGGCTACTGGATAGAGCAAAGCCCCAAGATGCGCTACAAGGCCTTGTTCGCGCCCCACGAAATCCTGCGTGACGGGCAGTGGCAGGCCGTCGTCTGAATCCACACGCGCGACGACATCGTCAATGAGAGCGAGATTTCATCTCGTAAAATACGGCCATTGTTAGCCGCCATGACCAAACGCTCAGACACCCTCCCCAGCCACCCCAGCGTTCAAGTGATTGAGCGCATGTTCAACCTGCTGGAGGTGCTGGCCTCGCGCGAAGAAGCCATCTCGCTCAAAGAGATCAGCGAAAAAACCGGGCTGCACCCTTCCACCGCCCACCGCATCCTCAACGACCTGACCATAGGCCGCTTCGTCGACCGGCCCGAAGCCGGCGCCTACCGGCTGGGCATGCGCCTGCTTGAACTCGGCAACCTGGTCAAGGCCCGCCTGAGCGTGCGCGACACCGCGCTGGGCCCCATGCGCGAGCTGCACAAGCTCATCCAGCAGCCGGTCAACCTGAGCGTGCGCCAAGGCGATGAAATCGTTTATGTGGAGCGGGCCTACAGCGAGCGCTCGGGCATGCAGGTGGTGCGCGCCATCGGCGGTCGTGCACCGCTGCACCTCACGTCCGTGGGCAAGCTCTTCCTGGCCGCCGACGACCCGCAGCGTGTGCGCGCCTACGCCACCCGCACCGGGTTGCAAGGCAACACGCGCAACAGCCTCACACAAGTGGCTGCCCTGGAGCGTGAACTGAGCATGTGCCGCCAGCTCGGCGTGGCGCGCGACAACGAGGAGCTGGAGCTGGGCGTGCGCTGCATGGCCGCCGGCATCTACGACGACCAGAACAAGCTGGTGGCAGGTCTCTCCATCTCCGCCCCCGCCGACCGCCTGGACGAAGGCTGGCTGCCCAAGCTCAAGGCCACGGCCGCATCGATCTCGACCGCGCTGGGCAACCTCAACCAGAAGGCGTAAAAAAACCGGCGACCGCATGGGCGCCGGTTCGCGACAGCGGGCACCGCCGCTGCGGTTCAGCCCTGCGGCTTGGCAAACTGCATCAGTGTCTGGGTGCGCTGCTCCACCCAACGGCGCACGCGTTCAGCATCGCCAATGCGGGCCGCCTTGCCAGCGGCATCGAGGAACACCATGATGACCTGCCTGCCAGCCACATTGGCCTGCATGACGAGGCAACGACCGGCTTCGGAGATGTAGCCGGTTTTCTGCAGCCCTATGGACCAGTCCGGGTTGTGGACCAGGCGGTTGCTGTTGTTGAACTGCACGGTGCGGCGTCCCAGATCAACCTGGTGGCTGGGCGATGTGGACAGGTCGCGCAACATCGGTCGCTCGTAGGCGGCCGCCGCCAGCGTGGCCAGATCCTTGGCGCTGGAGCGGTTGTCGCTCGACAAGCCGGTGGGCTCGACGTAGCGGGTGTCGTTCATGCCCAGCTCACCCGCCTTGGCATTCATCAGCGTCACAAAGGTCGACAGGCCACCCGGAAAGGTGCGCCCCAGCGCATGGGCAGCGCGGTTCTCGCTCGACATGAGCGCCAGATGCATCAGTTCACCGCGCGACAGCGTGGTGCCCACCGCCAGGCGCGAACTGCTGCCCTTGAGGGTGTCCACATCGGCCTGGCTGATGGTGATCAGTTCGTCCATGGCCAGTTGCGCGTCCACCACCACCAGGCCGGTCATCAGCTTGGTCAGCGACGCAATGGGCAGCACAGCGGTTTCGTTCTTGCGTACCAGCACTTCGTGCGTGTCCTGATCCACCACAAACGCCACACTGGAATTCAGCTCCAGCGGGTCTTTGTCGTCACGCAAGCCCAGCTTTTCACCCACGGAGGGGCGGGCTACCGCCTGCGTGACGGCCGCGGCGGCCACACTGGCCGCAGCCACCTTGCGCGCCGCTCCGCCGGCCGTGCTCCGCTTGGCCACAACCGGTTTGTTGACCGCTTTTTTGGCCACCGCCTTCTTGACCACCGCGGTTTTGGTGGCTTGGGTTTTTTGCGGTTTTCGGGTCTGCGCGTGCGACAGATTGGTCAGTGACAGCGCCACCAACAAGGTGATGCCTCCCATCCATTTCAACGTGCGACCCGTTGTTTGCATCATGCGGAACCTTCGAAAGTGAATATTTCTGTAACGGAGTATACGCATGAAAAAAAACGCAAGCAATATCAAATGCTTGCGTTTACTTGTTGAAAAAGAGCCTTAAGACACGTGCACGTGAGGCCCTCTTTCGCACCAAGACGGTGCCATTAACCTTGCGCCGCCACCCGATCAGCCTTGCTGTGCAGTTTGTTGAGTGCGCTCAGGTAGGCCTTGGCCGAAGCCACCACGATGTCGGGATCGGCCCCCACACCGTTGACCACCCGGCCACTGTGCTGCAGGCGCACCGTCACTTCGCCCTGGCTTTCCGTGGAGCCGCTGGTGATGGCATTGACCGAATACAGCACCAGTTCAGCCCCACTTTTCACATGGGTTTCAATCGCCTTGAGCGAGGCATCCACTGGGCCGTTGCCGTCGGACGCGCCATGGAATTCCTGGCCGTTCACTGTGAAGACCACGTCGGCATGCGGGCGCTCGCCGGTCTCGCTGTGCTGGGCCAGCGAGACCAGGCCGTACTGCTCTTTTTCGGCCGTCACGCTCTCATCGCTGCACAGGGCCAGGATGTCTTCATCGAAGATCTCGGCCTTGCGGTCGGCCAGTTCCTTGAAGGCGGCGAAAGCGGTGTTGACTTCGCTCTCGGAGGCCATTTCAATGCCCAGTTCCTGCAGGCGCTGCTTGAAGGCATTGCGGCCGCTGAGCTTGCCCAGCACGATCTTGTTGGCGGCCCAGCCCAC
>CAYUAH010000389.1:0-2892 GCA_964442375.1 uncultured Hydrogenophaga sp. | reverse complement strand
TGTACGTGCTGGACGAGCCCAGCATCGGCCTGCACCAGCGCGACAACGACCGCCTCATCGGCACCCTGCAGCACCTGCGCGACATCGGCAACAGCGTGCTGGTGGTGGAGCACGACGAGGACATGATCCGCGCCGCCGACCATGTGATCGACATGGGTCCGGGCGCCGGCGTGCACGGTGGCCGGGTGATGGCCGAAGGCAGTTTCGCCCAGGTCATGGCCACGCCGCAATCGCTGACCGGCCAATACCTGTCGGGCGCGCGCCAGATCGCCGTGCCCGCGCAACGCCACGCGCCCAAGGACGAATGGCTCACGGTCACGAATGCCTCGGGCCACAGCCTCAAGGGCGTGAGCGCGCGCTTCCCCGTGGGCCTGTTCACCTGCGTCACCGGGGTCTCAGGCTCGGGCAAGTCCACCCTGGTCAACGACACCTTGCACAAGGCCGTGGCGCGCCACCTGTACCGGGCGCACGACGAGCCCGCGCCCCACGACGAGATCGAGGGACTGGAGCACTTCGACAAGGTGATTAACGTCGACCAGTCGCCCATCGGCCGCACGCCGCGCAGCAACCCGGCCACCTACACCGGCCTGTTCACCGGCATCCGCGAGCTGATGGCCGAGGTGCCCACGGCGCGCGAGCGTGGCTACGGCCCGGGGCGCTTCTCGTTCAACGTCTCGGGCGGTCGTTGCGAAGCCTGCCAGGGCGACGGCGTGGTCAAGGTGGAGATGCACTTCCTGCCCGACGTCTACGTGCCCTGCGAGGTCTGCCACGGCCAGCGCTACAACCGCGAGACGCTGGAGGTGCTCTACAAGGGCAAGAACATCGCCCAGATCCTGGACCTGACGGTGGAGCAGGCCTTCGCCTTCTTCAGCGCCGTGCCCACGCTGGCGCGCAAGCTGCAAACCTTGCTCGACGTGGGCCTCTCCTACATCCGCCTGGGGCAAAGCGCCACCACGCTCTCGGGCGGTGAGGCGCAGCGTGTGAAGCTCGCGCAGGAACTGAGCAAACGCGACACCGGCCGCACGCTCTACATCCTGGACGAACCCACCACCGGCCTGCACTTCGCCGACATCGAACTGCTGCTCAAGGTGCTGCACCAGCTGCGCGATGCGGGCAACACCATCGTCGTCATCGAGCACAACCTGGACGTCATCAAGACCGCCGACTGGCTGATCGACATGGGACCGGAAGGTGGCGACGGTGGCGGCACCGTGGTGGGATTCGGCACGCCCGAGGAACTGGCCGCCAACCCGGCCAGCCACACCGGGCGCTACCTCAAACGCTTGCTCGCTTGATCAGCGCAGCAGGTCGTCCACGGCGTCGATGACCATGCCGGTGCCCACCGCGATCATCAGGATGTCGGCCGCCACGCGCACGTACTTGTAGCCCGGCGGCGGCAGGCCAATGCGCACCGACACCTCGTTCGGCACGGGGTAATACACCACGTCGCGCGGCAAGGGGTGACCCACGCGCCATTTCTTGGCCTGGCCCGGCGGCAAACAGCCATTGCCCTTCTTGGCCAGGCCAGGCGGGCATTTGGCCGCGCGGAACTGCGGCGCATAGTAGTCATGCAGGGCCTGGCGCTGGGGCGCGCCGAAGTACACGCCGATCTGCACATTGCCCGACCCGCCCTGGATGGCCACCGAGGGACCGTCGTTGCGGCCACCGTGGCGTGGGCGGTCACCGCCATCGCGGTCATCCCGGTCGCGGCCCCCACGGCGGTCGCCTTGCCAGTCGTTCTGGCGTTCATTGTGGTGTTTGTCGGGCTTGCCGTGGCCTTTGCCACCGCCTTGGCCGGCCCAGTCCGGCTTTTCGGCCTGCGCCGGCAAAGCCAGGCACAACACAGACAGCACCACCAGCAGAGACGAAATGGGTTTCATGGCTTCCTCCAACAAACAGGCCGCCATGGTAACGGGCGGCTTTGGCACAGGCGTAAAGGCGTGTAAGCGAATGCAATGGAGCTCAGCCCTCGTCGGCAAGCCCCGCCTGCAGGCGCAACAGCAGCGCGCACAACTGGCGGCGCTCGGCCACGCTCAAGCCCCGCACGGCGCGCTCGGAGACGCCGGCCATGCGATCGCGCAGCCGCTGGTGCACCGCCTGGCCCTGGGCCGTCAGCGTCAGGCACTGGTTGCGCCTGTCCTGGGGATCGGCCTCGGCCAGAAGCCACCCGTGGTCACGCAAACCCTTGATCAGGCGCGCCAACTGGGCCTTGTCGCGCCCGCTGTGCTCGGCCAGGTCCTTGAGCGTGGCACCGGGGTGGCGCGCAAAAAAACCCAGCACCCGCGCGTCCATGGGCGTGAGCGTGCCGGCCTCGCGCAGCGACTCTCGCTGGCGCGAACGCACCTGGTGCACGAGCTGGTGCACCAAATCCAGAGGATCGTCGGGGTTATCACGCGGCATTGGTTGACTTTATCAAACGATTGCGCAAACAATTGATGGACATTATCAATCATTGACCATGAACACTGAAACCCACACCTCCCGCGTGGTGCGCGTGCGCCACGAGCTGCGCCGGCGCACGCTGCACATCGTGGCCATCGACACGCTGTCGCCCCACGTGCGCGCCATCACCTTCGGCGGCGAAGCCTTGCAAGGTTTTGTCAGTGCGTCCTTCGACGACCACGTCAAACTCATCCTGAACGCCGACAGCGACACCCCAGTGATGCGCGACTACACGCCGCGCGCCTACGACGCAAAGGCGCAATGCCTGACCATCGAATTTGCCTTGCATGGCGAGGGCCCGGCCGCGCGATGGGCTGCCAACGCCCAGGTGGGCGACACCGCGGTGATCGGCGGCCCACGTGGCTCCTTCGTCGTGCCCATGGACTACGACTGGCACCTGCTGGTGGGCGACAGCTCGGCCCTGCCGGCCATCGCGCGGCGGCTGCAGGA
>CAYUAH010000388.1:0-2915 GCA_964442375.1 uncultured Hydrogenophaga sp. | reverse complement strand
TCGAAATCGGTGGCGGTTTCCATCACACGCACCGGCTCGCCCGGCCCTTGTGAGGTGCGCAGGTTCTTGCCCAGGCGCTCGCTGTTGTGGCTGATCAGCGCGTTGGCCGAGTCGAGAATGTGGCTGTGGCTGCGGTAGTTTTCTTCCAGCTTGATCTGGTGCTGGACGTTGAACTCGCGCACGAAGTCGCGCATGTTGCCCACGCGCGCGCCGCGGAAGGCGTAGATGCTCTGATCGTCGTCGCCCACCGCCAGCACGGCGTTGCCACCGCTCACAAAACGGCCGTTCTCCTCGTGCCCCGCCAGTTGTTTGAGCCAGGCGTACTGCAGGCGGTTGGTGTCCTGGAACTCGTCCACCAGGATGTGGCGGAAGCGCCGCTGGTAGTGTTCGCGCAGCGGATCGTTGTCGCGCAGCAGCTCGTAGCTGCGCAGCATCAGTTCGCCAAAGTCCACCACACCTTCGCGCTGGCACTGTTCTTCGTACAACTGGTACAGCTCGACCTTCTTGCGCGTTTCTTCGTCACGCACCACCACGTCGCGCGGGCGCTGGCCATCCTCTTTGCAACCCGCAATGAACCACTGCAACTGTTTGGGCGGAAAGCGGTCCTCGTCCACACCAAATTGCTTGCACAGGCGCTTGACCGCGCTGAGCTGGTCCTGCGTGTCCAGAATCTGAAAGCTCTGCGGCAGGTTGGCGGCTTTCCAGTGCGCACGCAACAGGCGGTTGCACAGGCCGTGGAAGGTGCCAATCCACATGCCGCGCACATTCACCGGCAGCATGGCCGTCAGGCGGGTCATCATTTCCTTGGCGGCCTTGTTGGTGAAGGTCACGGCCAGCAGGCCACCCGGCGACACCTGCCCGGTTTGCAGCAGCCAGGCGATGCGGGTGGTGAGCACACGGGTTTTGCCCGAACCGGCCCCGGCCAGGATGAGAGCGTGTTCGGCCGGCAGCGTCACCGCCTGGAGCTGCTCGGGGTTGAGGTGGTGGAGCAGAGGCGATGAAGCGGGCGATGGCGCGGCGGCGTCTTGGAACAAGGTCATGCCCCGATTTTAGAAAGCCTGGCCAGCGAGACCGCCTCATGGGCCGTTTCGTATGGCCCCCATCCGATTCACCGTATGGGCCAACGTCACCCGGTCCGAGTAGAATCAATCACCGGGCCCAAGTTTTTTGGCGCCCGGTTTTTTTTGCCTGCCGCACTGCCGGCCCCGCGAGAAATGCCGGTCGTCGAGCCAAGCGCCCTCTTCTTCACACCTCTGGAGCTTGAGAGCCATGGAAATTTTTGACTACGACAACATCCTGCTGCTGCCGCGCAAATGCCGCGTGGAAAGCCGCTCGGAGTGCGACACCAGCGTGGAACTGGGCGGCCGCCGTTTCAATCTGCCGGTGGTGCCGGCCAACATGAAGACCGTGGTGGACGAAAAAATCTGCCTCTGGATGGCGCAGAACGGTTATTTCTACGTGATGCACCGCTTCGATCTGGACAACGTGCAGTTCGTGCGCGACATGCGCGCGGCCGGCGTGTTCGCCTCCATCTCGCTGGGCGTCAAAGCCCCGGACCGCACCACGGTGGACAAGCTGGCCGCCGAGGGTCTGGTGCCCGAATACATCACCATCGACATCGCCCACGGCCACGCCGACAGCGTGCGCGACATGATCGGCTACATCAAGGCCAAGCTGCCGGCCAGCTTCGTGATCGCCGGCAACGTGGCCACGCCCGAGGCGGTGATCGACCTGGAAAACTGGGGCGCTGACGCCACCAAGGTGGGCGTGGGTCCGGGCAAGGTCTGCATCACCAAACTCAAGACCGGTTTTGGCACCGGCGGCTGGCAGCTTTCAGCGCTCAAGTGGTGCGCGCGCGTGGCCACCAAACCCATCATTGCCGACGGCGGCATCCGCAGCCATGGCGACATCGCCAAGAGCGTGCGCTTTGGCGCCACCATGGTGATGATCGGCTCGCTGTTCGCCGGCCACGAGGAGTCGCCGGGCAAGACCGTGGAGGTCGATGGCGAGCTTTTCAAGGAGTACTACGGCTCGGCCAGCGACTTCAACAAGGGCGAGTACAAACACGTCGAAGGCAAACGCATCCTGGAGCCCATCAAGGGCAAGCTGGCGGAAACGCTGGTGGAGATGGAGCAGGACGTGCAGAGCTCCATCAGCTACGCCGGCGGCACCAAGCTGATGGACGTGCGCAAGGTGAACTACGTGATCCTGGGCGGCGACAACGCCGGCGAACACCTGTTCATGTGATGGCCTGATGACGCAATGACCCCGCCGCGATGCGGCGAGGGATGACGGCGCTGCGCGCCATGACGGGCATTTCGTCATGCGGCGCAGCCGCGTCATCGAAGCCGCGCAGCGGCGAAGTCATGGCGTCATCAGCCCCCGCAAGGGACCCGCCTCGCGCTCGATCGCGGCCGCCATGGGCTTGCACAGGCCCAGTGCAAACAGCGCCTCGCCCACCACAAAGGCCGGCCCCACCAGCAGGCCCACCAGATCGTCGGCAAACGCCGGCTTGCGGCCTTCCCAGTGGTGGCCCACAAACTGGATGATCCAGCCCAGCACAAAGGCGCCCAGGCCCCAGGCCAGCCAGGTGGCGGTGGGCGCAGTCATCAGCAAGTGAGCCGCCCAGATCAGCCACAGGTTGACGACGCTGGTGGTCAGGCCCACCAGGCCCAGGCCACGCGTGAGGTACCAGGCGGTGCTCAGCAGCCACAGCACCATGCCCGGTGTGGCGTACAGGCCAGCGCCCAGTTCCCACAACGGCCGGTTGAGCAGCACGCCGATGGCGAACACGATCATGGGAATGCCCACAAAATGCGTCGCGATGTTGCGGCGGTCGCGGTGGTAATGGGCGTACTGCACCATCAAGGCGGTGCCGTCGCGGAACAGGGAGGCCATGGCGCGTCCTTTCAGTT
>CAYUAH010000387.1:0-2959 GCA_964442375.1 uncultured Hydrogenophaga sp. | reverse complement strand
CGTAAGCGGTAACCAGACGGCGTTGTTGCCTATGTCGACCGAGTCGGTTTGGGGACGGTCTCTGCCACGCATTCCGCCAGGTTCAACCCGGCCAGCACCAGGTACTTCTCGGCGTCGGTGCCGATCCCCAGCAGGCCGTGGTCACCCAGGTAACCATGGACGAACGCCAGCAACTGCGGTTCGGCATGTTGGTTGATCTGGTCGTCTACGGCACGCTGCTGCAGCGCGGGCGACAGGCCTTCGATGAACTGCAGCTTGCCGGTCAGCCTTTGCAGGCAGCGTTCCAGCGTGTCCTCGGAGATCAATGGCCACTTGCGTCCGCTGGTTTTCATCGTCTGCCAGGTCACCAGCAGGACGGTGATCAGCACCTCCAGTTGGTCCAGGCTGACACCCATCCGCGGCAACGCGAGCACCGAAGCAAGCAGGTTGGGTTGCTGCTCGTAGATCTCGTCGGCCAGGCGAATCCGCGCCTCGGTATTCATCGCCTCCACGGTCACCACCGCATTGGCCAGCAGCTTCGCCGAGATGACACCCTTGGACGCGAGTGGCCCGCCAGCGGCCGTTCGCCTACGCGTCACGGTGGTCCACGTCAGAGCGCTGCGGGTTGGCAGCGAACTGCTGCTTCCACAACCGCGGCGTGAGTTCGGCCACGCGCGATGCGGGGTGCTGCCCGACGCGCTGCAACACGTCCACCAGGTAGGTGTACGGATCGATGTCGTGCAGCCGACAGGTGGTGATCAGGCTTTGCATGATGCCCGCATGCCTGGCGCCCACCTCGGTCCAACAGAACAGCCAGTTGCGGCGGCCCATCGGGATCGCGCGCAACGCGCGCTCCAGGTGGTTGGTGTCCAGCGGCACGTCAGGATCTTCCAGGTAGATCTGCAGCGCGGCCCGCCGCTCGCGCACGTAGGCCAGCGCCTTGGTCAGGGGATTGCTCGGCAACAGCCCCTGCCGCTCGAACTGTCGGTCCACCCACGCGAAGAATTCCTCCACTCGAGGTTTGCTGTGCGTCAGTCGATGGACGCGCTTGTTCTCGCCCGACAGATTCGCCGTGCGGATCTCGTCTTCGACCTCGTAGAGCGCGCCGATGTGGCGCAGCGCCTCGGCGGCCAGCTGCGGCTCAGCACCCTGCGCCTCGAAGAATGCCCTCCTGGAATGGGCCCAGCACTGCGCGTGCTTGATGCCTGTCTTGCCCGCGTAGCGCTCGTAAGCCGTGTAGCCGTCGGTCAGCAGCACCGCCCCCGGCACCACATCCAGGCCCAGCGCCTGCTCCACATGCTCGTGGCGGCGCGACTCGAAGTGCGGGAAGCACACTTGGTCGTGCTCGCCGTACACCGGCCAGAAGTACGTGGACTTCATCTTGCCCTTGCCCGCGCGCCCTGCCTTGATCGGCGTCTCATCCATCGACCGCACGCGGCTGGCCTTGATGGCGGCCAGCTGCGCCTCATAGATCGGCTCCAGCAGCAGCGCAGCCTGTTGCACCAACTGCGTCAGCCAGGGGCGGCTGAGCTTGAAGCCCGCGGCGTCCAGGCGCTGGTGCTGGCGGTAAAGCGGCAGGTGCCAGGCAAACTTGTCCACCAGCACGCCCGCGATGAAGCTCACATCGGCGCGGCTGCCCTCGATCACCCCCAGGGGAGCGGGCGCGCAGTGCAGCGTCTGCGTATCCAGCCGCTTGATTACCGCACGCACGTACTTCAGGAGCACATAGGCGCCGGGGCGCTGGGCGAGGCGGTAGCTCGTCTTGCTGCCGACGACCTTGTACTGCTCGGGACGCAGATCCTTCGCTTCGGCGGCGGGCAGCTCGATCGTTTGCACCGGCACCTTGGCCTCGTCGAAGAAGTGCGCCGCAGCCGTGTCGTTGGTAAAGTCGCTGCGCGCCCTGCGCCGCTTGTGCGCGGGAACCACCTGTTCGACGCCGGCTGGCTTCTCGGGCACCGACAGGTCCTCGCCCAGCACCTGGCCCAGGTGCATCTGCTGCGGCTCGGGCTCCGGCGCGAAGCGCTCGCTCTTGCGGCCGAACACCTGGCGCTTGAACCACTCGATCTGACGCTGCAGCGCCTCGATCTGGTTGGCCTGCGAGCGCAGCATCGTTGCGATCTGATGCGCATCGAGCGCGGCCACTTCAGCGGCCGTAGGCACTCGAGAGGACATCGCGATCGACATGCCGTGATGGTACGCATCCATCGTTATTCTCATCAGAGTGGTCCCCCTCATTGCGCACCAGTCGAAAGCGCTTTACCTGGCGCTTGACCTCGATGCCTTCGAGCATCAGCTTCAGCGCCGTCCAGTCCATCTCGCGGTTGCGCACCCCGTCCCAGTTGCGAACGAAGCGCCCTGCCTCCAGCCGCTTGGCCCACAGGCACCAGCCACTGCGGTCGAAGTACAGCACCTTCATCTGCGTGGCGCGCCGGTTGATGAAGGCGAACAGGTGACCGCTCAAAGGATCCTGTCGCAGCCCGTCGCGCGCCAGCGCATACAGGCCGTCGTAGGACTTGCGCATGTCCACCGGTTGTCCATAGAGAAACACGCGAACGTGGCCCTCGGGGAAGAACATCAGCCGCGTACCAGGTGCAGGGTGAGGCCGCCGCCCAGATCCAGGCGAAGTTCGAAGCGAACCTCCGTAGCCGGCGCCGTGTCGATGGGGCCCAGATCGACGAATGGCGGCGCCGTCACGGTGTTCACCTTCTTTGGCGTCGCCCGCGGCGGCGTCGGCACCTTGTCAGCCAGCCGAAGCTTCCAGCGCCGGTAACTGTGCGTGGTCACGCCCTCGCGCTGGCAGAACGTGCTGACAGGCTCCCCGCTGGACGCATGCCGCCGCAGCAGCTCCTGCCATGCCTCGCTGCCCAGACGCCGTCGCTTGATGCCTTCCATTTCGCCTGCTCCTTGACCGTTGTCGATGCAGGCATTCTGGGCAGCGGCGGATCGGAAGGGAAGGACGCCGCTGGCTTACCGCTTACGC
>CAYUAH010000386.1:0-2970 GCA_964442375.1 uncultured Hydrogenophaga sp. | reverse complement strand
GTGGGCTGCAACGCCTGCAACAACGGCTACAAGGGCCGCGTCGGCATCTACCAGGTCATGCCCATCACCGAGGACATGCAGCGCATCATCCTGCGCGGCGGCAGTGCACTTGAAATTGCCGAACAGGCCCGCCGCGAAGGTGTGCGCACGCTGCGCGAAGCAGGCTTGCACAAGGTTAAACTGGGCGTTACGTCACTTGAAGAGGTGCTGAACTGCACCAACGAGTGAGCCCACGCGCCGGCACAAGCCCCGACACCAGAGGACCCACATGGCAACCGCAGCATCGAAAGACGTCAAGGAGTATGTGTTCGAGTGGGAGGGCAAGGACCGCAACGGCAAGGTGGTTCGGGGTGAAACGCGCGCCGGCGGCGAGAACCAGGTGCAGGCCTCGCTGCGCCGCCAGGGCATTCTGCCGACCAAGATCAAGAAGCGCCGCATGGGCTCGGGCAAGGCCATCAAGCCCAAGGACATCGCCATCTTCACCCGCCAGCTCGCCACCATGATGAAGGCCGGCGTGCCCTTGCTGCAGGCCTTCGACATCGTGGGGCGCGGCAACCCCAACGTCAGCGTCACCCGCCTGCTCAACGACATCCGCACCGACGTGGAAACCGGCACTTCGCTGAGTTCGGCCTTCCGCAAACACCCGCTGTACTTCAACAACCTCTACTGCAACCTGGTGGAGGCCGGCGAAGCCGCCGGTATTCTGGAAGAACTGCTGGACCGCCTGGCCACCTACATGGAAAAGACCGAGGCGATCAAGTCCAAGATCAAGTCGGCATTGATGTACCCGATCTCGGTGATCGTCGTGGCTTTCGTGGTGGTCACGGTCATCATGATTTTCGTGATCCCGGCCTTCAAAGAGGTGTTTTCGTCCTTTGGTGCCGACCTGCCCGCGCCCACCCTGTTCGTGATCGCCATGAGCGAGTTTTTTGTCGCCTACTGGTGGCTGATCTTCGGCGTCATCGGTGGCGGTTTCTACTTCTTCTTCCAGGCCTGGCGCCGCAACGAAAAGATGCAGCATTTCATGGACAGGCTGATGCTGCGCATCCCCATCTTTGGCGCATTGATCGAAAAGTCGGTGGTGGCACGCTGGACGCGCACCCTCTCCACCATGTTTGCGGCCGGCGTGCCGCTGGTGGAGGCCCTCGACTCGGTGGGTGGCGCATCCGGCAACTCGGTTTACGCCATCGCCACCGAAAAAATCCAGCAAGAGGTGTCCACCGGCACCAGCCTGACGGCGGCCATGACCAACGCCAACATCTTCCCCTCCATGGTCATACAGATGTGCGCCATCGGTGAAGAGTCCGGCTCCATCGACCACATGCTGGGCAAGGCGGCCGACTTCTACGAAGCCGAGGTGGACGACATGGTGGCAGGTCTGTCCAGCCTCATGGAGCCCATCATCATCGTGATCCTGGGCACCATCATCGGCGGCATCGTGGTCTCCATGTACCTGCCCATCTTCAAACTCGGACAAGTCGTGTGATGGTGGACATCGGTTTCGCGGGCCCGCTGCTGGCGGGCATCCTGGGCCTGCTCATCGGCAGCTTTCTCAATGTGGTCATCCACCGCCTGCCCAAGATGATGGAGCGGCGCTGGGCGGCGGAGTGTGCCGAGCTGTCAGGGCAGGCGCCCGCCGAGGTGGGAAAACCTTTCAACCTGGTCACGCCGCGCTCGCACTGCCCGAGTTGTCATGCGCCCATACGCTGGTACCAGAACATCCCGGTGCTGAGCTGGCTGGCCCTGCGCGCACGCTGTGCCGAATGTGGCACGCGCATTGGCTGGCGCTACCCGGCCATCGAACTGCTGACGGGTGCGCTGTTTGTGTTCTGTTTCGAGCGCCACGGCCTGAGCCTGAGCACCCTGGCGTGGTGGGGGTTCGCCGCCGCCTTGCTGGCCTTGGCCGCCATCGACTGGGACACCACCCTGCTGCCCGACGACATCACCCTGCCCCTGTTGTGGGCCGGCCTGATCGCCGCCGCCCTCCAATGGACCACGGTGCCGCTGCCCGATGCGCTGTGGGGCGCGGTGGCGGGCTACCTGTCGCTGTGGAGCATCTACTGGCTGTTCAAACTGGCCACCGGCAAGGAGGGCATGGGCTATGGCGATTTCAAGCTGCTGGCCGCGCTGGGCGCCTGGTTCGGCTGGCAGGCGCTGGTGCCCATGGTGCTCATGGCCTCCGTCATAGGCGCCGTGGTGGGCATTGGCATGAAGGTCTTTGACAACCTGCGCGAAGGCGGCTACGTGCCTTTTGGCCCGTTTCTGGCCGGCGCCGGTTTTGCCGCACTCATCTTCGGCCCACAAGCCCTGTTGAACGTGGTGGGCTTGTGACACCTGGGTTGCGCCTGGGGCTCACAGGCGGCATAGGCAGCGGAAAAAGCACGGTTGCCGGCTTGCTGGCCACATTCGGCGCCCAGGTGCTGGACGCCGATGCCATGTCGCGTGCCAGCACAGCCGCAGGTGGCAGCGCCATCCCCGACATCCGCCGCGTGTTTGGCGACAGCTTTGTGGCGGCTGACGGCAGCCTGGACCGAGACCAGATGCGTGCGCGTGTGTTCAGCGACCCCGCCGCCAAGCAGGCACTGGAAGCCATCGTCCACCCCTGCGTGCAACAGGCCATGGCGCAGGCCCTGAGCCACAGCACGGCCCGCTGCGTGGTGTTCGACGTGCCCCTGCTGGTCGAATCGCCTCACTGGCGGGGCCGGGTCGACGCGGTGCTGGTGGTCGATTGCGACATCGAAACCCAGATCGAGCGTGTGATGGCCCGCAACGGCTGGACACGCGACGCAGTGCAAGCCGTCATCCAGCAACAGGCCACACGTGCCCAGCGACTGGCCGCCGCCGACGCCGTGGTTTTCAACGGGGCTGGCAACACCCTGCTGCAATTGCAGCAAGACGTGCAGGCGCTGGCCACGTCATTCGGGCTATGATGCCCGCTGTCCGCCCACCTGCCAGCCCGCCCGCGCCGTG
>CAYUAH010000385.1:0-2992 GCA_964442375.1 uncultured Hydrogenophaga sp. | reverse complement strand
CCGGCCCGTGCGGACCAAAGCGGCCCTGGGCCAGGTTGAGCAGGGAGCCCGACGAAAACGCCACCACGGTCTGGCCCTCGGGTGGCTGCTGCTGCACCGCGCGCTTGAAGGCCAGCGCCCCAATGCCGCCCGGCTGGTGGTTGATGGCGATCGCTTGCTGGGTTTGCCCGGCCGCCAGCAGGACGTTGCGGGTGAACTGGCAGGTCAGGTCAAAGCCACCGCCCGCCTTGGCCGGCGCCACACACCGCCCGCCGTCCAATGCGCCCGCATGTGCCAGGGCCGCGCAGCACATGCCCGTCAGCCAGACCAGGCGCTTCATCGCGGCCACCACAGGGTCACGCGGGCGCCGCCTTCGGGGTGCGCCCGCTCCGCCGAGAGATGCCCCCCATGGCCTTCCATCACAGACCTGGCGATGGCCATGCCCAGGCCCGAGCCCCGGCTGTCTCGGCCCTTGATGAAGCGCTCGCCCAGGCGGGCCATCACATCCGCAGACACCCCCGGGCCATCGTCCTCCACCTGCAGTTGGTAGCCCGCCGCATCGGCCCGGGCGCGCAGGGTCACCACGCCCTGGGCGCGGCCGTGCTGGATGGCGTTGTGCGCGATGTTGAGCATGGCCTGTTTGAGCAGGGCCGGGTCGCCCTCGCAGGGCAAGGGGCGCTCGGGTGCGTCCAGTCCGAAGTCGATGCCACGCTCGCGCGCCAGCGGCAACAGCTCCACCGCCACCTGGCGCGCCAGGTCGGCCAGATCGAAGCGTTCGCGTTGCAGGTGGGTGGTGTCGCTGCGGGCCAGGGCCAGCAACTGGTTGGTGGCGCGGATGGCCTGGCCCAGCGCTTCGGACAGGGCACGCAGAGCGGCATCGCGCTGTGGCGGATCGGTCTCGCGCAAGATGAAGTCGAGCTGGGCACGCAGCACGGTCAAGGGCGTGCGCAGCTGGTGCGAGGCGTCGTCCACAAAACTGCGACGCTGTGCCATGAGCTGCTCGCTGCGGGCCAATTGCTGGTTGACCGCATCGACCAGGGGGCGCAGGTCGCTGGGCAGGTCGGCGGTGCGCAGCGGGCGCACGTCGTCGGGCGCGCGCGCACGGGTCTGTTCGGCCAAGCGGGTGAGCGGGCGCAGCGCCATCCACAAGCCGATCACGATCACCACCCACATCACCAGCAGCAGCACGCCGTCGCGCTGCGCGGTGCGGCGCAGAAAGCTGGTGGTGAACTGCTCGCGCGAAGCGGTGCTTTCGGCCACCTGTATCACCAGCAGCGCGTTGTCGGTGCCGTCCACGGGCTGCTCCAGCGCGCGCATGAAGGCGCCCACGCGCACGGTTTCACCAAAGTAGCGCGCGTCGTAAAACTGCGGTTGCCCCGTTTGCAGCGGCGCGGCAGGCAGGGGCAGGTCGGGGTGGCCGATTTCCACCAGTCCGTCGGCAGTGGCGACGCGAAAGTACACGTTGCCGGTGGCGGTCAACTCGAAAAATTCGAACAGGCGGTAGGGCAGCTCCACCGCCAGGCCGCCCGAGGCGGTGGAGACGTTGACGTCCAGCGCCTTGATCGCGCCCAGCAGCGAACGGTCGTAGGCGGCGTTGGCGGCGGCGGTGGCATCGATGCGGGTGAGCCACAGGCTGGACGCGGTCACCACCAGCATGACCGGCAGCAACAGGGCCAGCAGCCGCAGCTTAAGACTGGCCTGACGGATCCGATTCCAGGACATAACCCAAGCCTCGGTAGGTCTGGATGCGCACGCCGCTGTGCTCCAGCCGTTTGCGCAGCCGGTGCACCAGCACGTCGATGGCGCTGGGCAACACGTCTTCGTCGTCGCTGAACACGCGCTCCATCACCTGCTGGCGCGACATCGGTTCGCCACTGCGCAGGATGAGCGCACCCAGCAGCGCGTGTTCGCGCGGCGAGAGTTGCAGCGTCTCGGTGCCCAGGGTGAATTGCCGCTTGGCGGTGTCAAACGTCAGCGGCCCGCAGGCCAGGCGCGGGTGTTCACTGCCCCGGGCGCGGCGCACCAGGGCGGTCAGCCGCGCTTCCAGCTCCGCCAGCTCGAAGGGCTTGGGCAGAAAGTCGTCGGCCCCCAGGTTCAGGGTGTTGACGCGGTCGCTCAGCGAATCGCGGGCGGTGAGCACCAGCACCGGCAGGCGCTGATCCTGCTCACGCAGGCGGCGCAGCACCTCCAGGCCACTGCGCCCCGGCAGGCCCAGGTCCAGCACCAGCACGTCGTGGTGGGCGTCGGCCAGCGCGCGCTCCACCAGGCGGCCATCGTCGCGCCAGTCCACGCGGTGGCCGCTCTGTTCCAGCGCCTTGCTCAGCCATTCGCCAAGGGCGTGTTCGTCTTCAGCCAGGAGGATGCGCATGCAAAAGATTATGGGTGAGGTCGCAGCGCGGCACTGAAAGGTGTTTGATAGGTTGGCTCGGGCACCATGGCCCCCTGTACCCACAACACTTGGAGACAAGACATGCACGCCCACCTGATGAACCGCCGCCAGTGGCTGGCCGCCGGCAGCGCCGCCGCAGCCTCCTTCGCCCTGCCCAATGCCCACGCCCAGGCGGCCTGGCCGAGCAAACCGATTCGCCTGGTGGTGCCGTTTGCGCCGGGTGGCAGCTCGGAAATCGTGGCCCGAGCGGTGGCCAGCGAAATGGCCAAGACCATCGGCCAGAACGTGTTCGTGGAGAACAAACCCGGTGCGGCCGGCAACATCGCCATGCAGGAGGTGATGAACAGCACCGACGAGCACACCTTGATCCTGGGCCACATCGGCACGCTGGCGGTCAACCCCTACATCTTCCCCAAGCTGCCCTACGACCCCAACCGCGATTTCGCCCCCATCACTCTGCTGGCCAAGGTGCCCAGCCTGTACGTGGTGCACCCCGACCTGCCGGTGAAAAACCTGGCCGAGTTCGTGGCCTACGCCAAGAGCAAGCCGGGCCAGCTCAACTACGGCTCGGCCGGCAACGGCAGCGCCGGCCACCTGGCTTTTGAGTACCTCAAGATGGTGAGC
>CAYUAH010000384.1:0-2999 GCA_964442375.1 uncultured Hydrogenophaga sp. | reverse complement strand
TCGTCCAGCAGCAGCATGCGCGGGCGCGTGGCCAGCGCCATGCCGATCTCCAGCAGGCGCTGCTGCGAGGGCGTGATGGCGGCGGCGGGCAGGTCGGCCTGGGCGCTCAGGCCAATGAGTCCGAGGATACTGTCGGCCGTGCGCAGCACCCAGGGCACGCCGCTTTCTTCACCCCAGAAGATGTACTTGCGCGGGCGCTTGCCGGCGAACTTGAGGCCGAAGGCGATGTTGTCGCGCACGCTCATGTCGGCAAAGGTGCGCGGCGTCTGGAAGGTGCGTGCCAGGCCGCTGCGCGCAAAGCGGTGCGGGCCTTTGCCGGCGAGCTGTTTGCCGCGCACGGCCAGGCGGCCGCTGGTGGGTTTGGTCACGCCCGAAATGGCGTTGAAGAAGGTGGTCTTGCCGGCGCCGTTGGGGCCGATGATGCCAACAAGCTCGCCGGGCAAAAAGCTGGCGCTGACGGCATCCACCGCGACCAGGCCACCAAAGCGCACCGTCACCTCTTGCGCGTCCAGCAGGGGTTGTTTCGCGTCAGTAAACATGGCGCTGCTCCCGGCGTTTTTTCTCGCGGTCTTTTCTGCGCTGCTTTTCACCGCTGACCACGTCCTTGATGTCCGTCCACCAGGCCTTGGTGTCGTTTTTCCAGCCCTTGAAGGTCTCGGCACGCAGCGAGGCCAGGCCACCCGGCAGGTAGAGCACCGAGAGGATGAGCAGCAGGCCCAGCGACATCATGTAGAGCTGCGGCACCTGCAGGCGCAGGGTCTCGGCCAGCACGCTGAAGACGATGGCGGCGATCAGCGGGCCCCACAGCGTCATGGCGCCGCCGATGAGCGCGATCAGCACGGTCTGGAAGCCGATGAAGGGGTTGAACACGGTGTGCGGGTCGATGTAGGTCCAGCGCACGCTCATGGCCGCGCCCACCGCACCGGCTATTGCCGCCGTGAGCGCGAAGCCGGCCACCTTGACGATGCGGGTGTTCACGCCCAGGGTCTGGGCGCGCTGCTCGTCGGCGCCTATGCCCTGCAGCGCCAGGCCAAAGCGGGTGCGGCGTATCCAGATGGACAACGCCACCGCGATGACGGCCAGCAGCAGCACGGTGAAGTAGATGGTCTCGCGCTCGGGCACCACCATGAGCACACGGCCCACGGTGCCCGTCACGCTTTTCTCGAAGTAGCTGATGGCGTGGCGGATCAGCTCCGTCATGCCGAAGGTGAGCACCGCAAAGTAGGTGCCGCGCAGGTGCAGCACCGCTGCGCCCATGACCACCGCCACCACTGCCGCGACCAGCGCACCCAGAGCGATGACCTGCTCCCATGGCATGGACTCCAGCAGGATGGCGCTGGTGTAGGCGCCGAGGCCGAAGAAGGCCGAGGTGGCCAGCGACAGGTAGCGCGTGGTGCCGCAGAACAGCGCCCAGCTGGACGACAGCGCCACGTACATCAGGCAGGTGAGCGCCATGGAGACGGCGAACTCGCTGGCGAAGCCGGGCAGAGCCACGGCCCAGCCGGTGAGGCCGAACAGGACCAGCAGGTCGCGGATGAGGAACTGTCTGGAGGTCATGCTTTGCGACCCTTCCTGGTGAAGAGTCCTTCGGGCCGCAGCAGCAGCACGCCGATGAACACGACGTAGCTCAGCAAGGCCTTGAGCGAGGGGTTGGTGAAGTGCATGCCCACGGCTTCGATGACGCCCAGCAGCAAGCCGCCTGCGAGCGCGCCGCCCATGCTGCCGAAACCGCCGAGCGTGATGACGATGAGGGCGGTGACCGTGTAGGGCTCGCCCATGGAGGGGCTGATGGTGTAGGCCATGGACAGCAGGCAGCCGGCCACCCCCGACAGGCCCAGGCCGATGCCGAACATGAGCGGGTGCAGGCGTTTGGTGTCGATGCCGACCAGCTGTGCGCCTATGGGCGACTGCATCAGCGCGCGCACGCCCTTGCCCAACAGCGTCATGCGCAGCAGCACGATGAGCGCGCCGGCAAACAGCAAGGCCAGCGCAAACACCAGCAGTTTGTTGACGGCGAACTGCGCTTCGCCACCGGGCAGCGGAATCTGCACCGGCTGGGTCAGGAAGTCGTAGCCGCGCAGGTCGCCGCCCCACACGTAGGAGATGACGTTTTGCACCAGGAACATCAGCCCGAAGGACACCATGAGGCCACGGGCTTCGAAGACATCCAGGTTGGGCGAGGTGGCGGTGAGACGGCGGAAACACAGCCAGTGGATGGCAAAGCCCAGGCCCATGAGCAGCGCAAAGGACACCGGGATCATGAGCAGCGGCGAGAGGCCGAACGAGGTCTGCACCATCCAGGTGAGGAAGGCGCCCACCATCAGGAACTCGCCATGCGCGATATTGAGGATGCGCATCAAGCCGTACTGGAGGTTGAGCCCCAGTGCGACCAGCGCGTAGATGCCCCCGGTGATGAGACCCGAGGCGATGAGTTCAAGCCAGGCAGAAAAGGACATGGAAGAAAGCTGCAGTCAGAACCGGGAATGCCACGGAGCCGGCTTCGCCGGTCCGTAGGCATTGCCCCCTTGAGGGGGTGACGTGCCGCAGGCGCGGCGCGGGGGTGGGCTAAATCACTTCCAGGCCGGCTTGCTGGCGTTGAGGGCCGCCGTGGCGCGCGCTTTCGGCCACACCACCTCGAACTCGCCGTTCTGCCACTGGCCCACGGTGCCCGGTGTGCCCACGTTCTCGCTGCCGCTGAACTTGACGTCGCCGATGATGGTCTTGTGTGTGGTGCCGGCCACGTATTCGCGTATGGCCTTGCGGTCCAGGCCCTGCGCCTTCACCGCGTTGGTGAGAATTTCCAGCCCGGCCCAGCAGGCGCCGCTGGCCCAGCGGTCCGGTTCCTTCTTCTGGCTGGCCACGTGGGCGTCGAAGTAGGCTTTTGCGCCCGGGCTGGTCTTGCCGTTCCACGAACCCATGCCCAGCACGCCTTCGGCGCCGGCCGGGGTCATCACGTTCTTGTAGAGCGGGAAGGCCGTGCCCACCGAGGCGTAGAAGAA
>CAYUAH010000383.1:0-3020 GCA_964442375.1 uncultured Hydrogenophaga sp. | reverse complement strand
TTCTGCTTGGTCTTCTGGCTGCCGGTGAGCCAGGCCACGGTGATGCCCAGTGGCTCCAGCCAGCCCACCAGCTTGGCAAAGTGCTGCTCGGCCAGGATTTCGGTGGGCGCCATCAGCGCGCACTGCCAGCCGCTGTCGATGGTAATCGCCGCGGCCAGGGCCGACACCACCGTTTTGCCCGAGCCCACGTCGCCCTGCAACAGGCGGTGCATGGGCACCCGGCGGGCCAGGTCGCGGGCAATTTCCTCGCCCACGCGGCGCTGGGCGCCGGTCAAGGCAAAAGGCAAGGCGGCCAGCAAGCGCTCGTGCAGGCCCCCGGGGCGGGTGTGCAGGGCCGGCGCACGCAAGGCATCGCGGGCGCGCTTGGCCGTGAGTTGTGAGAGCTGCTGGGCCAGCAGTTCTTCGGCCTTGAGGCGCTGCCAGGCCGGGTGGCTCTGGTCCTCCAGCGCCGCCAGGGACACGTCGGGCGTGGGGTGGTGCAGGTAGCGCAGGGCGTCGCGCAGGGTCCAGCCGCGGGTCTCGCGGCCGGGCAGGTCGCGCAAGGCCTCGGGCGGCAGGGTTTCAGACAGGTCGGCCCGGTTCAAGCCGCTCTCGACGGCACGGCGCAGGTAGGCCTGGGGCAGCTGGGCGCTGGTGGGGTAGACGGGCGTGAGCGCCTGTGGCAGCGGCCCGCCGGCGGGCATCACCGTGGGGTGCAGCATCTGGCGGCCGGCAAAGCCACCGCGCATCTCGCCCCGCACGCGCACCTGTGCGCCTTCGGCCAGGGCCTTTTGGTGCGAGGGGTAGAAGGTGAAAAAGCGCAGCTCCAGCGTGTCGCTGCCGTCGTCGATCAAGGCCTTGAACTGGCGGCGCGCGCCGGGCATCACCCCGCTGTGCACCACCGTGCCCTCGACCTGCCCCATCTCGCCATCGCGCACGTCGGCAATGCGCTGCAGGCGCGTCTCGTCCACATAACGCAACGGCAGGTGCAGTGCCAGGTCGATGTCGCGCACCAGGCCCAGCTTGCGCAGGGCCTTCTGGGCCGGCGACAGGGGCTTGGGGGCGGTAGACACATCGGGCATGGGACAATTGTGCCTTCCCGAATTTCTTGGAACGGGTCTGTCCGGCCCTCAAGCACATGCGTCATTTTTCTCTGAGCGACTTCGATTTCGCTCTGCCCCCCGAACTCGTCGCCCAGCACCCCGCACCCGAACGCAGCGCCTCGCGCCTGCTCGACGGCCGCGCCGCCGAACCCGTGGACCGCGTGTTCCGCGAACTGCCCGGCCTGCTGCGCGAAGGTGACCTGGTCGTCTTCAACAACACCCAGGTGGTCAAGGCCCGGCTCTTCGGCGAAAAGTCCACCGGCGGCAAGGTGGAACTGCTGGTCGAGCGGGTGTTGCAAGGCCACGAGGTGGTGGCCCACATGAAGGTCAGCAAAAAGCCCCAGGTGGGCGGCGTGCTGCACATGGTGGGCGGCTTCACGGCCACACTGACCGGCCGCTGGCCCGATGAAAACGGGCAACTGTTCCGCTTCCAGTTTTCGGACGAGCCGCACGCGCTGATGGCCGCCCACGGCCACGTGCCGCTGCCGCCTTACATCACCCACGGCGACGACGTCGAGGACGAGCGCCGCTACCAGACCGTGTTTGCCAAACACCCGGGCGCGGTGGCCGCCCCCACGGCGGCGCTGCACTTCGACGAAAGCGTGCTGGCCGAGCTGAAGGCGCGTGGCATCCACACCGCCGAAGTCACGCTGCACGTGGGCGCAGGCACCTTCCAGCCGGTCAAGACCGAAAACATCGCCGAGCACACCATGCACGCCGAGTGGTACCGCGTACCAGCCGAAACGCAGCAGGCCATCACCGACTGCCGCGCACGCGGCGGCCGCGTGGTGGGCGTGGGCACCACCACCGTGCGCACGCTGGAAAGCTGGGCTGCAAGTGGCCAGGCCGAGGGCGACACGCAGATTTTCATCACGCCGGGATTTCAGTTTCAGGTGATCGATGTGCTGGTCACCAACTTCCACCTGCCCAAAAGCACGCTGATGATGCTGGTCAGCGCCTTCGCGGGCTACGAGCCCATCATGGCGCTGTACCGCCACGCGATTGAACAGAATTACCGATTCTTCAGCTATGGCGATGCCATGCTGCTGGCGCGTCAGGACTTGGCGAAACAATGAACGCCGGGCAGCCCTTGGTAGTCGATGTCCTGGGTCCAGAAGGTGGCGCCATGCTCCTGCGCCAGGCTGTACATGACGGCATCGGCCATGGCCAGGTTGTGTCGGGCGGACACCTCGGCCGCCGCCACCGCACGCGCATCGGTCAGCTCCAGCACGCGACCCAAACGCATCACATCCAGGCAGGTGCGCACCATGTCGGGCGCCACTTTGCGGCTGAGGATTTTGTGAACCTCGTAGAGCGCGATCACGGGCACCAGCAGATCGGCGCGCTGATCGATCACCGGTTTGAATTTCGGCCCGTTGGCACCGGCCAGGAAAAACTCGATCCAGCCCGATGAATCCACCACGTTCACAGAAACTCCCGGTCCTTTTCCTTGGGGATTTCCAGATCGGTGGGGTCCAGGTTGTAAGGCTTGAGGATGCCGTAGTAGGCGCTGATGGGCAGCTCGGGCTTGATCACCAGCTCTTTACCACGCAGCTCAAAACGGATGTGCGAACCCGGGCCTATGCCCAGTTGGGCGCGCATGGCGGCCGGCAGTGTGACCTGCCCTTTGCTGGACACCACGGCGTCTGAAACCACAAGATCGGCTTGCATGAGGGTGCTCCTTGAGAACTTCAATGTAAAGCAAGAGAAAAAGTAAAGCAAATCCGAAAGGTAAAGCAATGTTGAATTTCAAACTGCTCACCACCGACCTCCACAGCCACGCCCGGCGCGGCACCCTCACGCTCAACCACGGCGTGGTGCAGACGCCCATCTTCATGCCGGTGGGCACCTACGGCACGGTCAAGGGCGTGATGCCGCGCAGTCTGCACGAGATGGGCGCACAAATCATCCTGGGCAACACCTTCCACCTGTGGATGC
>CAYUAH010000382.1:0-3037 GCA_964442375.1 uncultured Hydrogenophaga sp. | reverse complement strand
CGCTCCCGGTCGATGCCTTCGGATTTCAGGGCGGCCACCGCCTCCCCCTCCAGGTCCTGGAAGCGGTGCTCGATCTGCGACAGGTCTGCGCGCTCATCCAGGCGCATGGGCGTGGCGGCCATGTAGTTGTAGCGCACGTCCGAAATCACCTGCCCAAAGGCACACAGGCCCGAGGCCAGCTTGGGCACAAGCACCGTGCGGATGCCGATCTCCCGCGCCAAGGCCGTGATGTGAAGTGCGGTGGCGCCACCGGCACCGATGAGCGCGAAGTCGCGCGGGTCGTAGCCACGCTCGATGGACACCCGGCGGATGCCGTTGACCATGTTGTTGTTGACGATGCTGAACATGCCGAAGGCGGCGCGCTGCACCGACAGCCCCAGCGGCGTCGCCACATGGGTCTCGATCGCCTGGCGCGAGGCTTGGGCGTCGATCTGGAGGCGCCCACCCAGCAGGTGCTGGGGATTGAGGTAGCCCAGGGCCACGTTGGCGTCGGTCACCGTGGGCTGGGTGCCACCGCGCATGTAGCAGGCCGGGCCGGGGTGGGCGCCCGCCGACTGCGGCCCCACGTTGAGCACGCCCATGCCGTCGATCCAGCCGATCGAGCCACCCCCCGCGCCCAGGGTCTCGACCTGGATCATGGGCGTGCCGATGCGGTAGCGCAGGAAGTCCATGTCCTTGCTGATGTTGGTCTTGCCGCCTTTGGTCAAGGTGATGTCGAACGAGGTGCCGCCCATGTCCACCGTGATGTAGTTGGCATGGCCCAGCGGCTCGGCCACGTAGCGCCCGGCCATGGGGGCCGAGGCGGGGCCGGAGTTGATGGCGTTGACCGAGCGGCCGACCATGGCCTCGCGTGCCGCCATGCCACCGTTGGACTGGAAATAGCGCACCGGCACCTTGACCCCGGCCTCACGGTAGAAGGCGTCGATGCGGTCCACGTAGGCGGCCAGCACCGGGCCCAGGTAGGCATTGACCACAGCGGTGGAGGTGCGGGTGTATTCGCGCATCTGGGGAAACACCTCGGTGCCGACGGACACATAGGCCTCGGGCAGCAGCTCGCGCACCAGTTGGGCGGCACGGCGTTCGTGTTCGGGGTTGGCCACGCTCCACAGAAAAGACACCGCCACCGCCTTCACACCCTCGCGGCGGAACAGCTCGCACGCGGCGCGCACGTCGTCTTCGTTCAGCGGCGTGCGCACACTGCCATCGCTGAGCACGCGCTCGCGCACCGGCATGCGCAGGTGGCGCTCCACCAGGATGCGGGCGGCCGGGTACTCGGCGTCGTAGCGGAAGCCCTCTTCCTTGTGGCCGAGGCGGATCTCCAGCGAGTCCTCGTGGCCCGCCGTGCAGATCAGCCCGGTCTTGACGCCACGGTGCTGGATCAACGCGTTCAGGGCCACCGTGGTGCCGTTCACGCACAGCTCGGTCTCGCCCAGGATGGCCGACATGGGCCGCCCCAGCTTCTCAGCGATCTGGGCAAAGCCCTCGGCAATCGCCCGGGTGCCATCCTCCGGCGTGGAGGTGGCTTTGAAGAGATGGACCTGGCCGCTCTGGTCGGCCAGCACGAAGTCGGTGAAAGTGCCACCGGCGTCAACGCCGAGTCGGTATGTCATGGGTTGGCTTTCGTTGGTGTTGGCATGCGCCGGCCCTGCCCGCGAGCGAACGCGGGAAACACAGGCCAGCAAAAAATGGGGAGCGCTCAGGCCCTCAAGGCGGTGGGGTGGCCGGTCCAGGTCGTGGTGTCCACGCGGACGCCGTATTCCGCCTCGGCAGCCTGCGCCGAGACGTAGCCGTTGCGGACGTCGTGCACCACGTTCGCTATGGGCCTCAGCAGCGGATCGCCCCAGCCTCCGCCACCGGGGTTGATGGTGGCCACACGCTCGCCCGGGCGCAGGGTGAGGATGGCGTTGCTGCGCATGACCTCGGTCACCTGCTCGCCCTGCTTGCGCTCGATGCGGCCAAGCTTGAGGTCCTCGCAGCGGCTGTGCGCCCCGTTGGCACCGCCGGCCGGGTAGTGGCGACCTTCGCCGAAACTCACCACCGTCATCTCGTGGTCCAGCGGCTCCACCTCCCACTGGGTCGCGCAGCCGCCCCGGAACTGGCCCGCGCCACCGCTGTCGCGGACCAGGCCGTAGCGGTGGATCTGGATCGGGTAGCTGTATTCGAGGATCTCGATGTCGCCCGAGGTGAGCGCACCGAAGCAGCACTCGGGGCCCACCGAGTTCCAGCCATCCTGCTTGGCCGTGGCCCCCGCGCCGCTGATCAGCGACGCCAGCACCATGGTCACGTAGGACTCCTGGTTGCGCTCATCGAAACCGGCGATGTTGACGCCGCTGGAATGGCCCCAGGTGCCCACGGCCCGCTCGGGTGCGGCCTTTTCCAATGCCAGCCGCACCGCGTCGCAGAGCGTCTCCATCGGGGTGGTGGTGCAGTTGACGTGTGGCGCGGGTTCCTGCGCATTGCACAGCGTTCCCTTGGGCCCGAGGTCGACGGTGACGCAGCGGTACAGGCCTTCGTTGTAGGGCGGGGCCACCTTGGCGAACATCATCAGGCCCAGGTACACGCCCGAATACGAGTTGCCCGCGTAGGAGTTGATGAAGTAAGGCACCTGGGGCGGGCTCTGGATCTCGATGTGGCAGTCGTCGCCACTGATGCGGACCTTGGCCCCGATGGTCAGTTCGCCCAGGCCGTGGCCAGCGTCTTCCAGCACCGCGCTGGCCTCGTAGGTGCCGTCGGGCACCGAACGGATCAACGAACGCATGGAGCGCTCGGCCATGTCCATCAGCTCGTCCAGGCAGTCGTTGACCTGCTCAGCACCGTACTTGTCGCACAGCGCGATCAGGTTGCGCTCGCCGATCTGCACCGTGCCCAACTGGGCACGCAGGTCGCCCTCCCAGTCGCGGCGCGAACGCACGTTGGCCAGCAGGAAATTGATGACGTCGCGGCGCTCGCGCCCCTTCTCGTAGAGCTTGATGGGCGGGATGCGCAGGCCCTCGGCGTACATCTCCTTGGCATCGGGG
Organism: uncultured Hydrogenophaga sp.; assembly: GCA_964442375.1. Taxonomy (GTDB): domain Bacteria; phylum Pseudomonadota; class Gammaproteobacteria; order Burkholderiales; family Burkholderiaceae_C; genus Hydrogenophaga. Next base: position 20 of record CAYUAH010000382.1, on the reverse strand, counting down.
TTGTAGCCGGCCGGCACCGG
>CAYUAH010000381.1:0-3046 GCA_964442375.1 uncultured Hydrogenophaga sp. | reverse complement strand
TGGTTGCCGATGCGCAGCACACGGCCCGATTGGGCCGATGCCGGGAAGGCGGGCAGGGCCAGCGCGGCGGCGGCGGCGGTGCTGTGCGCGATGAACTGGCGGCGGTTGGAAGCAGGCAGACGGGACATGGAAGACTCCTGAAAAAAGCGGATGGGTTTGTGGGTGTGGTCAACGGGCTGCGGCCAGCGTGGCCTGGCCGGGCAACCAGACGATGTCGGCCACCTTGACCGGCTTGGGGATGAGGCCCAGGCGCTGGAAGGCGTCGGCCACACGCTGCTGGTCGGCCACGGTGGCGGCGCTCAACGGCCCCACCGGCGAGGGCGGGCGGCGTTGCAGGAAGAGGCTGACCACGCCGGCGTCCAGGCCGCTGAATTCGGCAATCAGCTTGATGGCCTGTGGGCGCTGGGTTTGCACGAAGCGGTCGGCCCGGGTCAGCTCCTGCAGCAGGGCCTGCAGGGTGGCCGGGTGTTCGGTGACGAAGGGGCGCGAGGCCAGGTAGAAGGCGTTGTTGCTGGCCAGCTCGCGGCCGGTGGCCAGGGCGCGCGGGCGGATGGCCAGTTCGGTGGCGGCGTAGAAGGGGTCCCAGATGGCCCAGGCGTCCACGCTTTTGCGCTCGAAGGCGGCGCGCGCATCCGCCGGCGTCAGGTAGATGGGCTGGATGTCGCTCCACTGCAGCCCGGCCTTGTCCACCGCGCGCACCAGCAGGTAGTGGGCGCTGGAGCCTTTTTGCACCGCGATCTTGCGGCCCTTGAGGTCGGCCAGGGTCTTGAGCGACGAGTCGTTGAGCACCAGGATGGCGGAGCTGTCTGGCTTGGGGGGCTCGGCGCCGACGTAGAGCAGGTCCTTGCCGGCGGCCTGGGCGAACACCGGCGGCGAGTCGCCGGTGAGGCCGAACTCCAGGCTGCCCACCGACAGCGCTTCGAGCAGCTGGGGGCCGGCCGGGAATTCGATCCACGACACCTTGGTCTGCGGCAGGCGCGCTTCCAGCCAGCCCGATTGTTTGACGATGACGAGGTTGGCGGCCGACTTCTGGTAGCCGATGCGCAGCAGCTCGGGTGCCTTGGCGGCCTGCGCATAGCTGGGGACGGGCAGCAGCAGCAAGGCCAGGCCCAGGGCGGCGATGGCCACGGCCAGCAGGCGCCAGACCCAGCGCTCGATGCGCTCGTCCAGCAAGGCTTGCGCGTGCAGGTCGGTTTTCTTGAAGTCGGGGGTGGCGGTTTCTTGGCTCATGGCGTTTCTCCGGAATCAACGGGCAACAGTCGCCCTGACAGCGCCCGAAGGCACGGTCGGATGGATGGGGTGTGGAGAGGGGCGGCGGCGGGCGTGGTGCCCGCCGCGTCAGACGCTACATCGCACCTGGGCAAAAGGCACCGGGTCAAAGCCCGCCGCCACCGGCATTCGCAGGCCTTCGGTCAGCAGCAGGTGCGCCGCGTCGTCCAGGCGGGCGTTGATTTCTTCGCCTATGGTGTAGCCGCCCAGCACATCGCGCGGCACCTGGTGGTCGGTGGCGTAGACACCGGGCAGGATGTGGCGCGCGCCCAGCGACTGCAGCACCGGGCGCAGCGCGTAGTCCAGCGCCAGCATGTGGTGGGGGCTGCCGCCCGTTGCCAGCGGCAACACCGCCTTGCCCTTGAGCGCGGTCTGCGGCAGCAGGTCCAGAAACACCTTGAGCAGGCCGCTGTAGGCGGCTTTGTAGACCGGCGTGGCCACCACCAGGGCGCGGGCCCGCGCCACCTGTGCGGTCGCTCCTGCGATGGCGGGGTTGCCGGTTTCGGCCAGCAGCAGGGCCTGGGCGGGCAGCTCGCGGATGTTGAGGCGTTCGATGTCGGACACGCGCTCGCCCAGGCGGTCGGCCACCGCGTCAAGCAAGGCCACGGAACGCGAGGGTTCGGAGGGGCTGCCGGCGATCAGGAGGATGGACATGGTGGGTGTTCGGTGTGGGCCTGTGCTCACTTCCGGGTGTAGATCTGGTCGAAGCTGGCGCCGTCGGCGAAGTGCTCCTTGGTGGCTTTGTCCCAACCGCCGAAGGCGTCGTCGAGCTTGAACAGGTTGATCTTGGGCAACTGCTTGGCGTACTTGGCCTGGGCCTTGGCCGAGGTCGGGCGGTAGAAGTGTTTGCCGATGATGTCCTGCGCTTCCTCGGTGTAGAGGTAGTCGAGGTAGGCCTGGGCCACGGCGCGGGTGCCCTTCTTGTCCACGTTCTTGTCCACCAGCGTCACGGCGGGCTCGGCCAGGATCGACAGGCTGGGGTAGACGAAGTCCACCTTGTTGCCGAACTCCTTTTCCAGCAGGTAGGCCTCGTTTTCCCAGCTGATGAACACATCGCCCTGGTTGCGCTGGGCAAAGGTGATGGACGAGCCGCGCGCACCGGTGTCGAGCACGGGCACGTTGTTGTAGAGCTTGGCCACGAATTCCTTGGCCTTGCTGGTATCCCGGTTCTGACCGCCGTACTTGCGCAGGGCGAATTCCCACGCGGCCAGGTAGTTCCAGCGCGCGCCGCCCGAGGTTTTGGGGTTGGGGGTGATGACTTTGACGTCGGGGCGGATCAGGTCGTCCCAGTCCTTGATGTTTTTGGGGTTGCCAGCGCGTGTCACCAGCACGATGGTGGAGGTGTAGGGCGAGCTGTTCAGGGGCAGGCGCTTCTGCCAGTCCTTGGGGATCCAGTTGCCGTTGGTGTGCAGGGCGTCGGTGTCGCCGGCCAGGGCCAGGGTGGCGACGTCGGCGTCCAGGCCATCGATGATGGAGCGGGCCTGCTTGCCCGAGCCACCGTGGCTTTGTTTGATGGTCACGTCCTGGCCGGTCTTGGCTTTCCAGTGTTTGGCAAAGGCGGCGTTGTACTCGACGTAGAGCTCACGCGTGGGATCGTAGGACACGTTGAGCAAGGTGACCGGGGCGGGGGCCTGGGCCAGCGCGGCGGTGCCGGCAGCGGCAAGGGTGAGGGCGCTCAGCAGGCGCAGGGTTTGGCGGCGGGAGATCATGGAAGCATCCTTTGGAGAACATCGGGTGTTCGCATGATCTGGAGATTCGTTCATAAACGGAACCAATC
>CAYUAH010000380.1:0-3052 GCA_964442375.1 uncultured Hydrogenophaga sp. | reverse complement strand
CGTTGCCCAGGGCCTTGCTGAGTTCGGTGCCCTGCAAACCGCCCATGGCCACGGGGAAGGCCAGCGGCAGGTTCTGCGTGAAGCGGCGCACCGCGCTGGGCTGGTCGATGGCCACACCCACCACCTGCCAGCCGCGCGCCTGCTGCTCGCGGTAGAAGGCGTTGAGCAGCGGCAACTCCTCCACACAGGGCGGGCACCAGGTGGCCCAGAAGTTCACCAGCAAAGGCTTGCCCCGCCAGGAGGCCACCGCCAGGGGGGCGCCATCGGGGGTTTCGAATTGCTGCGACCACCACAGTTCGGCCGCACCGTCCGCGGGCGCGTGCGGCTGGAATTTCCACCACGCCCAGCCGGCACCCAGGGCACCGGCCACGGCGGCCACGCCGCCGGTCAGAAGAGATCGCTTGTTCATACCTGAAGGAATGCGCGTCGGCACAAAAGTTCAAACACCCGCCTCGGCCACCAGCAAGGCCCGCACGGCCGCAGCATCACCGCGCGGTTTGCGCCCCTGGTCGTCCAGATGCAGGGCGCCGCGCTGGTCGTCGGCATCGTTGATCAACAGGTGCACCCCAACGAATTCGCCCAGCGCATCGCAGCGGCTGTTGAAGCTCAGGGCCTCCACGGGTTTGCCGTTGAAGCCGGTCACGGTGCGGGGCTCGTAGTCCACCCGCTTGTCGATCAAGGCCAGTTCGGCCGACTTGGGGTCGTCACAGAACAGCTGCAGGTAGATGTCGCTCAGGCGCGTGGCGGTGCCATGCCACACCGCGCCGCCCAGGTGGGGGCGGAAGTCGGCCAGGCGTTCCATCCACACCAGCGCCAGTTCGCGCAGCGCGCGCAGTTCAGCGGGTTGCGTGTCGGCACAGAACAGGTCGAGGTATTCGCGCACCGCCGCTTCAAGCAGCCGGTTGTCGGGCCATTCGGTGCGCTGCGGCAAGCCCAGCTGCTTGGCCGCGCGCTTCTTGGCCGGGCCGTATTCCAGGCCTTCCTCCACCACCAGCCGGGCGGCGGTGGCGGCGATCTCTTGCTTGACCGTGGTGTCCATCGGGCGACATTGTGCATTGCGCGAACCGGGACTGCTCCGTACAGTGGGCAAGACCACAGCGGAGACAAGATGCAAACGACGATGATGGATGTTCCCCTCTCGCTCAACCACTTGCTGGAGCGGGCAGGCGCGCTGTTCCCCACCCAGGAAATCGTCTCAAGACTGCCCAACAAAACCCTGGTGCGCCACAGCTACGCGCAGTGGCACCGACGCACCCGCGCGCTGGCCGCCGCCCTGGCCCACCTGGGCCTGCGCAAGGGTGAGCGGGTGGCCACGCTGTGCTGGAACCACCATGCCCACCTGGAGTGCTACTTCGGCATACCCGCCGCCGGGGGCGTGATGCACACGCTCAACCTGCGCCTGGCGCCCGAGGAAATCGGCTGGATCGCCGCCGACGCGCAGGACCGCGTGCTGATCGTGGACGACGTGCTGCTGCCGCTGTACGAGCAGTTCAAACACTTGCATGCCTTTGAACATGTGATCGTTTTTCCCTTTTCGGGCGCACCGGTGCCCGGCGGCTTCACCGACTACGAAGCCTGGCTGGACAGCGCCGACGCCGACGCCTGGTCACCGGCGCCCCACCTTGAAACCGACCCGGTGGCCATGTGCTACACCTCGGGCACCACCGGCCGGCCCAAGGGCGTGGTGTATTCGCACCGCTCCACCATCCTGCACACCCTGGTGGGCTGCATGGGCGACTTCTGGGGCCTCAAGGGCACGGACGTGCTGCTGCCCGTCACGCCCATGTTCCATGCCAATTGCTGGGGCACACCCTACGGCGCGGTGATGGCGGGCGTCAAGCTCGTGTTCCCAGGCCCGCACCTGCACCCCGAGGACCTGCTGGACCTGATGACACTGGAGCCGCCCACGCTCTCGCTGGGCGTGCCCACCATCTGGATGGGCCTGATCCAGACCTACAGCGCCGCCCAAGACCCGACCCACCCGCAGCACGGCCGCTGGCAACTGCCCACGGGCATGCGCTCGCTGGTGGGCGGCGCGGCCGTGCCGGAATCGCTGATACGCGCCTTCGACGCCCACGGCATCTGGCTGCTGCAGGGCTGGGGCATGACCGAGACCTCGCCGCTGGCCACGGTGTCTTACCCAAAAGCCGAGCTGCGCGATGCACCCCTGAACGAGCGCTACCGGCGTGCCGCGATGGCCGGCGTGCCGGTGCCGCTGGTGGACCTACGCATACGCGGCGACGACGGCCTGGACGCACCCTGGGACGGTCAGGCCGTGGGCGAAATCCAGGTGCGCGGTCCCTTCATCACCGGCAGCTACCACGAGGTGCCGGTGAGCGAGGAGAAGTTCACCCCCGACGGCTGGCTGCGCACCGGCGACGTGGCCTCGGTGGACACGCTGGGTTTTGTGCGCATCACCGACCGCACCAAGGACCTCATCAAGTCGGGTGGCGAATGGATCAGCTCGGTGGACCTGGAAAACGCCCTCATGGGCCACCCGGCCGTGGCCGAGGCCGCCGTGATCGCCATCCCCGACGAAAAGTGGAGCGAGCGGCCGCTGGCCTGTGTGGTGATCAAACCCGGCCACAGCGCGGAGCCCACCGCGCTCAACGCCCACCTCTTGCAACACCACTTCGCCAAGTGGCAACTGCCCGAGCGTTACGAATTCATCGAGGCCGTGCCGCGCACCTCCACCGGCAAGTTCTGGAAGCTCAAACTCAGAGAGCGGTTTCCGCGCTAGAGATAATCGGTGGATGCACATCCACATCCTCGGCATCTGCGGCACCTTCATGGGCGGCCTGGCGGCACTGGCACGCGAGGCCGGCCACCGCGTCACCGGCTGCGACGCCAACGTGTACCCGCCGATGAGCGACCAGCTGCGCGCGCTGGGCATCGACCTCATCGAGGGCTTCGGCGCCGAGCAGCTCGCGCTCAAGCCCGACCTGTTCGTCGTCGGCAACGTTGTGTCGCGAGGCAACGCGCTGATGGAGGCCATCCTCGACGCCGGCGCGCCCTACACCAGCGGGCCACAGTGGCTGGCGGACCACGTGCT
>CAYUAH010000379.1:0-3058 GCA_964442375.1 uncultured Hydrogenophaga sp. | reverse complement strand
TGGACCGGCGACTGGTGCGCATGGCGGCCGAGGACTTCGGCCTGGCCGATCCGCGCGCCCTGCGACTGGCCCTGGACGCGGCCGAGGTCTACGAGCGCCTGGGCAGCCCCGAAGGTGAGCTGGCGCTGGCCGAATGTGTGGTCTACCTGGCCGTGGCGCCCAAGTCCAACGCCGTTTACAAGGCCTACAACGCCGCCCGCGCCTTCGTCAAAAAAGACGGCAGCCGCCCAGTGCCCATGCACCTGCGCAACGCCCCGACCAAGCTGATGAAAGACCTGGACTACGGCAAGGGCTACCGCTACGCCCACGACGAGGCCGACGGTTTTGCCGCCGGAGAGAGTTACCTGCCCGAGGGCATGGCGACGCCCGGCTTCTACCAACCGGTGGAGCGCGGGCTCGAAATCAAGATCGCCGACAAGTTGCGCCAGCTGGCCCAGCGCAACCACGAAACAAAAACATCAAATTGAACATTAGCTCAACTAATGATTCGCGCTATTTGCATCAGGCGATGGTCAAACAACTCTAATTCCGAGGGTTTTCCCGCGTTTCTAGGGGCATACGCGTATAGGGCGCCCCGTTACAGATCACTACAATCCCGCCCACTCTCACCCGCAGCGGTTCCGGTGCCCTGGCCCCGATCCCGGCTGGCGGGTTTTTTGCTACCTCGTCAGGCTTGGGGTCTTGAGCCCCAGCTTTCTGTCCAAACCGGAGAAACCTGAATGGAAACCTTGCTGCAGCAGATCATCAATGGTCTGGTTCTCGGCAGTATGTACGCGCTGGTGGCCCTGGGCTACACCATGGTGTACGGCATCATCGGCCTGATCAACTTCGCCCACGGTGACGTGCTCATGGTGGGCGCGCTCACCAGCTGGACCATCATCGTCACCATGCGCGACGCCATGCCCGGCGCGCCGGGCTGGCTGATCCTGCTGCTGGCCCTGCTGATCGCCATGGTCGTGTGCGCGGTGCTCAACTACACCATCGAGAAGCTGGCCTACCGGCCGCTGCGCAACTCGCCGCGGCTGGCGCCGCTGATCACGGCCATGGGCATGTCCATCCTGCTGCAGACGCTGGCCATGATCATCTGGAAGCCCAACCCCAAGTCCTATCCCTCGATGCTGCCCACCGAGCCCATCAACATCGGTGGCGCCGTGATCTCGGTCACGCAGATCTTCATCCTGGGCACCACGGCCATTGTGCTGGCCGGCCTGATGTACATGGTCAACAAGACCAACCTGGGCCGGGCCATGCGCGCGACGGCCGAAAACCCGCGTGTGGCCGGCCTCATGGGCATCAAACCCGACATGGTGATTTCCGCCACCTTCATCATCGGCGCCATGCTGGCCGCCATTGCCGGTGTGATGTGGGCCGCCAACTACGGCACCGTGCAGCACTCCATGGGCTTCATGCCCGGCCTCAAGGCCTTCGTGGCTGCGGTCTTCGGCGGCATCGGCAACCTGGCCGGTGCGGTGGTGGGCGGCATTTCACTGGGCCTGATCGAATCGTTGGGCGCAGGCTACCTGGGCGCACTCACCGGCGGCTTCCTGGGCAGCCAGTACACCGACATCTTCGCCTTCATCGTGTTGGCCATCGTGCTCACGCTGCGCCCCTCGGGCCTGCTGGGCGAACGTGTGGCCGACCGTGCCTGACGCGAAGGAGACCTCATCATGATGAATTCCAAACAAGGCAAACTGATCACCTTCCTGATCGCAGCCGTGGCCCTGCTGGTGCTGCCGCTGATCCTGCAGACCTTTGGCAATGCCTGGGTCCGCATCATCGACATGGCCCTGCTGTTCGTGCTGCTGGCACTGGGCCTGAACATCGTGGTCGGCTACGCCGGCCTGCTCGACCTCGGCTACGTCGCCTTTTTCGCGGTGGGCGCCTACATCATGGGCCTGCTGGGCTCACCCCACCTGGCCGATGCCTTCCCAGCCATCAAGGCGGCTTTCCCCAACGGCATCCACTACAACATCTGGATATTGATGATCTTTGCGGCCATCGTCGCCGGGGTGGCCGGCGTCGTCCTGGGCGCGCCCACGCTCAAGCTGCGCGGTGACTACCTGGCCATCGTGACACTGGGCTTCGGCGAGATCATCCGCATCTTCATGCTCAACATGGACCGTCCGGTGAACATCACCAACGGCCCCAAGGGCCTGAGCCAGATCGATTCCATCTCCATCTTCGGCATCAACCTGGGCAAGAAGCTGACCATCGGCGACTTCACCTTCCAACCCGTCACGCTGTACTACTACCTGTTCCTGTTCCTGGTGGTGCTCTCGGTCATCATCTGCTACCGCCTGGAACGCTCGCGCATTGGCCGTGCCTGGATGGCCGTGCGTGAAGACGAAATCGCCGCCAAGGCCATGGGCCTGAACACCCGCAACCTCAAACTGCTGGCCTTCGGCATGGGCGCCTCCTTCGGCGGCGTGTCCGGCGTGTTGTTCGCCTCCTTCCAGGGCTTCGTGTCGCCCGAGTCCTTCTCGCTGATGGAGTCGGTGATGATCGTCGCCATGGTGGTGCTGGGTGGCATCGGCCACATCCCTGGCGTCATCCTGGGCGCCCTGCTGCTGGCCGGCCTGCCCGAGGTGCTGCGCCACGTGGCCACCCCGCTGCAAGCCTTGACCGACGGCCGCCTGGCCCCCGAAATCCTGCGCCAGCTGCTGGTGGCCCTGGCCATGATCGTCATCATGCTGTTGCGTCCGCGCGGCCTGTGGCCCGCGCCCGAACACGGCAAGTCGCTGAGCAAGTAATTCACCGAGGCACACCACATGTCTGAAACCATTCTGAAAGTGGCCGGCGTCTCCAAGCGTTTCGGCGGCCTGCAGGCCCTGAGCGACGTCGGCATCGAAATCCAGCGCGGCCAGGTCTATGGCCTGATCGGCCCCAACGGCGCCGGCAAGACCACCTTCTTCAACGTGCTGACCGGGCTGTACACGCCCGACAGCGGCACGTTCGAGCTGGCCGGCAAGCCCTACACCCCCACGGCGGTGCACGAAGTGGCCAAGGCCGGCATCGCGCGCACCTTCCAGAACATCCGGCTGTTCGCCGAGATGATCGC
>CAYUAH010000378.1:0-3067 GCA_964442375.1 uncultured Hydrogenophaga sp. | reverse complement strand
CCCGAGTTTTCGGCCACGTTGCCACCTATGGTGCAGGCGATCTTGCTGCTGGGGTCGGGCGCGTAGTACAGGCCGAAAGGCGCGGCCGCTTCACTGATGGCGAGGTTGCGCACGCCGGCCTGCACGATGGCGGTGCGCGAGACCGGGTCCACCTTGAGAATTTTGTTGAACTTGGCCAGCGACAGCGTGACGCCCAGGGGGTGCGGCATGGCGCCGCCCGAGAGACCGGTGCCGGCGCCGCGCGCCACCACCGGCGCGCCCACCGCGTGGCAGGCCTTGAGCACGGCGGCCACCTGGGCCTCGGTCTCGGGCAGGGCCACCACCAGCGGGCGCTGGCGGTAGGCGGTCAGGCCGTCGCATTCGTAGGGCACGGTGTCCTCGCTGCGCCACAGCAGCGCGTGGGCGGGCAGGGCGGCTTGCAGCGCGGCCACGATCTCGCGCTGGCGCGCGTTCGTGGTCTGAGCGGCAACGGGGTCGGCAACGGTGTTCATGCCCGGCAGTTTAGGACAAGCCCACGCGCCGTGGTGTTGAAGAAAAACATGGCCTCTTGAAATCTTCGGTGGCTGCCGCTATTTACTCCTCACAGGGCAGCGATGCCCGCCTGGCCAGGGCAAATCACCACTGTTTTTCACTCAAGCACTGAGGAGTTTGTCATGAACCAACTGATCGCCCGTTCCGGCTTGCTGGACGACTTTTTCAAGGACGTTGCGCCCGGCTTTTTTGTCAAGCCGCTGCACGGCGAAGGCCTGCCCGCCCAGATCCGCGTGGACGTGAAGGAAACGCCCGAGGCCTACCAGCTCTCGGCCGAAATCCCGGGGGTGAACAAAGAAGACATCCATGTGCACATCGACGGCAACATGGTCAGCCTGCGCGCCGAAGTGAAACAACAGGACGCTCAGACGGACAACGGCAAGCTGCTGCGCAGCGAGCGCTACTTTGGCGCGGTGTCGCGCAGCTTCCAGCTGCCGGTGGACATCGACAACACCACGGCGCGCGCCCGTTACGACAACGGCATCCTGAACCTCACGCTGCCCAAGAAAGGCGCCAGCGTCAGCCAGCGGCTGGCGGTGGAGTAAGAAGGCCTGGGTCTGCCGCAGCGTCTGCGCGTGGGGCTTAGAGGGCTTTCGTGATCCAGTCGGCAAAGGCCGCGCATTCCCAGCGGTCCATGTTGCCGGGGCGCCAGCACAGGTAGTGGGCATGTGGGCTGGGCACGGTGCGGTCGAACAGCTGCACCAGCGTGCCGTTGTGCAGCCAGGGTGCGCCGAGCTTGAGGCGCACCAGTGCCACCCCCAGGTGGTGGGCGGCGGCGTCGCACATCAGCCCCACGTCGTTGAACTGTGAGCCGTCGCTGGGCTCGGGCCAGTCCAGCTCGTGGGCGGCAAACCAGGTGCGCCAGGGTTCCAGCGGCGAATACAGCAGCGGCACACCTTGTAGGTCCTGCGTGTTCTCGAATGGGCCGTGCTCCTCAATGAAGGCGGGCGACGCCAGCGGCGTCACCTCGTCCTTGAGCAGACACACGTGTTCCACGTCGGTGTAGCGGCCGACCCCAAAGCGGATGGTCAGGTCGGCGTCTTCGGCCACCACGTCCAGCTTGGGGATGCTCACCTGGTGCAGCACCAGGTCCACCTCGGGGTGCAGTTGCGCAAACTGCTTGAGGCGCGGCATCAGGATGCTGCGCGCAAAGGTGCTGGTGACCGCCAGGCGCAGCTTGCGCCGGCCGCTGCCTCGGGCGTTGCTGGGAAATTTCTGCAGCGTGGCCAGGCCGTCACACACGTGGGCCAGGTACTCCACGCCCTCGGGCGTGAGCGAAAAATCCGCCCGCGCGAACAGCGGCGTGCCCAGGATCTGCTCCAGCTGCTTGACGCGGTGGCTCACCGCGCTGGGCGTCACATGCAGCTCATCCGCCGCCTGCGTCACGCTGCGCAGGCGCGCCAGCGCCTCGAAGGTCAGCAGGCATTGGATGGGCGGAATCCTGATGGCCATGTCAAAGTGCCCCCACGCTCCACCGCTGCGCGGGTCGCTGCCCCCCGAGGGGGCGCGGGCCTTGCTTGGGGCGGCCCGGCGCGGCGGCCCATTGGTGCAGGGTGCTCATTTGAAAATCACCGTTTTGTGGCCGTTGAGCAGCACCCGGTGTTCGCTGTGCCACTTCACCGCACGCGCCAGCACCTGGCTTTCGGTGTCGCGGCCCATGGCCGTGAGGTCTTCCACCGTTTTGCTGTGGTCGGCGCGGGCCACGTCCTGCTCGATGATGGGGCCTTCGTCCAGGTCGGCCGTCACGTAGTGGGCGGTGGCGCCAATCAGTTTCACGCCCCGGTCGTGCGCCTGGTAGTAAGGCTTGGCGCCCTTGAAGCTGGGCAAAAAGCTGTGGTGGATGTTGATCGCGCGGCCGGCCAGCTTCTTGCACAGGTCGTCGCTCAGGATCTGCATGTAGCGCGCCAGCACCACCAGCTCGGCCTGTTCGTTCTGGATGATCTCGAACTGTTTGGCTTCGGCCTGGGCCTTGGTGGCGGCCGTCACCGGGATGTGGTGGAAGGGCACGTTGTAGCTGGCGGCCAACTGGTAGAACTCGCGGTGGTTGCTGATGATGGCGCGGATGTCCAGTGGCAGCAGGCCACTTTTCCAGCGGAACAGCAGGTCGTTGAGGCAGTGGCCTTCCTTGCTCACCAGCAGCACCGTGCGCATGGGCGCGCTCAGGGGGTGCAAGCCCCAAGCCATGTTGAAGCCGTTGGCAAACTGCGCCAGCTGTGCGCGCAACTCGGCTTCGCTCAGCTGGTCGCAAGCGAACTGGACCCGCATGAAAAACAGGCCGGTGTCGTGGTCGTTGTATTGGGCGGCTTCTTCGATGTTGCCGCCGCGCTCGAACAGGAAACCCGACACCGCGTGCACGATGCCGGGCCGGTCGGGGCAGGACAGGGTCAGGACGTAGGTGTGTTGCATGGGGCAGGATTGTCGCAGGCCGGCGGCCCTGTCCGGCGGCGCGGCAATGGCGCCGACGTTTTCTGCCTGAAATGACACAATGGCCGACGTTCCAACGTTTTCACCGCAGGAGACACCCATGGCCTACAAC
>CAYUAH010000377.1:0-3068 GCA_964442375.1 uncultured Hydrogenophaga sp. | reverse complement strand
CTGGAGCGCGACCCGCGCCTGGGCGATGTGATCCCCTCCACCAAAGGTTCCCTGTAACCCGCTGCCAACGATGACACGCAAGACAGTGGCCGTGGTGGACTACGGCAGTGGCAACCTGCGCTCGGTTTCGCAGGCCGTGCAACACGTGGCGGCCGCCACCGATTTCGACGTGCGCGTGACCCAGAACGCCCAGGATGTGCTCAACGCCGAGCGCGTGGTGCTGCCTGGCCAGGGCCACATGGGCGATTGCATGCGTGAGTTGGCGGCTTCCGGCCTGCAGGACGCGGTGTTGCATGCGGCCGCCAACAAACCGCTTTTCGGTGTCTGTGTGGGCATGCAGATGTTGCTGACCCGCAGCGAAGAAGGCCCCACCGATGGCCTGAACCTCATTCCCGGGCAGGTGGCGCGTTTTCGGCTCGAAGGCCAGCGCCAACCCGATGGCAGCCGCTACAAGGTGCCGCAGATGGGCTGGAACCGCGTGTTCCAGCGCCCGCACCCGATCTGGGCCGGTGTCGAGGACGGCGCCTATTTCTACTTCGTGCACAGCTACTTCGCGCGGCCCGATGACGCGGCGCACACCGTCGGCGAAACCGACTACGGCCAGCGCTTTACCGCTGCCGTGGCCCAAGGTAACATTTTTGCCACCCAGTTTCACCCCGAAAAGAGCGCCGACCAAGGGCTGGCGCTCTACCGCAACTTTCTCCACTGGAACCCCTGACGCGCGCGTCGCTTCACACCACCTGCCATGCTGCTGATACCTGCCATTGACTTGAAAGACGGCCAATGCGTGCGCCTCAAACAGGGCGACATGGACCAGACCACCGTTTTCGGTGAAGACCCCGCTGCCGTGGCCCGCAGCTGGGTGGACAAGGGCGCGCGGCGCGTGCACCTGGTCGATCTCAACGGCGCCTTCGCCGGCAAGCCCAAGAACGAGCAGGCCATACGCAAGATCCTGAAAGAGGTGGGCTCCGAGGTGGACGTGCAGCTCGGTGGCGGCATCCGCGATCTCGATACGATCGAGCGCTACCTCGATGCCGGCCTGCGCTACGTCATCATTGGCACCGCCGCCGTCAAGAACCCCGGCTTCCTGCAAGACGCCTGCACCGCCTTCGGCGGTCACATCATCGTGGGCCTGGACGCCAAGGACGGCAAGGTGGCCACCGACGGCTGGAGCAAGCTCACCGGCCACGAGGTGGTGGACCTGGCCAAAAAGTTCGAGGACTACGGCGTCGAGTCGGTGATTTACACCGACATCGGTCGCGACGGCATGCTGACCGGCATCAACATCGATGCCACCGTCAAGCTGGCGCAGGCCCTGAGCATCCCGGTCATCGCGTCGGGCGGCCTGCACAACATCGCCGACATCCGCAAACTGTGCGACGTTGAGAGCGAAGGGGTGGAAGGCGTGATCTGCGGTCGCTCCATCTACACCGGCGACCTCGATTTCGAAGCCGGCCAGCGTCTGGCCGACGAACTCAACGGCTGAGTGGGCCCGCCCGTCACCTGCCATACCGAGGCGTGGCGCGGCCTGCCGTGCTGGCGCGTCACGCTGCCCCAGGGCGACAGCCTGCTGGTGGCCGAGCAGGGCGCACAAGTCCTCTCATGGACCACAGGCGGCCGCGAGCGGTTGTTCGTGAGCCCCGGCAGCGCCGCCGACGGCCACACGCCCATCCGTGGCGGTGTGCCGCTGTGCTGGCCGCAGTTCAACCAGCGTGGTGATTTGCCCAAACACGGTTTTGCGCGCAACCTGACGTGGCAGCGCGGGGATGTCCAGGCGCTGGATGGGGGTGTCGAATGGCGATGGCACCTGTTGGCCGATGCGCACACGCGCGCACTGTGGCCCCACGCGTTCGAGCTGTGCTTGACCTTGCGCCTGCACCCTGGCCAGCTGCGCATCGCGCTCGACATCCACAACCCCGGCGCAACCGACTGGGCCTTTTCGGGCGCCTTGCACAGCTACCTGGCGGTGGACGATGTGGCCCAGGTGCGGCTGCTGGGCTTGGGCGGCCAGGCCGAGTGGGACAGCCTGCTCGAAGTGACCGGCCAAGCCGTGGCGGCGCTGGCCTTCGCCGGGGCTTTTGATCGCGTGTACGCCGCAGCGCCAGGTCCGTTGCGGCTGGTGGACGGGGCACACGCCATCGACATCGCGCAAAGCCCGGGATGGGGGCACACCGTGGTCTGGAACCCGGGCGGCCCCATGCCCGATCTGCCTGGAGAGGCCCACCGTCGCATGTTGTGTGTCGAGGCGGCGCAGGTGCTGCAGCCGGTCGTCGTGGCGGCGGGCGGGCGGTGGCATGGCTGGCAGCAGTTCGACGTTGCGGCCGGGTGAGACAATAGCGCCATGCTGGCCAAACGCATCATCCCCTGCCTCGACGTGACCGGTGGTCGTGTCGTCAAAGGCGTCAATTTTGTTGAGCTGCGCGACGCAGGCGATCCGGTCGAGATCGCCGCCCGCTATAACGAACAGGGCGCCGACGAACTCACCTTTCTGGACATCACCGCCACCAGCGATGGGCGCGACCTCATCCTGCACATCATCGAGGCCGTGGCCTCGCAGGTCTTCATTCCGCTGACGGTGGGGGGCGGCGTGCGCACGGTGGAAGACGTGCGCCGCCTGCTCAATGCCGGCGCCGACAAGACCAGCTTCAACTCCGCCGCCATCGCCAACCCGCAGGTCATTCGCGACGCCTCCGACAAGTACGGCGCCCAGTGCATCGTCGTTGCCATCGACGCCAAGCGCCGCTTTGGCACCGACGTGATGGACCGCGGCGAGGGCTGGGACGTCTACAGCCACGGCGGACGCAAGAACACCGGGTTGGACGCCATCGCCTGGTCCAAACAGATGGCCGATTACGGCGCGGGGGAAATCCTGCTGACCAGCATGGACCGCGACGGTACCAAGGCCGGCTTCGACCTGGAACTCACGCGCAGCGTCAGCGAAGCGGTGGACGTGCCGGTGATCGCCTCCGGCGGCGTCGGCAACCTCGATCACCTCGCCGCCGGCATTCAGGCCGGTGGCGCCGACGCGGTGCTGGCCGCCAGCATCTTCCACTACGGCGAATACACCG
>CAYUAH010000376.1:0-3108 GCA_964442375.1 uncultured Hydrogenophaga sp. | reverse complement strand
ATGCCGGTGATCTGGGCAAAACCCTTGAGCATCTTGGCCTTGACGCGGTCGGCGTCGTCCTCCAGGTGCTCGGCCGACCAGCCCGGACTGGCCTGTATGGTCCAGCGCTCGATGGGGCTGCGCCCTGGTTTGCTGGACTCGCGCGCCAGCCAGCTGATGCGGTGGTGGGTGCTGCGCGCGGCGTTCCAGTGTGGGCCCAGGTGGCTCAGGCCGGGCTGCATGGCGTTGGGGTAGGCCACCATCAGCGTCCAGCAGGGGGCCACGGTCACGTGTGCCATGGTTTTGCGCAGCGCGGGCAGCAGGCTGCTGGCGCGCAGCAGGCTGTCGGCCTGCACATGGGGCAGGGCCAGCAGCACCTGGTCGAAACCGCCGTACACATGCTGGGCATCGGCCGGGCCCTCGGTGCGCAGCTGCCACCGGGTGGCGTCCAGCACGTCGCGTTCGATGTGGGTGACTCGGGTCTCCAGCAGGGTCTCGGCGTTCAGGCTGCCATCGCTCAGCGGTTGGGCCCAGTGGCGCACCAGCGCATTCATGCTGGGGGTGCCCACAAAATGCGCTTCGGTGGGCGGCGGCGCACTGGCCAGCACGTGGCCCAGCTCGTCGAGCACGCGCACGGTGTTGGCGCTCCAGGGCCGTGCCAGCGTGGGCACGGTTTTGAGCAGGGTCACAAAACGCTGGTCGCGCACCGTGAAGTACTGGGCGCCGTGGTCGAAGTCGCCAAACTCGGTGTGGCGCGTGGCCATGCGGCCACCAAAGCCCCGGCTTTTTTCAAGCAGGGTGACCCGGTGGCCGGCTTGCACCAGGGTGCGGGCACACACCACACCGGCCATGCCGGCGCCGATGACGGCGATGTGTCGCGGGCGTTTGGGGCGGGGGTTGGGGCTTGGCTTTTTCATGGTGTGTGGGTCGTGTTGTTCAAGCCACTGTAACAGCCGTGGCCTCAGTTCCGGTGGTGGTTTTCCAGCAAGGCCTGGCGGGTGTTGCGGTGGCGCAATTGGTCCAGCCACCAACTCAGCGCGCGGCCTTCGACTTTGCGGCCCGTGCCACTGACACACCAGGCGTAGGCCACACGCACCACACGCGTGGGGCGGGCCACCGGTTTGGCCACCAGCAGGCCGGCGTCGATGTAGGGTTGCACCAGCGGTTGTGGCAGGAAACCGCAACCCAGGCCGCGCAGCTGCGCTTCGAGTTTGTGTGTCATGGTGGGCACGGTCAGCACCTCCTGCCCCGGCAGTATGCCCAGGCTCACGCTGCGCCCGCGCTGGGTGGAGTCGGCCACGGCCACCACGCGGTGCGGCTGCAGTTGCGCGTCGCTGAGCTTGCCCTCTATGGCGGCCAGCGGGTGGTGGGGCGCCACCACAAAAATGAAGGGCAGGTGGCCCATGTCGGCCAGGGCAATCCCGGTGGAGGGGGTGAGGTCGGCGGCCACGCCCAGGGCCAGGTCGGCGCTGCCGCTGAGCACGCTTTCCCAGGTGCCGGTGAGTGTTTCCGCGCGCAGCTTGAGCTGGGTGGGCGCACCCAGGGCGTAAAAGGCCTCGCACAGCTCGAACAGGGTGCTGCGCGCGATGATGGCGTCGGCTGCGATGGTGAGTTGGGGTTCCCAGCCGGTGGCGATGCGCTTGACGCGCTGGGCCACGGCGTCGAGTTCCAGCAGCAGGTGCTCGCCCGCGCGCAACAGTTCGGCACCGGCCGGGGTCAGCTGGGCGCGGCGCGCGCTGCGGTCGAACAGCAGCACGTCCAGCGCGTCTTCCACCTGGCGCACGCGGTAGGTCAGGGCGCTGGGCACCAGGCCCAGTTCGCGTGCCGCGGCCGCCATGCTGCCCTGGCGGGCCACGGTGTCGATGAGCTTGAGGTTTTCGGGCGACAGCGCACTGCGGGGGTTTTGCATGATGGGCAAAATTCTATTCAATTGTTTTGAATGGTGGCATCAAAGCCCCAGCCCCTGGCAAGGACAGCGCAGGTCTACAGTCACGGACATCGACCACCCTCACGAAGGAGACCCCAGATGCTGACACTCAGACGATCCCAGGAGCGCGGCTACGCCGACCACGGCTGGCTCAAGAGCTTCCATTCCTTCTCGTTCGCCGGCTACTACGACCCCGCTCACATGGGCTGGGGCAACCTGCGGGTGATCAACGAAGACCGCATCGCCCCTGGCACCGGCTTTGGCACCCACGGTCACCGCGACATGGAGATCATCAGCTACGTGTTGTCGGGTGAGCTGGCCCACAAAGACAGCATGGGCAACGTCAAGGGCATCCCGCCCGGCGAGGTGCAGCGCATGAGCGCCGGCACCGGCGTGATGCACAGCGAATTCAACCACGCGCCCAACCAGCAGACGCACTTCCTGCAGATCTGGATCGAGCCCAAGTTCACCGGCATCAAACCCGGCTACGAACAAAAGGCGTTTCCCGAAGCCGAGAAGCGCGGCCGACTGCGGCTGGTGGCCTCGCGCACCGGCGCCGACGGGTCGGTGAGCATGAACGCCGACGCGTCGCTCTACGCCGGCCTGTTTGACGGCGATGAGCAGACCGAACTGGCGCTGAACCCGGCCCGCAAGGCCTATGTGCATCTGGTGCGCGGCAGCCTGTCGGTCAATGGTGAAGCCCTGCAAGGTGGCGACGCCGCGCTGATCGAGGGTGAGGCGCGCCTGGCGCTCACGCAAGGCCAGGACGCCGAGGTGCTGGTGTTCGACCTCGCGCCCTGATCCCGGCTTAACATTCGGGGCATGAAGTTCATTGCCCTGTTGCCGTGGGCAGACTGGCTGGCGCTGGTCTGCTTTTTTGCCTTGTGGGCGGGTTACGCCTGGTTTGCCAAGGCCTGGGGCGCCCGCAAACCGTCCTTGCTGGTGACCACCAACCGCTACCGGGGTTTCTGGATGCTGCAGGCGACCGCACGCGACCCCCGCATGCTCGACGGCCTGATCACGCAGAGCCTGTCGCAAACGCCCGCGTTTTTTTGTTCCACCTCCATCCTCATCATCGGCGGTCTGTTCGCGGTGCTGGGCACCACCGAAAAAGCCGTGGAAATGGTCAGCGAAATGCCGTTCGCGCAGGCCACCTCGCTGGCGGTGCTCGAACTCAAGGTGCTGGTGCTGCTGGCGGTGTT
>CAYUAH010000375.1:0-3114 GCA_964442375.1 uncultured Hydrogenophaga sp. | reverse complement strand
GATGCGTTCGACCTCGTTCTTCGAGCCGAACACCAGGCCGATGCGCTGGTGCAGTTCGCTGGGGCGCACGCCCAGCACGGGTTGGCGGCCGGTGCTGGCGCGGCCACCGGCCTGCTCCATGATGAAGCCGATGGGGTTGGCCTCGTAGAGCAGGCGCAGGCGGCCAGGTTTGCTCAGGTCCTTGGTGTCGCGCGGGTACAGGAAGACGCCGCCGCGCATCAGGATGCGGTGGGCCTCGGCCACCATGCTGGCGATCCAGCGCATGTTGAAGTCCTTGCCACGCGGGCCGGTTTTGCCGGCCAGGCACTCGTCCACGTAACGCTTGACCGGCGGCTCCCAGAAGCGGCTGTTGGAGGCGTTGATGGCGAACTCCTGCGTCTGCTCGGGCACGCGGATGTCGGGGTGGGTGAGGCGGAACTCGCCCAGGTTGGGGTCGAGCGTGAAGCCGGCCACACCGTTGCCCACGCTGAGGATGAACATGGTGGTGGGGCCGTAGAGCGCGTAGCCGGCCGCCACCTGGGTGGCGCCGGGCTGCAGGAAGTCGGCTTCCGTCAGGTCGCGCCCGCTGGCGATGGCGTCGGCCGGCGCGCGCAGGACGGAGAAGATGCTGCCGACCGACACGTTGACGTCGATGTTGCTGCTGCCGTCCAGCGGGTCGAACACCAGCAGGTACTTGCCGCGCGGGTAGCTGGCGGGGATCTGATACGGCGCGTCCATCTCCTCGGACGCCATGCCCGCCAGGTGGCCGCCCCATTCGTTCATCTGGATGAAGACCTGGTTGCTCAGCACGTCCAGCTTCTTCTGTGTCTCGCCCTGCACGTTGATGCTGGCGCCGCCCTCGACCTCGTGGTTGCCGGTGACGCCGCCGAGCTCGCCGAAGGCCACGGTGCGCGCAATGGCCTTGCAGGCCAGGGCCACGTCGAGGATGAGGGCGTTGAAATCGCCGCTGGCGTCGGGGAAGCGGCGGCGTTGTTCGATCAGGTACTGCGTGAGGGTGAAACGTTGGCTGAGCGGCATGGTGGCCTCGCGGTTTTGAAGAATTCGTGTCAGTGGGCGACCGGCGCCCGGTGCCAGTCGCGCAGCTGGGCCATGTGCACCTGCTGCAGATCGGGCACCACACGCAGGGCGCCCGAAAAATCGTGGTGAGCGGTGAAGCTGTTGGGTGTGACCACGGTGGCAATGCCGGCGGCGGTGGCCGCACGCAGGCCGTTGGACGAGTCCTCGAACGCCAGGCAGGCGTCGGCCGGCAGTTGCAGCGCGGTCAGCATCTGTTGGTAGACCTGCGGGTGGGGCTTTTTGACGGGTGCGGTGGACGCGTCGCCGATGGCGGCGAAGTGGGTGCGCCAGTCGGGGCCAATGGCGCGCTTGAGCAGGGCGGCGATGTTGACCGGCGAGGTGGTGGTCGCAATGGCCAGGCGCAGGCCCTGGGCCTGTGCTTCGCTCATGAGGCGCAAGACGCCAGGGCGCAGTTCCACGGCACCATCTTGCACCATGGCCTCGTAGGCGGCGGTCTTGAGGGCGTGCAGGCGGTCGATGGTGTCGCGCACACCCCTGCCATCCACATCGACGATGTCGCCGCGCGTGCGCTGCCAGTGGTGCGCCATGCGCTCCTTGCCTCCGGAGATTTCCAGCAGCTCGGTGTAGAGCGCCGTGTCCCAGTGCCAGTCCAGGCCTTCTTCGGCGAAGGCGTGGTTGAAGGCGGCCAGGTGGGCGGCTTCGGTGTCGGCCAGGGTGCCGTCCACATCAAAGATGAGGGCTTGCAGTGTCATGCGGTGGCTCCCTGGCTGAACACCCGGCTGGACAGGATGTCGGAAGCCTCCAGCGTGCACAGGTCGTCGGCGCTGAGCTCGCGCTGGCTGTCGGCAAACAGGCGGCTGGCCTGGCGCAGGCGGGCACGGTCGAGCGCGTTGCGCACGCTGCGGCCGTTGGCAAAGTGGGGCTGCTGCACCCGCAGCGCCAGGTAGCGCTCGAAGGCCTGTTGCGCCTCAGGCGTCAGGCGGTAGTTCTGGGCGGTCAGCATGCGGTCGGCAATCTGGGTCAGCTCGTGGGGCGCATAGTCGGGGAAGTCGATGTGGTGGGCAATGCGCGAGCTCATGCCAGGGTTGGACTGGAAAAAGCTGCCCATGCGGTCCTTGTAACCGGCGAGGATGACCACCAGATCGTCGCGTTGGTTCTCCATCACCTGCAGCAGGATTTCGATGGCCTCCTGCCCGTAGTCGCGTTCGTTCTCGGGCTTGTAGAGGTAGTAGGCCTCGTCGATGAAGAGCACGCCGCCCATGGCTTTCTTGAGCACTTCCTTGGTCTTGGGCGCGGTGTGGCCGATGTACTGGCCCACCAGGTCGTCGCGCGTGACGCTGACCACATGGCCTTTGCGCACATAGCCCAGGCGGTGCAGGATTTCGGCCATGCGCAGTGCCACCGTGGTTTTCCCGGTGCCCGGGTTGCCGGTGAAGCACATGTGCAGGCTGGGCGCCTGGCTGGCCAGGCCCAGCCCCGAGCGCAGCTTGTCGATGACGAGCAGGGCGGCGATGTCGCGGATGCGCGCCTTCACCGGCGCCAGGCCCACCAGGTCGCGCTCGAGCTCGTCGAGCACCGCCAGCACGTTCGATTCAGCCAGCACCTGGGCCACCGAGCGTGGCGTCGGCGCGGTGGCCACGGGCTCGGGCT
Source organism: uncultured Hydrogenophaga sp. (assembly GCA_964442375.1). GTDB lineage: Bacteria > Pseudomonadota > Gammaproteobacteria > Burkholderiales > Burkholderiaceae_C > Hydrogenophaga. The sequence goes on along the minus strand of CAYUAH010000375.1, from coordinate 447 downwards.
GTGGCGTGGCGGTGGTCTGTCCGGGGATGGCGTACATGGCGGGCCTCTGTCGCGATCAGTAGCGTTGTGCTTCGGGCTTGTCGGCGCCGTAGCCACGTGTCGTATAGCGCATGCTGCGGCCGCCGATTTCCTGGCGCTCCAGAACGAAGCCGGGCTCGTTGGCGGGCCGGTTGACGATGAAGCTCATGGCGATCGACTCGACGCCGCGTGTGGAGTCAAAGGCCATCAGGCGGATGTAGTGGCTGGGAAAAGCCTTGCGGCAGTCGTTCACCTCCATCAGCACGCCGGCGGCGTCTTTCAGGTCGAACATGGGCATACCGAACATCTCCCAGTAGGTGTTGCGCGGGTGCGGGTCGTCGGTGTATTCGACGCTCCAGGCGTAGCCCTTGGCCAGGCCGTACTCGATCTGCAGCGTGATCTCGGCGTCGCTCAGGTCGGGCAGGAAGC
>CAYUAH010000374.1:0-3130 GCA_964442375.1 uncultured Hydrogenophaga sp. | reverse complement strand
CGCGTGATCCGCCCGGTGGCGGTGGACCGCACGGTGATCGAGGCCTGGAACTTCCGCACCGTGGGCGGGCCCGACCTGCTGTTCGACCGCGCGCTCAACTACAGCCGCCTGGTGTTCTCGCCCATGTCCATCGTGGCGCACGACGACATCCACCTGTTCGAGCAGCAGCAGCAGGGCCTGCGCTCAGGCCCCAACGATTGGGTCAGCCTGCACCGCGACTTCAACGCGGCCGAGCTGGACACGCTGCCCATGGACACCAACGGCAGCAGTGAGCTGCTGATACGCAACCAGTACCGGGCCTGGGCACAGCACATGACGCGCCGCCTGGAGGGAGGCCAGTGATGCAACAGCGCCTGCAAGACTTCATCTTTGACGAGGCTCGCCTGCTGGACGAGGGCAACTTCGAGGCCTGGCTGGCGCTGTTTGCCGAGGACGGCCGCTACTGGGTGCCGCTCAAGGGCCAGGCGCAAACCGAAGACGAGCGGCACAACGCCATCGCCGACGAAAGCCCTTTGCTGTTGCGCCTGCGTGTGGCCCGGCTGCGCGGCGACCGTGCCCATTCACAACAGCAGCGCAGCCAGTGCCAGCACGTGTTGCAAACGCCGCGCCTGTTGTCTTCCGATGCCGGCGTGCACACACTGCACACGCCTTTCACCTACGCGGAAAGCCGGGGCGAAGAGATGGTGGTCTTGCACGGCCACTGTGTGCACCGTGTGCGCGAGACGCCCGAAGGCTTGCGCATTGCGCTCAAGCGCGTGAACCTGGTCAACGCGCACAGCCGCCTGCCCATGATCCAGCTGTTCCCCTGAGAGGGCTCAGCCGCCTTTGAGCGTCTGTGTGGGCGTGTTGCCGAAGCGTTTTTTGTAGTAGCCGGCAAAACGGCCCATGTGGGTGAAGCCGTTTTCCATGGCGATGTCGGTGACCTGCACGCCACGTTGCGTCAGGTGGGCCTTGCGCAGGCTGTCGTGCACGCGGTCCAGCTGCAGGCCACGCACATAGGCCAATGGCGACTGGTCGTAGCGGCGGCGGAACGCCGCTTCCAGGGTGCGCGGGCTCACGCAGGCGGCGTTGGCGATGTCGGCCACGGTGAGCCGGTCGCTGGCGTGCGCCTGGATGTAGTCGATGGCCCGCGACAGGGCCCGGTGGCTGTTGGCGGACAAGGGCAGCGTGGCCAGCGGCAGGCGCTCGGGCTCGTTGAACAACATGCGCAGGCCGGCCACCAGAAAACCTTCCATGGCCTGCTGCATGCCGGGTTGTGCCAGCCACTGGTCACCAAAGTGGTGCAGGCTGTGGGTCATGTCCAGCACCGATTGCCACCACGCCGCCACCGAAGGTGTGGCCCGCGGCAGGGCCAGGGTCAGGCCGCCATCTGCGGTGTGAGGGGCTTGGCCCACCACGTCTTCCAGCACCCGGCGTGGCACTTCCAGCAGCACCATCTCGCAATCGGGGCTCCAGTTCATGCGGGTGAGTTGGCGCGGGTGCAACACGCCCATGGTGCCGGCATCGAGGGTGGCGCTGCGGCCGGTGCATTCGGTGATGGCCTGGCCTTGCAGGGGCAGGAGCAGCATGTAGAAGTCGCCGCGTTCGCCGGGATCGATCTCGACTTCCGCCCCATAGGTCAGCACATTGATGCCGAGCTGGCTCAGCCGCACCCGGTTGTGGCGCAACTGCAAGTCGCAGGTTTGGCCGCGCATGGCCAGGCGGTGGGGTGAGAACACGTTGCCCATCAGCGCGCTGGCCTCGTCGGCCGAGCGCGAGCGGAACAGGGGAAAACGGTCAAGAAGGTGCGACTCGCTGCTCGTGTGCATAAGGCCTCGGACGGGGTTCCGTTCGGACGGTCGCTGCACCACGGGCGCAGGACACCGATTCATTCATGCTAACTGTTTTAGAACTAAACAATCATGGGGAAATCCCAGGGCTGGTCACCGGATTCATCGCGCAAATCGGATGCTGTGAAGCGGAAAGTGGATTGTGGGCAGGCCATGCCTGGCGGACACTGTCCCATGCCCCTTTGCACAGCGCGCGTGTTGTCGTCAGCAAGTTCCATTCCAGCGCTGGGTCGGGGCCAACCACATGGAACTGAGTTCTCATACCGAAACGTCGCTCGACACCTCGCCCGACAGCGGCGCCCTCAGCGACTCCGACGAACGTCAGGCCGTGCGCCTGTGGCTGCGCCTGCTCGGCTGCACCCACCGTCTGGAACAGGCGCTGGGGCAGCGCTTGCGGCGCGGCTTTGGCACCAGCCTGGCGCGTTTCGACTACCTGGCGCAGCTGCAGCACTACCCCGACGGCCTGCGCATGAAAACCCTGTCGCGCCGTTTGATGGTGACCGGGGGCAACATCACCGGCCTCACCGATCAGTTGTTGGCCGACGGTTTTGTCACGCGTGAGGTGGACGCCAAGGACCGCCGGTCACACATCGTGCGCATCACCCCCTTGGGCCTGGCCACCTTTGAGTGCATGGCCGTGGCGCACCGGCAGTGGGTGGGCCGCCTGCTGGCCGGCGTGCCAGAGGGTGACCGCCGCCTGCTGCACCACCTGCTGGGTGGTTTGGCCCAGTCGCTTGACCAGCTGCCTGCGGAGTGAGCCCTGCCGGGCGGCCGGGCTATCATTGCCCATGCTGTCTTTCTCGCTTTGTGGGCCGGTTGCCGGTCGCAGGCGCCGCCCCCATGGTTGACACCCTGCCCGACGAGCTCGATCCCCTGCCTTTTGTGGACGACTACCTGCCGGCCTTGCTGGCCCAGGCGAGCAAACTCATTTCCGGTGAATTCCACGAGGTGGTGCAGGCCGCCGGCTTTTCGGTCACCGAGTGGCGCATCCTGGCCACCCTGGCCAGCAAACCCGGTCTGAGCATCGGCGGTCTGGCCGAGATCACCATCAGCAAACAACCCACGGTCACGCGTCTGCTGGACCGCATGGAAGCCAAGGCGCTGGTGGAGCGCTACCCCCACGACAGCGACCGGCGCGTGACCATGGTCCGCATCACGCCCCAAGGCCGCACCATCGTGGCCGATTTGATGGAACAGGCCAAGGAACACGAACACCGCGTGTTGCAGCCCTTTGGCCTCAAACGCGCCGAGAGCCTGAAGGTGACCCTGCGGCGCATCATCGAGCTGCACCGCGGCAGCGC
>CAYUAH010000373.1:0-3141 GCA_964442375.1 uncultured Hydrogenophaga sp. | reverse complement strand
CCCGGACCTTCACGTTGTAGTCCACCACGCGTTTGACGGGGACCAAGACTTTCATGGGGCTTTCCTTGCAGATCAGAGAATGACGGGGATGTCGGTTGCCGGCGGCGTGTTGCGGCTGCGGCCGCAGCGCACCAGGCCATCGATCATGACCATGCCGATGCCGGGGATGTCGCCCAGTTGCACACTTTCCAGCAGGTCTTTGCCTGCGGTGTGCTGGGCCTTGTCCATGAACACGAAGTCGGCCGCACGGCCCACTTCGACGAGTCCACAGTTCAGCCCGCGGATGCGGGCGGTGTTGCCGGTGGCAAAACCGAACACCACCTCGGCCGGGATGCCGGCGAAGCTGGAGATCAATGCGATGAGGCGCAGCATGCCCAGCGGCTGCACGCCGGAGCCGGCGGGGCCATCGGTGCCCAGGATGACCCGGTGTGGGCACTTGAGCTCGATGGCCGCGCGTGCGGCTTCGATGGCGATTTTTTCGTTGCCGTTGTGCACGATTTCGATGGCGCGCGAGGACTTCTCGCACAGCTCGCAAACGTGTTTCCAGGGCAGGGCGGTGTGGCCGCCGTTGATGTGGCCGATCACGTCGGCGTCGGCCTCCAGGATCACGTCCTTGTCGATCAGGCCCGAACCGGGGATGGAGGGACCGCCGGTGTGGATGGTGCTCTGGATGCCGTATTTGCGTGCCCAGGCCACCATTTGTTGCGCTTCCTCACCGGCCTTGACCGAGCCCAGGCCCACCTCGCCCAGCAGCTTGACGCCGGCGTCGGCCATGTCCTTGAAATCCTGCTCGACCATGCCTTTTTCGATCACCGGCGCACCCGCGATGACCTTGACGCCACCGGGGCGGAAGTTGTCGAAGGCGCGCTGGGCGGTGATGGCCAGGGCTTTGAGGCCGACGATGTCCTTGGGGCGGCCAGGCAGGTGCACCTCGCCCGCCGAGATCATGGTGGTGACGCCGCCGTTCATGGTCGATTCGATCCAGCCCAGCTGGTTCTGGCGCGGTGTCCAGTCGCCGAAGACCGGGTGCACGTGGCTGTCGATCAGGCCAGGCGCGACACAGGTGCGGCGCGCGTCTATGGTCTGGCGCGCGCCTTCGAGGTCGCAGTCTTTCTCTTTGCCGACGGCGACGATGAGGCCGTCCAACACCACGATGGTGTCGGCGCTCAGGATGGGGTTGTCGATGTCGCCCGAGAGCAGCAGGCCGATGTTCTTGATGACGACCTTGCCCGATTTTTCACTGCTTGCAGCTTCTGCCATGTGTCGCTCCGGTGAGGGGGTGAAGAGAGTTCAGGGTTTGACGGTGCGCAGCACCGTGTCGATGACGAACTGTTGCCAGTGCGCCATCGCATCTTGCTGCTCCAGCTTTTCGCCGAGGAAGGCGGACAGCGTATAGCGGTTGGAGAGGTAGAAGTAGTTCAGGCCGGCGATCATGAGGTAGACGTCACGCGCCGACAGGCCGCTGCGGAACACCTTTTGCTGCACGCCACTGGCCAGCACCGATTCCAGCACCTGGATGGCCGGCGACGAGTACTCGCGCGCGCGCAGCGACTTCGAGATGTGTTTGCCCCGGTGCAGGTTCTCGTCGTTGAGCAGGGTGATGAACTCGGGGTTGCGGTGGTAGTAGTCCCAGATGAAGCTGATCACCGCCACCAGCGCTTCTTCGGGTTTGTCCACGTTGAACTTCAGCGCCGCTTCGGCGTCGTTGAAGCGGCGGTACAGGTCTTCGAGCACCGCGATGTACAGACCTTCCTTGCTGCCGAAGTAGTAGTAGATCATCCGGTCGTGCGACTTGGCCGCCTTGGAAATCTGGTCCACCCGCCCGCCGGAAAACCCGTGCTTGGCGAAGATGCGCGTGGCCGCGCGCAGGATGTTGTCCTGGGTTTCCAGTGCCGCCAGTTCGCGCACGCCCGGTTTGCGGCCGGGTGCGGCGGGTTTGCGGGCGGTGCTGCTGCGCGGGGCGGTGGTGCTCATGGGGTTCCTGTGCGGTGGAGCGACGGGCCAGGGCTGTCGTTCAGGATTCGGCGAACGCGCGCTCGATCACGAAGTCGCCGGGGCGCGAGGTGTTGCCTTCGTTGAAGCCACGTTTTTCCAGCAGGTGCTTGAGGTCCTTGAGCATGCCCGGGCTGCCACAAATCATCGCACGGTCGGTGGCGGGGTCCAGCGGCGGCAGGTCGAGGTCGGTGAACAGCTTGCCCGACTCGATGAGGTCGGGGATGCGGCCCACGTTGCGGAAATCCTCGCGCGTCACGGTGGGGTAGTACAGCAGCTGGCTGGCGATCAGGTCGCCCAGAAATTCGTGGCTGGGCAGGTGGTCGAGGATGAGGTCGTGGTAGGCCAGTTCGTCCACGGTGCGCACGCCGTGCACGAGGATGACCTGCTCGAATTTTTCGTAGGTCTCGGGGTCGCGCACGATGCTCATGAAGGGTGCCAGGCCGGTGCCGGTGGACAGCAGGTACAGCCGTTTGCCCGGCAGCAGGTAATCCACCACCAGGGTGCCGGTGGGCTTGCGGCCGACGATGACGGTGTCGCCCACCTGGATGTGCTGCAGGCGCGAAGTGAGCGGGCCTTCCTCCACCTTGATGCTGAGGAATTCGAGGTGGTCTTCGTAGTTGGGCGAGGCGATGCTGTAGGCGCGCAGCAGCGGCTTGTCATTGACGCGCAGGCCAATCATGGTGAAGTGGCCGTTGTTGAAACGCAGGGCCGTGTCGCGGGTGGTGGTGAAGCTGAACAGGCGGTCGGTCCAGTGCTGGACGCTGAGCACGCGTTCCTCGATGAATGCACTCATGGTGGTTCCTTGGGCGAAGGGTCAGTCTTTTAAGGTGGCGAACTTGTCGGTCCGGTCTTTCCACGCGTCCGCGTCGGGCAGCGGTGGCTTGCGTTTGCTGATCACCGGCCAGCCGGGCGCACGCTCGGCGTTGATGGCAATGAAATGCCGCTGGTCGGCGGGCAGGTCTTCTTCGGCATAGATGGCATTGACGGGGCACTCGGGGATGCAGACCGCACAGTCTATGCATTCATCCGGGTCGATTACCAGGAAGTTGGGTCCTTCCTTGAAGCAATCCACCGGGCACACATCCACGCAGTCGGTGTACTTGCAGCGTACACAGGCATCGGTCACGACATGGGTCATTGGAACTC
>CAYUAH010000372.1:0-3160 GCA_964442375.1 uncultured Hydrogenophaga sp. | reverse complement strand
ACCGTGGTGCCCCACACCGCCGCCCAGTTCGGCCGCGCCATCATCATGCCCAACCTCAAGCCGCCGGTCACCACCGCGGCCCAGGCCCTGGCCTACAAGCAGCGCATACAGGCCGCCGTGCCCGCTGGCGTGAGCTTTGAGCCGCTGATGACGCTCTACCTCACCGACAACTTGCCCGCCGACGAAATCAAGCGTGCCAAGGACGCTGGCGTGGTGGCCCTCAAGCTCTACCCGGCCGGCGCCACCACCAACAGCGATGCCGGCGTGACCGACATCCGCAACATCTACCCCACGCTGGAAGCCATGCAGCGCGAGGGCATGCTGCTGTTGGTGCACGGCGAGGTCACCAGCCCCGAGATCGACCTGTTCGACCGCGAAGCCGTGTTCATCGAACAGCAGCTCATCCCGCTGCGGGCCGCCTTTCCCGAACTCAAGATCGTGTTCGAGCACATCACCACCAAAGATGCCGCCGACTACGTGAGCGAGGCCGACCGCTTCCTGGGTGCCACGCTCACCGCCCACCACCTGCTCTACAACCGCAACGCCATCTTCACCGGCGGCATACGCCCGCATTACTACTGCCTGCCGGTGCTCAAGCGCGAAACCCACCGGGTCGCCCTGGTGCAGGCCGCCACCAGCGGCAACAACCGCTTCTTCCTGGGCACCGACAGCGCGCCCCACCCGGCGCACCTGAAGGAACACGCCACCGGCTGCGCCGGTTGCTACACGGCCCACGCCGCCATGGAGCTGTACGCCGAGGCCTTTGACGCGGCGGGCGCGCTGGACAAGCTCGAAGCCTTTGCCAGCTTCAACGGCGCCGACTTCTACGGCCTGCCACGCAACACCGGCACCATCACGCTCCAGCGCGAAAGCTGGACCCCGCCCGAGTCCTTCGCGTTTGGCGAAGCCGAACTCAAACCCCTGCGCTCGGGCGAGGCGCTGCCGTGGCGCCTGGTGCATGCCGCCTGAGATCGACTGGTCTGCACCCTGGCTGGCCGGCTGGCGCGGCCAGGCACTGGACCAGGCCTGGCGCCGCGGCGAGCCCCTGTCGGCGGCCTTGAACGTGGCCGGTGCCGCGCGGGCTTTGCCGGTGCGATTCGTGCCCCAGGCCGAGCTGCCCGAAGGCACGGCCTACGAGCAGTTCATCTTCGAGCGCCGCCAGGTGCCCACGCGCGAGAACCTGCACGACTTTTTCAACGGCTTGTGCTGGCTGCGGTATCCGCAAACCAAGCGACAGCTCAACCGCCTGCAGGGTGCCGAGATCGCCAGGCAGGGTGTGCACAGCACACGTGGCCCACTGCGCGACGCGCTGACCCTGTTCGACGAAAACGCGGCCCTGCTGCAGGCGCCCGAGCCGCTGTGGCAAGCCCTGCTGGCGCGCGACTGGCAGCGGCTTTTTGTGCACCTGCGGCCTCTGTGGGCGCAGGCACGGCTGGCGCTGTTTGGCCACGCGCTGCTGGAGAAGCTGGTGGTGCCTTACAAGAGCATCACCGCCCACGTCTACGCCGTGCCCGTGCCGATGGGCTTGGACGGCGACCTCGCCTGGGACGCCTGGCTTGCCGACAGCTTGAACGCCGAGTGCCTGCGCCTCAAACCCTTCTCGCCCCTGCCCGTGTTGGGCGTCCCCGGCTGGTGGCCCGCCAACCAGGATGCCTCCTTTTATGATGATGTGGGGGTGTTCCGCCCCCGGCGCGTGCCGGCCTGAAAACCCTTTATGACCTTGACCTCCTCACCCTCCTGGTCCCACCTGAACCTGGCGCTGGACGCCGACCGCCACACACTGAGCCAGCACTTCCGCGAGGCGGGCGTGCGCGACGTGGAATGCCTGTTCGCCGACGTGACCGGCTACCCGCGCGGCAAGCTCATGCCGGCTGCCGGCTTTGCCTCCGGCAGCGAGCTGCGCATTTGCCAGGCCATTCCCATGCAGTGCGTGACCGGCGAGTACTCCTACGACCCGGTCTTTCCCGACAGCGATCCCGACGTGCGCCTGGTGCCCGACCTGTCCACGCTCAAGCCGACTCCCTGGGCCAGCGTGCCGCGTTACCTGGCGGTGCACGACTGCGTGGAAATGGACGGCAGCCTGTGCGAGTTCGCGCCGCGTTCGGTGCTCAAGAACGTGGTCGCGCGCTACGCCGCGCAAGGCCTGACACCGGTGATCGCGCCCGAAATCGAGTTCTACCTGACCGCCGCCATGACCGACCCCAGCCAGCCGCTCACGCTGCCGGTGGGGCGCGGCGGGCGGCCCGAGGTCGGGCAGTCGGCCTTCAGCCTCAACCAACTCAACGAATTGGCACCGTTCTGGGACGCCTTCCACGCCGCCATCGACAGCCTGGGCATACGTGCCGACACCTGGCTGCACGAGGTGGGCCCGGGCCAGTACGAAATCAACCTCCTGCACGGCGACCCGGTGGCCGTGGCCGACCAGGCCTTTTTGTTCAAGACCGCCGCACGCGAGATCGCGCTGCAGCATGGGCTCAACGCCGTCTTTCTGGCCAAACCGCTGGCGGGGCAGGCGGGCAGTTCCATGCACCTGCACCAGAGTGTGGTGGACGCCGAAGGCCGCAACATCTTCAGCCAGGCCGACGGCTCCGCCAGCGAGGCGTTTTTCCACTACATCGGCGGCTTGCAGGCCCACACGCCGGATCTGACCTTGATCTATGCCCCCACGGTGAATTCGTACCGCCGCTACGTCGCCGGCAGCCAGGCGCCCATCAACGTGGCCTGGGGTTTTGACAACCGCACCACCGGCCTGCGCGTGCCGGTGTCGCAGCCGGCGGCGCGGCGCGTGGAAAACCGCATTGCTGGCGCCGACGCCAACCCCTACCTGGCCATGGCCGCCACGCTGGCTGCCGGGCTGGCAGGCATGGACGCCCGCTGCCAGCCATCCGAGCCCGTGGTGGGCAACGGCTACGACGTGGCGCGTGGGTTGCCGCGAACTTTTTCCGCCGCCCACGAACAAATGGCGCAAAGCCAATATGCGTCGGCGTTGCTGGGCGAGCGTTTTGTGCGGGGTTTCTTGGCCGTCAAGGCGCTGGAACACGAACACTACCTGGGCGACATCAGCGCCTGGGAGCGCCGCTACCTGCTGCCGCAGGTGTGAGGTGAGGCTTGAAAAACGGGGGATGGCCCCCACTATGATCCGTCCGTTGTTTCCTTTTTT
>CAYUAH010000371.1:0-3180 GCA_964442375.1 uncultured Hydrogenophaga sp. | reverse complement strand
GCAATCACCGGGTACCAGATGGCGTAGGTGCCGGTGGGGAAGCGTTTGAGGGCGTCCACCACCGTCGCCACCACCTCGTCGTAATCGGTCTTGAGCTCGTAGCTCGGGTCCATCAGCACCAGACCGCGCCGGCTGGGCGGCGGCAGCAGCGACTTCAGGCTTTCGAAGCTGTTCTTGCGCAAGACCTCGACCTGTTTGCCCGCGCCCAGGCCCTCGACGTTGCGGGTCAGCAGGCGACCGTCGGTGGGGTGGACCTCGAACAGCTTGAGCTTGTCCTGCGGGCGCAGCAGCGCGTGCGCAATCCAGGGCGAGCCGGGGTAGTGCTTGAAGGCGCCGCCGTCGTTGAAGCGGGCCACCATGTCCAGGTAGTCGCGCAGGGCTTCGGGCAGGGTGGCGGGGTCGGTGCCGGCCAGTGCCGCGCGCAGCTTGAGCACACCGCCCGAGGCCTCGCCCGAGGTTTGTGCCTGGTCCTGGTCGAGCCGGTACAGGCCGGCGCCGGCGTGGGTGTCGACCACGGTCAGCGCGGTGTCCTTCTGGCCCAGGTATTTCAGCGTGGCGACCAGCACCATGTGTTTGAGCACATCGGCGTGGTTGCCGGCGTGGAAGGCGTGTCGGTAACTGAACATGGGGCGATGGTAACCGCCACCGCCCGGTTGCGGTATTTGCAGGTCGGGCGTGGATTTCATATAATGGCGGGCTTCGCAGCGATTTTTGGGCCCCGCGGCGAGGATCCACACCCCACCTAAGAGGTCTCCTTCAGAGAGACACCGACCGTGGAAAAGGGCCTGCCAAACCTCACTCTGTAGCAACATGACCAAAACGTTCAGCGCCAAACCCGCTGACGTGGTGCACGAGTGGTTTGTGATTGACGCCACCGATAAGGTGCTCGGTCGGGTCGCCAGCGAAGTGGCCCTCCGTCTGCGCGGCAAACACAAAGCCATTTACACGCCCCACGTCGATACCGGTGATTTCATCGTCATCGTCAACGCCGCCAAACTCAAAGTCACGGGCACCAAGTCCCTGGACAAGATGTACTACCGTCACTCGGGCTTCCCGGGCGGTATCTACGGCACCAACTTCCGCGACATGCAGGCCAAGCACCCTGGCCGCGCGCTGGAAAAGGCCGTCAAGGGCATGCTGCCCAAGGGCCCGCTGGGCTACGCCATGATCAAGAAACTCAAGGTGTACGGTGGTGCAGAGCATCCCCACACCGCCCAGCAGCCCAAGGCGCTGGAAATCTAAAGGAGCCTTGAGATGATTGGTGAATGGAACAATGGCACCGGCCGTCGCAAATCCAGCGTCGCCCGCGTGTTTCTGAAAAAAGGCTCCGGCAAGATCACGGTCAACGGCAAGGACATCGAAGTGTTCTTCGGCCGCCAGACCTCGATCATGATCGCCAAGCAGCCCCTGCTGCTGACCAACCACGCCGAAACCTTCGACGTGCAGGTCAACGTGCACGGTGGTGGCGAATCCGGCCAGGCCGGTGCGGTGCGTCACGGCATCACCCGCGCGCTGATCGACTACGACGCGGCCCTCAAGCCCGCGCTGTCGCAAGCCGGCTTCGTGACCCGCGATGCCCGCGAAGTTGAACGTAAAAAGGTCGGTCTGCGTTCCGCACGCCGCGCCAAGCAGTTCAGCAAGCGTTAATCGCTTTCGGCTCACGCCCTCAACCGCCCGCAAGCGTGTCGCTTCGGGCGGTTTTGCTTTTCTGGCGCCGTGCTGGGCATCTGACGCACAATCGGCGACCTTATGCGTTTTCGACTGCTTCGCCGCCGACTCACCATCAGCGCCCCCCGCATGGCGGTGCGCAGCACCTTGCCTTGGCCGCTGCGCTGGCTGCTGGGGGCGGTGGTGCTGGGCTTTTCGGGTGCGCTGGCTTTGTGGGCCTTCGAGTTTGGCAAGGAGATTGCCGGGCTGGAGCAGGACACGCGCGGTCAACTGCAGCGCCTGCGTGTCGAGCACCAGCGGTTGCTGTCGGAAATGGCGGCGTTGAAATCGGTGGCCAACACGGCCGACAGCCTGTTGCTGGCCGAGCGCTCGGCGCAGGAGCAGCTCAAGCAGCAGCTTCTGGCGCTGGAAGACGAAAACCGGCGCATGGGCGCCGACCTGGCGTTTTTCGAGCAGCTCATACCCAGCTCCGGTTCGGGTGCCATCCACGTGCGTGGCCTGCGTGTGCAGCGTGCGTCCGACACCCGGCTGGCCTGGCAGCTGTTGGTCATGCAGTCGGAGCGCCAGCCGCCCGAGTTCAGTGGTCAGCTGCTCATCTCGCTGGTCGGCACCTTGGAGGGGCGGCCGTGGCGGCTGGAGTCGCCACCGCAGGCGCTGAGCCTGCGCCAGCACCTGCGGCTGGAGGGGCAGCTCGACCTGCCGGCCCAGGCCGTGCTAAAAAGCGCCACCGTTCGCTTGATGCAAGGGGGCGCCGAGAAGGCGTCCTACACGCAAAAGCTGTGATCCACCCGCGCCCGCGAGGCCAGGAGATGCGATGTTTGGCAAGAAGAAGCAGCCCCCGATCAAGAGCCTGATCGCCGCCGGCACCGATATCCGTGGCGACCTGTTGTTCACCGACGGATTGCGGGTGGATGGGCAGATCACGGGCAACTTGCAGGCGCAGTCCGAGGCGCCCTCGCTGCTGGTCATCAGCGAAGCGGCCACAGTGCGCGGCGAGGTGCGCGCCGGGCATGTGATCATCAATGGGCAGGTGCTGGGGCCGGTGTTTGCCAGCGAACTGCTGGAGCTGCAGCCGAAGGCGCGCATCACCGGCGACGTGACCTACCGCGCGCTGGAAATGCACCAGGGCGCCACCATTTCCGGCCAGTTGTTGCCACTGGCCGAAGGCGCGGGCGACAAACCCACACTGAAGCTGGCGGCAATCGCCGGTTGAGCGGCATATCCGAGCGATTTGGTTTACCATTCGCGCCCTGACCATTCCCCGCCGAGGACTTTCCCCATGAGCGCTGTTGCCGAGAACATCCAGACCGACATGCCCGCCCCGCTGATCTTCACCGACAGCGCCGCCGCCAAGGTGGCCGACCTGGTGGCCGAGGAAGGCAACCCGGATCTGAAGTTGCGCGTGTTCGTGCAGGGCGGCGGTTGCTCCGGCTTTCAGTACGGTTTCACCTTCGATGAAATCGTCAACGAAGACGACACCACCATGACCAAAAACGGCGTCACCTTGCTGAT
>CAYUAH010000370.1:0-3191 GCA_964442375.1 uncultured Hydrogenophaga sp. | reverse complement strand
GCGGGTCGCGCTCGGTGCCCAGGCAACCCATGAGCACGTTGCTGCTGGGGTGGGTGAGGGCCTCTTCCGCGGTGATCTCGCCCCGGTCGACCATTTGTTGCACCAGCGAATGGTCCAGCGTGCGGAACACCGGCTTGCCGCGCCGAAAATGGTAAACGCGCGAGTCGCCTGAGTGGATCCAGTCGCAGGCGCCATCGGGGCTCAACAGAAAGGCCGCCAGCGTGCTGTGGGGCTCTTCTTCGGAGGCCGCTGCGGTGAGCTTGATGACCAGATGCGCTTCACGCAGCAGTTGCTGCAGCAGTTCGGCGGGCTTGTCGCTGTCAGGGCTGTAGCGTTCAAAGAGCTGATGCGCCGACAGCATCACCTGGTCGGAGGCCTTGCGCCCCCCGCTGCGTCCGCCCATGCCATCGGCCACCACACCCAGCAGGCAACCCGGCACCCGAGGGTGGGTCAGCAGGCAGAGCTGGTCTTGCTGGTGGTCCCGGTCGCCGCGATCGATGCCGGTGGACGCTGAGATTCGATAGCCTTTGGACATGGGTTTCCAGGTTCGCGGACGGGCTCCCTGGGCCGACGCACCTGCGTCTTGCCGATTTTGTTCGCCCGTATTATCGGAGCAAAGGAACTGTTCTTTGAGCCCACTTGAAAACGACGTGGCAGCGTTTTTTTACGCCACCGGCCCTCTGGCCAGAGCCGCACAACGCTTTGCCGAACGCCAGGGCCAGCTCGACATGGCCCTGGCGGTGGCGCAGGCCATCGACAGGCATGAAGCGCTGGTGGTCGAGGCCGGCACGGGGGTGGGCAAAACCTACGCCTACCTGGCCCCAGCCCTGCTCAGCGGCGGGCGCACGCTGATTTCCACCGCCACCAAGGCCTTGCAGGACCAATTGTTCGGCCGTGATCTGCCGGCGGTGTGCCGCGCGCTGGGGTTGCCGGTGCGAACGGCGCTGCTCAAGGGCCGCGCCAGCTACCTGTGTTTGCACCGCTTGGAACAGGCGCGCTACCTGCTGGAGCCTCACGAGCGCTACCTGCACCAGTGGCTGGACCGAATCGAAGCCTGGTCGCGGCAAACCCAGAGTGGCGACATGGCCGAGGTGCCGGGGCTGGACGACCGTGCCGCCATCGTGCCGCTGGTCACGTCCACGCGCGAAAACTGCCTGGGCGCCCAGTGCCCACAGTTCCGCGCTTGCCACGTCAACCTGGCCCGCCGCGAGGCCATGGCGGCCGATGTGGTGGTGGTCAACCACCACCTGTTTTTTGCCGACGTGGCGGTGCGCGAATCGGGTGTCGCCGAACTCTTGCCAACGGTGGAGCTGGTGGTGTTCGACGAGGCCCACCAGCTCAACGAAATCGGCGTGCAGTTTCTGGGCGTGCAGGTCTCCAGCGGGCATTTGCTGGACCTGGCGCGCGACACGCTGGCGCACGGCCTGCAGGCCGCACGTGGCCTGCGCGACTGGAGTGTGCTGGCTGGCGGCGTCGAGCGTGCCACGCAGGATTTGCGCCTGGCCATCGGCGCCGACCGCCGCAGCGCGGGCAAACGGCGCTGGCACGCTGCCGTGCCCGAGGGCGTGGCGCCGGCCGAATGGACAGCCGCCCTCGATGGCCTGGCCGACGCGCTGGACCAGCTGTGCGACGGGCTGCACGGCGTCGAAGAGCACTCGCCTGATCTGGCGCGTGTGGCGCAACGTGCTCACGAGCTTGCACAGCGCCTGCAAGCCATACGCGAGCCCGAAGCCGATGCGCGTGTGGCCCGCTGGGTGGAGCTGGGCGCCGGCCTGCGCCTGGTGCTGACACCGCTGGACATCGCAGACGCCTTCCAAACCAAGGTGTTGGCGCGCGATGGCGGGCCTGCCACCAGTTGGGTCTTCACTTCGGCCACGCTGGGCCACGACGACGCGCTGTCGTGGTTCACCGAACCGGTGGGCCTGAAGGCCGCGCGCACGCTGCGGGTGGCCAGCCCGTTTGACTACGCGGCGCAGGCGGCGCTGTACGTGCCACCCGACATGCCGCCACCCTCCGACACCGGCCACACCGACGCGGTGGCTCACGCTGCATGGGGCTGGGCGGGGCGCATCGGTGGTCGCACCCTGGTGCTGACCACCACCCTGCGGGCCGTCAAACGCATTGCCGATGCCATGACCGGCTGGGCCGAAGCACAGGTGCCTGGCACGCCGGTGCTGGAAGTCCTGGTGCAGGGGCAAGCGCCCAAACGCGAGCTGCTGCGCCAGTTTGAACGTGCCGGCCTGCCCGGCGCGCGGGGTGCCGTGCTGGTGGCCTCAGCTTCGTTCTGGGAAGGTGTGGACCTGCCGGGCGATGTGCTGCAGCTGGTGGTGATCGACAAGCTGCCCTTCCCACCGCCCGACGACCCGCTGGTGGAGGCGCGCACGCGCCAGATCGAACACGAGGGCGGCAGCGCCTTCACGCGCTACTTCCTGCCCGAGGCGGCGGTGGCGCTCAAGCAGGGAGCTGGACGGCTCATCCGCAGCGAGCACGACCGGGGTGTGCTGGTGGTGTGTGATGTGCGGCTGCGCCGCATGGGTTATGGCCGCAAGCTGCTGACCGGCTTGCCGGCCATGCGCTGGGTGGAGAACGACGAAGCGATGTGGGCCGAGCTCGATGCCCTGGTCACCACAACTTCCACCACGGCTCATCCACCTGCTTGAAGCCGCGGCTGAGGTACTCGCTTTTGGGGTAGTTCTTTTCCATCACACGTGCGGCATCGTCGCGCAGCTGGGCCATGCCCAGGGCGTCGTAGGACTTGACGAGGATGAACAGGGCTTCTTCCAGTGCCGGCGCATCTCGGAAGTCCGTCAGCGCGGCCTGGGCCCGGTTGACCGCTGCCACGTAGGCGCCTCGGGTGAAGTAGTAGCGGGCCACATGCACCTCATGCTGGGCCAGCGCGTTCACGATGTAGACCATGCGCTGGCGCGCGTCGGTGGTATAGCTCGACTCGGGGAAGCGGCTGGCCAGTTCGCCAAAGGCTTCGAATGCGCTGCGCGCGGCCTTCTGGTCGCGTTCGGACAGGTCCTGCTTGGCGACCGCGCCGAACAGGCCCAGGTTGTCGTTGAAATTGACCACGCCCTTGAGGTAGAGCGCATAGTCCAGCGCGGGGCTGGTCGGGTGCAGCTTGATGAAGCGATCCAGCGTCACGATGGCCTGGGCTTTTTCCTCGGCCAGGTGGTGGGTGTAGGCCT
>CAYUAH010000369.1:0-3198 GCA_964442375.1 uncultured Hydrogenophaga sp. | reverse complement strand
TGTTCCATCGTCTCCACGATCCTCCAATCGTGGGGACGATGCCCGCTTCTCAACTGACATTCAAGATGGGTTGACCGGACGGATACACATAGGTTTCGTCGGCTCGCCACGAACGTCCCGCCGGTCGAGCAAAGCGGTTCCAGCGCTTCACAAATTCCGGCGCGAAGCGCTGCACCCAACGCAGGATCGTTGTGTGCGCGATGTGCACCCCGCGCTCGGCCATCATTTCCACCAGGTCGCGCAAGCTCAGCTTGAAACGCAAGTACCAGCGCACGCACAAGATGATGATCTCGCGCTCATAGTGCCTCCCCTTGAACAGATCCGTTGTCGCCTTCATGCCGCCCATGCTACCGGCGTCAACCACGTTTGCACCAGAGCCACTACAACTATGTGGTGGACACCCTGCTCGACCCCGCCAAGGGAAAGGCGTGGACCGTCGCGCCCGGCGGCTACCTGCCGATGCGCTGGAATCCCGACGGCAGCGGCGGCATGCAACTGGTCACCTGGACCGCGCTGTCGCAAGAGCGCGGCGGGCACCGGGGCAAGGAGGGGGTGGTGGCCATCGACTTCAGCAACCCCAACGCCGACCCGCTCACGCTCTACCGCAACGGCATGAAGACCCTGCAGACGCCCTGGTACCCGGTCTATGTCTTCAACCTGAGCCAGGCGCCGTCGCTGGTGTTCGTGCAGCACTTCGGGGCCTACCAGGCCATCTACGGCCCCCGGTGGGTGACGCGGCCCTTCGACGGGGACACGCCCGTCATACCGAGCCTGGTGCCCAAGTGGCAGGACTACCAGCCGCTGGGCAGCAAGGACATGCGCACGGTCATGACGAACGCCGACAACGACTTCTTGCCGCACCTGGACTGGGGTTACTCGGTGTACTTCCCCAATGCCAGCAGCGACCCCGCGCGCTTGCAAAAGTACAACGCGCCCACGATCAAACTGCCTGGCGATTATGTGAGCAGGGCTGAAAGCGGAGAAACCCTCCACACCGCCGCGCACTCGGCGGCGGTGCGCGATTTCACCAAGAACGACTACGACAACAGCGCAAGGTCCGACGCCACCTACAACGCCTTCCGGCTACCCCCCCACCGCGATTGGCGGCGTATGGGCGACGGCCAAGTGGTCGGCATCGGGGGGGCATATACCTACCTGATGCTGCTGCCCCTGAACGCCACCACCACCGGAGAGAGCCTGAAGCAGTCGCTCAACTACGCGCCCGAGCGCAAGCCCATGGACATCGTCACCCCCACCAGCCTCGACCTCGTCAACAAGTTGGCCGTGCTGCTGGAGTGAACCGACGGCGCTGTTCGCCACGCCCACGACCACCCCATGTCCACGCTTGGCGAAGGGGTCGTTGTGCTCTGGGCATGGATGTAAGTGCTTTTGGCCTCCGGCTCCCGCCAGTCAATCGCATGTGGTTATCAAAAACAAAGCATCACTCAAAGGAAACCATGCGCAAGCACCTTGTCGCACTCGCCCTGCTGGCCGCCGGCAGCGCCCAGGCGGCAGACTTCTTCATCCGCCACCAGGGCACGGTGGCCGCCAGCACCATCCCCGGCATCACGGCAGGTCAGCCCTACGCCATCACGCTGGTGCTGAACAACGATGACGACAACGCCAACAGCCAGACGTGGAACCGCTACCACGTCCAATGCGCGCTGATCCAGACGCCCACCGCAGCCTACGCCCAGCCGCTCAACAACCTGGCCTTGCCCACGCCCGATGGCACGGGCAGCGTGACGACCGGCCCGGCGGGCACGCTGACGGGCGTGTTCTCCAACCTGGACAGCTGGGCCGACAACAGCGACCCCAACCGCCCCTACACGCACGTCGGCCTGGGCGGCCTGACGGCACCGCTGGACTGGACGCTGGACGGCAACGCGCCCCATGTGCTGCGCGACGACGCTGGTTTGCAATTCAGCGCCGCCGGCGGCGTTCCCCAGGCCCCCGCGCCGTGGAGCAACCCTGAGGAGCACGACGGCGGCTGCACCGCCAGCCCTCTGTCCGTAGCGCCGCAGCCCACACCCGGCGCCACCCCCGTGCCCACGCTGGGCGAGTGGGGCGTTGTGATCCTCGCCATGGGGTTGGGCTTTTTGGGCTTTCAACGCTTTTCCATCGGGCGCAAGCAGCTATCAAAACAAGAGTAATCCATCACGCCATGCACCTCTCCCGCCTTTCCCTGCTCGCCACGGCCGCGTTGTTGGCCTGCGCCCAGGCCTATGCCTTCGACGTAACGGTGATCCCCGGCCCCACCAGCGGTGGCGGCTGGACTGGCAGCACCTTCACCCCCACGGCGGCGGGGGCCACCGTGAATGCGGGCGAAGTGCAGGCGCGCCTGGCCAGCGGCGCGGTCACGGTGCAGTCCACCGGTGGCGATGCGCTGGCCGTGCGCGCGCCCATGGCCTGGGCCGCCAACGTGCTCACGCTGGCGGCGGGCGGCAGCCTGGCCGTGCAGGCGCAGCTCGACGCCACGGGCGCCGCCGGGCTGGCGCTGCACTACGGGCAGGGCGCGGTGGCGGCGGGCAACACGGCGGACTACCTGGTCAACGCGCCCGTCAACCTGGCCGCCACCGGCAGTTACCAGACGCGGCTGGGCAGCGACGGCGCGGTGCGCAGCTACACCATCCTGACCACGCTGGGCGCCGAGGGCAGCACCACGGGCGCGGACTTGCAGGGCATGAACGGCGACTGGGCGCGCAACTACGCATTGGGCGCGGACATCGATGCCAGCGCCACGGCGGGCTGGGCAGGCGGCTTTGGGCCGATTGCGCCCAGCACCACCCGCATCGACGGCTTCACGGGCCGCTTCGACGGGCTGGGCCATGTGATCGACCGGCTCACCATCGACCGGCTTTGATTGACAATTATTGAGGATATTTGAAAGCTGAACTTCCGAAATTGACTAATATTTATGGATTATGGATATTTTTGACAATTTAGTCGTGTAAATAATGAGTGTCAGCCGAAAACGAAAACTGTCACCCACTTTTCATGTTGGAAAGAGATCGCGCACTCGCGCGAAGGGCAATCCTGTCTCGGCAGCTCAGCGCACCTTGCTTTCCAGATGACTAGACGGAATAAAGTTCGTCGGGCCGGAATAAAGTCTGTCGGAGCGGCAGCTGACTGGGAGGGCTGATGTGCAGCGGTTGCTGCCGTTCGAGTTTTCAACGTGAATGCCCTTGGCGTGCCGGA
>CAYUAH010000368.1:0-3219 GCA_964442375.1 uncultured Hydrogenophaga sp. | reverse complement strand
AGCCCATGGAGGTGCCACCGTACTTGTGAACTATCAGTGCCATTGGGTGATGGAAACGGGTTGATGACGGCGTGAAGCCTTGCGCTGCGCCGGACCGCGCAAAACCCGTCAATTATAGCCAGCGACCCCTGATAACCGCCTCCGGCGGCCAGAGACGCTCAGGGCTCGAAACGCAGCACCGGGCCGTCACGCAGCACATGGCCGTTGGCCAGCTTGAGGTGAATGTGGTGGCCCCGCGTGGTGCAGGCCGCGAGCTGCTTGAGCAGCGCCGCCATCTGAGCCTCGCTGGGCGCAGCCTGCCAGCCCTGGCGCAACCAGTGGCGCAGCAGGTTGGCCTGTCGCTCCACCGACAGCAGCCGCAACTGAGCGATGCGGGGCGGCTCGCCCACGCTCAGGAGGTCCTCGGCCGCCACTTCGTCCAACAGCCGCTGGGCATGAGCGGCATGGCGGGCACTGCGCGCCAGGGTCTGCTGGTAGGCCGAGAAGTGGGCTCGCCAGGCCGGCAGCAGATGCTGGCGGATGCGGTTGCGCGTGAAACGCGTGTCGGCATTGGTCGGGTCGTCAACGAAAGGCTCGCCGCTGTGCTGCAGCCAGGTACGCAGCTCCTCACCATCCACCGCCAGAATGGGCCGCCCAAACGCCATGCCGTGGCGATTGAGCCGTTCCGGCATGGCGGACAGGCCGGGCAAGCCGGCGCCCCGGCTCAGCGCCAGCAACAGCGTCTCCACCTGGTCGTCCGCGTGTTGTGCCAGCCACACCTCGTCACAGCCCTGCTCACGCGCCATGTCGGCAAGGCAACGGTAACGGGCGCGCCGCGCGGCGTCTTCGGGGCTTTCGCCGGGCGCGTGCGCGGCCGCCACACGCCGGCTGACAAAAGGGATGCCACGCGCCTCGCAGAACTGGCGGGCATGTGCTTCAAAATCATCGGCCGCCGCCTGCAGACCATGGTGCACATGCAACGCCACAACCTGACCCGGGCACAAG
This sequence comes from uncultured Hydrogenophaga sp., assembly GCA_964442375.1. Taxonomy (GTDB): domain Bacteria; phylum Pseudomonadota; class Gammaproteobacteria; order Burkholderiales; family Burkholderiaceae_C; genus Hydrogenophaga. The sequence goes on along the minus strand of CAYUAH010000368.1, from coordinate 2,235 downwards.
GCCTGGGCAGCCAAGAGCAGCGCGGTGGAGTCGGCCCCGCCGCTGAAGGCCACCGCGCGGCGAACATCGGCAGGCACAGCCACCAACCAGGCCGCCAATGGGGCGGCACACGGGTTGACCCGTGCAGCGGTATTCACCGCTTGCCGTCGGCCTTGCTGTCTGCCTTGGTGTCGGTGAAGCGGCCGTAGCTGTTGAGGCGCGCATGGCGGCGCTCGATCAGCTCCTTCACCTTGAGGTCGGCCACCTGCCTGTAGGCATCGCCCAGCGCGCGCTTGAGGAAGGACACCATCTGCTTGGGATCGCGGTGGGCGCCGCCCACGGGCTCGTTGACGATCTTGTCGACCAGGCCCAGGGCCTTGAGGCGGTGCGCGGTGATGCCCAGCGCGTCGGCCGCGTCGGCCGCGCGTTCGCTGGTTTTCCAGAGGATGGACGCGCAACCCTCGGGGCTGATGACGGAGTAGACCGAGAACTGCAGCATCAGCACCTGATCGGCCACCGAAATGGCCAGGGCGCCGCCGGAGCCGCCTTCACCGATGATGGTGGAGATGATGGGCACTTCGAGTTGCGCCATCTCGAAGATGTTGCGGCCGATGGCTTCGGACTGGCCACGCTCCTCGGCATCGATGCCGGGATAGGCGCCGGGTGTGTCCACGAACGTGAACACCGGCAGCTTGAACTTCTCGGCCAGCTTCATCAGGCGCAGCGCCTTGCGGTAGCCCTCGGGCTTGGTCATGCCGAAGTTGCGCAGGCCACGCTCCTTGGTGTCGCGGCCCTTTTGCTGGCCCAGCACCATGCAGGGCTGGCCGTTGAAGCGGGCCAGGCCACCAACGATGCTCAGGTCGTCCGAGAAATGCCGGTCGCCGTGCAGCTCGACGAAGTGGGTGAAGCAATCGCGCACGTAGTCCAGCGTATAGGGCCGGTCGGGGTGGCGCGCGATCTTGGTGATCTGCCAGGGGCTCAGATCGCTGTAGATGTCTTTGGTGAGTTGCTGGCTTTTCTTGCTCAGCTGCTCGATCTCTTCGGAGATGTCGACCGCCGATTCGGTCTGGACGTAACGCAGTTCTTCGATCTTGGACTCCAGCTCCGCGATGGGTTGCTCGAAATCCAGAAAATTCTTTTTGGCCAAGGTTGACTCCTATGGTCTGAGTTTGCCAGGCCCCTCCACCGGGAACACCGCAGATCCGGCTCTGCCGGTCTGCAGGTGTTGCCCCCTTGAGGGGGTGACGGCGCCCTAGCGCCGGCGCGGGGGTGAACTAATACGCCACGGGCAGGGGGTCCAGCGAGCGCCAAATATACCAAGTGGCGACGCTGCAATACGGCGACCACGCGGCGGCCACCTCGCGGGCATCGCTGCGGCTCACGGGCTCCCCCGAGAAGTAGGCCTGACTGATCCCGTTGATCAGCCCGACGTCGTCCAACGGCAGCACGTTGGGGCGCATGAGGTGGAAGATCAGGAACATCTCGGCCGTCCAGCGGCCGATGCCACGGATGGCGACCAGTTCGGCAATGATGGCATCGTCGTCCATGCCCGTCCACTGATCGACATGGACCGCACCGTTGTCGAAGTGCAGCGCCAGATCCACCAGGTACTCCACCTTGCGGGCACTCAGGCCGGCCGCACGCATGTCGTCCACCTTGAGCTTGAGCACGTTGGCTGGCACCATCTTGGCGGGCAGCTTCTCGAAACGCTCCCACACCGATTGCGCTGCCTTCACCGAAATCTGCTGGCCCACGATGCTGCGCGCCAGGGTGGTGAAGGCGTCGCCGCGCGATTGCAGCGTGGCACCCGGAAACTGCGGGATGAGTTTTTTCATCACGCGGTCGCGCTTCATGAGGTGCTTGCAGGCATCGCCCCAGTAGCTCGGCGCGTTGGCGGGCGTGGGCACAACGGTGGTGGCCATCAAGCACGCTCCCAGGTGGTGCCAGCCGCGCTGTCCTTGAGCACCACGCCCTGCTCCAGCAAGGCCTTGCGGATGCGGTCGGCTTCGGCAAAGTTTTTGCCAGCCTTGGCGGCCGCCCGCTCGGCGATCAGACCCTGGATGGCGGCCTCGTCCAGACCGGCACCCGCTTGCAAAAATGCCTTGGGGTCGCCTTGCAACAACCCCAACGTGCCGCCCAATGACTTCAGCAATCCCGACAGTTCGGGGGAGCGGGTCTTGTTCACGTCCCCCGCCAGCTCAAACAACACCGACACGGCTTCAGGCGTGCCGAAGTCCTCGTCCATCGCGGCCTGGA
>CAYUAH010000367.1:0-3223 GCA_964442375.1 uncultured Hydrogenophaga sp. | reverse complement strand
ACGTGATGAACGACCTGATGTCGGCCGGCCTGCACCGGGCCTGGAAACACTACACCGTCACCGTGGCCAACCCGCAGCCAGGCGACCGCGTGCTCGACATTGCCGGCGGCACCGGTGATCTGGGTCTGGCCTTTGCGCCCAAGGTGGGGCCCACCGGCCAGGTGGTGCACACCGACATCAACGAAGCCATGCTCAGCGAGGGGCGCACCCGCCTGCTCGACGCCGGGGTGATCCTGCCCACCCTGGTGTGCGACGCCGAAAAGCTGCCTTTTCCCGATGGCCACTTCGACATCGTCACCGTCGCCTTTGGCCTGCGCAACATGACGCACAAGGACGCTGCCCTCAAGGAAATGCAGCGCGTGCTGCGCCCCGGCGGCAAATTGCTGGTGCTGGAGTTTTCCAAGGTGGCCAAGCCGCTGGAAAAGGCCTACGAGTGGTACACCTTCAACGTGGTCCCCAAAATGGGGCGCCTGGTGGCAGGCGACGAGGGCAGCTACCGCTACCTGGCCGAATCCATACGCATGCACCCCGATCAGGAAACGCTCAAGCAATTGATGCGCGAGGCCGGGTTTGGCCATGTGGACTACCACAACCTCACGGCGGGGGTGGTGGCTTTGCATGTGGGCATCAAGTGTTGAGTGAAGTGTTGGGTCAGTTGCTGGGTGTGTGAAGTCTGTGAACCTTGTGGGTTGAAGGAGCTGTCATGAAACTGCTGTCTGTTCTGTTCGTGTGTGCCATGGCGATCGCGTCGCAGGACGTGTGGGCCAAGCGCCTGGGCGGCGGCGCGTCCATCGGCAAACAATCCACCAACGTGACCCAGCGCAACACGCCTGCGGCTGCGCCCCAGCAGGCCCCTGCCCAAGGCGCCAGCGCCGCCAAGGCCACACCGGCCGCCGCGCCTGCCGCCCCCCAGCGCCCCTGGGGCACCATGCTCGGCGGCCTGGCCACGGGCCTGGGCCTGGCCTGGCTGGCGTCCACGCTGGGTTTTGGCGAGGCGTTTGCCCATTTCCTGGTGGTCGCCTTGCTGGGTGTGGTGGCGGTGATGGTGGTGGGCTGGGTGCTGCGCTCGCGTGCCCAGTCCCGCGCGGCCCAGGTGGGTGGCGCGAACCTGGCTTTCCAGAGCGCCGACGCCAGCACGCCGCGTGGCTACAGCCCGCAGAACGTGGGCAACGACGCGTCGGCGCGCCCGTGGGAGCGCAGTACCATGGGTTTTGACACCGGATCGCCCGCGCTGGCGGGCGGCTCGTTGATCGGCACCGCCCTGAACAGCGCGCAGAACTGGAGCGTGCCGGCCGGCTTCGATGTGGATGGCTTCCTGAGTGCGTCCAAAACCAACTTCATCAACCTGCAGGCCGCCTGGGACCGCTCCGACATCCCCAGCCTGCGTGCCATGATGACGGACGAGATGCTGGAACAGATCAAGGCCCAGTTGGCCGAGCGCGAGCAGCACACCGGCGGCGCCAGCAACCACACCGAGGTCGTGATGCTGGAGGCGCATCTGCTGGGCATCGAGGAGCTGGATCAGGCCCACATGGCCAGCGTCGAGTTCTCGGGCCTGATCCGCGAAGACCTGTCCACCGGCCCCAACCCCTTCCGCGAGGTGTGGAACATCACCCGTCCCAAGGCCGGCCCCGGGGGCTGGCTGGTGGCCGGCGTCCAAGCCTTGCAGTGAGTTAGCCCTCCCCCGCGCCGCGCCTGCGGCGCGTCACCCCCTCAAGGGGGCGGCACTGGCGGGCCGGCGGAGCCGGACCCGCGGTGCCCCCGGTGGGTGCCAGGGGCGGCGACCCGGTTTTATCCGTCAGAATCGGGGACCATGAAACAGGCGTCCCCGATTTCTTTTCCCCCCTTCGATTTCCTGCAATCCCTGGCCGCGTCGGTGCAACTGCCCGACTGGCTGGTGGCCGAGCTGCAGAACCGCGTGGTGCTGTTCGCCAACCACGTGCTGATGCAGGAACCGCAGGCGCAGGAGCGCCTCAGGCGCCAGACGGGCAAGGTCATGCTGGTGCGCTGGGGCGTGTTCGACCTGCGCCTGGCGGCCACGCCGGCCGGCCTGCTGGAGCGCACCCACGTGGCGGCCGAACCCGACCTGAGCATCACCCTGGTGCAGGCCTCGCCGCTGGCGGTGGCGCAGGCTGTGATGAGCGGCCAGAAGCCCGAGGTGTCCATCCAGGGCGATGTGGCGCTGGCGGCCGACGTCGCCTGGCTGGCCGACAACCTGCGCTGGGATCTGGAGGAAGACCTCTCGCGTTTCCTGGGCGACGCGGCGGCCCACACCCTGGTGAGCCAGGCGCAGGCGCTCGCAACCGCTGTGCGCGGCTTCGTGTCGCGGGTGGTGCCGGGTGGCGCGGCGGGGGCATCGGCCGCCGGTGACGTGCCCAAGGGCACGCCATGAGGCGGTTTTTTCGCGGCGCCTTCATCATCTGGGTGGTGCTGCGGCACGGGCTGGACGAGTTGGTGCTGTCCAGCTTCCCGCACCCGCTGCTGCGCCTGCTCACGCGCTGGGTGTCCATCGGCCGCGACCTGAGCGTGCCACGTGGCCAGCGCCTGCGCGAGGCGCTGGAGCGCCTGGGCCCCATCTTCGTCAAGTTCGGCCAGGTGCTGTCCACCCGGCGCGACCTGCTGCCGCCCGACATCGCCGACGAACTGGCGGCTTTGCAGGACCGCGTGCCGCCCTTTCCCAGCGCCGTGGCGGTGGCCACCATCGAACGCGCCTTTGGCCGCAAGCTGGAGCAGGTGTTCGCCAGTTTCGAGCAGGTGCCGGTGGCCAGTGCCTCCATCGCCCAGGTGCACTTCGCCACGCTGAGTGACGGCCGCGAGGTCGCGGTCAAGGTGTTGCGCCCCAACATGCTGCCGGTGATCGACAAGGACCTGGGCCTGATGCGCATCATGGCCGGCTGGGTCGAGCGGCTGTCCAGCGATGGCAAGCGCCTCAAGCCGCGCGAGGTGGTGGCCGAGTTCGACAAGTACCTGCACGATGAGCTGGATCTGGTGCGCGAGGCCGCCAATGCCGCGCAGTTGCGCCGCAACATGGCGGACGTGGGACTGGTGCTGATTCCCGAGATGCACTGGGATTACTGCCGCCCCGAGGTGATGGTGATGGAGCGCATGAAGGGTGTGCCCATCAGCCGGGTGGACGATTTGCGCGCGCGCGGTGTGGACATCCCGCGCCTGGCGCGCGACGGCGTGACGATTTTTTTCACCCAGGTGTTCCGCGACGGGTTTT
>CAYUAH010000366.1:0-3224 GCA_964442375.1 uncultured Hydrogenophaga sp. | reverse complement strand
GGCCATCGCCCTCCAGCTTCCCGCCTCGGTGGGAACAACCTATTGCAACTCAACATCTAGAGTGTAGAAACTTGGCGGCCCCGCGTAGTCGCGGGACTGAATGTGTATGCGCGCGAGCGTGCGGCCTGTCAACTCAAATTCTTCGAGCGTGTCGGGAACGGTCCCGTCGACATGGTGAAACAGTGCCAACGCACGCGGCCCTTCCGGAAATCGCAGCACGGTGTGGGTGCGCGCATCTGCAGCAAGCACGGGCGCGGCCACTTCGACGCCCTTGTCGCTCAGGTGGGCGAGCAATGACACTTCAAAATGAGCGTTGAAATCGCCTCGCGGTCGGATCGAGTAAAGGCGAGCCACATAACGCATGCCTTCGATCGAGCGCAGCGCGTAGTTGTCGTTCAATCCTCGGCGTATCAGGTGGCACTGTTGCACCTGTAGGCCATAGTGCGTCGCCACCCAACATGCTACGGACGAAGTTGCGGCGGTTGTGTGGGTGGGAATGAGCGCGGGATCGTATGGCTGGCTGTGGGGCATGGCGCATTGTCCATGCGGTCGGACGCCATCAGATGTTAACCATTGACAAGGTTTGGACGCCTCCAAAGCCGTTGTGAATGGTTCAAAACGGATAGTGCCTAGGCGTGGTCTGCATGGTGATCCACCGCAGCTCGGTGAACTCGGCGATGCCGGCCTTGCCGCCGAAGCGGCCGATGCCTGAACCTTTGACGCCACCAAAGGGCATTTGCGCTTCGTCGTGCACCGTGGGGCCGTTGACGTGGCAGATGCCGCTGTCGATTTTGCGGGCGACGTTGAAGGCGCGGGCGATGTCTTTGCCGAATACGGCGGCGCTCAGGCCGTATTCGTTGTCGTTGGCGCAGGCGATGGCCTCCTCGGTGTTCTTCACGCGCACGATGCACTTGACGGGGCCGAAGGTTTCCTCGTGGTAGATGCGCATGGCCGGCGTCACGTGGTCGAGCACGGTGGCGGGCATGAGGGTGCTGGTGGCCTTTTCGCCGCACACGAGTTTGGCGCCTTTGGCCAGGGCGTCGTCGATCAGGGCGTTGCAGTGGTCCACGGTGCCCTGGCCGATGACGGACCCGAGCACCACGGGCTCGGGTTTTCGCGGGTCGCCCAGGGGCAGGTTCTTGGCCTTGTCGGCGAACTTCTTCACGAACTCGTCGGCAATCTTCTGGTCCACGATGAGGCGCTCGGTGCTCATGCAGATCTGGCCGCTGTTGGCGAAGCAGCCGAAGGCGGCGCCGTTGACGGCGTCCTCGATGTCGGCGTCGTCCAGCACCACCAGCGGGGCCTTGCCGCCCAGCTCCAGCACCACGGGTTTGAGGTACTTGGCGCAGGTCATGGCGATGATCTTGCCGACCTTGGTGGAACCCGTGAAGTTGACGCGGCGCACGGCCGGGTGGGCCACGATGGCTTCGACCACGACGCCGGCGTCGGCCGGGGCATTGGTGATGTAGTTCACCACGCCGGCGGGGAAGCCCGCGTCTTCAAACGCTTCGACGATGAGCTGGTGGGTGCGCGGGCAGTTTTCGCTGCCCTTGAAGATGACGGTGTTGCCACAGGCCAGGGGCACGCAGATGGCGCGCACGCCCAGGATGACGGGGGCGTTCCACGGCGCGATGCCCAGCACCACGCCGGCGGGCTGGCGCACGCCCATGGCGAGGCTGCCGGGCACGTCGGACGGAATCACCTCGCCGCTGATCTGGGTGGTCAGCGCGGCGGCCTCGCGGATCATGCCGGCGGCCAGAAAGACGTTGAAGCCGGCCCACATGCCGGTGGCGCCGGTCTCGGCGGCCACGGCTTCGATGAACTTGGGCGTCTTGGCTTCGAGTGCGTCGGCCGCTTTCAGCAGCAGGGCGCGGCGAACGCCTGGGCCGGCTTCGCTCCAGGTCTTGAAGGCTTCGGCGGCGGCTTCCACGGCCATGACAGCGTCGGCGGGCGAGGCGGCGGGTGCGCGTGTGGCGACGCTGCCGTCCAGCGGGTTGCGGCGTTCGAACGTGGCGCCTTTTTCGGCGGTGACCTTGAGGCCGTTGATGAGCATGGACATGTCGGACATGGGGTTCTCCTTGCGTGTGCGTGAAATGAAGGGTCAGGCGGTGGCAACGGTTTTCTTGCGGCGGGCCACCGCATCGGCGGCGTTGGTGGTGCCGGTGGCGGTGTCTTTGTCGGCGCCCAGGTAGGCTTCGCGGATGACGGTGGAGCGCGCCAGCAGCTTGGCGGGGCCGCTGGCCACCAGGCTGCCGCGTTCCAGCACGTAGCCGCGGTCGGCCACGGCCAGGGCTTTTTTCACGTTCTGCTCCACCATCAGCACGGTGGTGCCGGCGTCGGCAATGCGGCGGGCCATGCCCAGCAGCTCGTCCACCATCTTGGGCGCCAGGCCCAGTGACGGTTCATCGAGCATGAGCAGGCGCGGCGCGCACATCATGGCGCGGGCCACGGCCACCATCTGCTGTTCGCCGCCGCTCATGGTGCCGGCGAGTTGGGTGGCGCGTTCGCGGAGTTTGGGAAAGTCCTTGAAGGCCTGTTCCATGCGCTGGGGGCGCTGTGCCTTGGGCACCAGCCAGGCGCCCAGTTCCAGGTTTTCGGCCACGGTGAGCTGCGGAAACAGTTGCCGCCCTTCGGGCACCAGGGCCACGCCGGCTTGCACGATTTCGTGGGTTTTTTCGGGCAGCTCCTCGCCATCCAGCTCCACGTTGCCGCCACGCGGGATGAGGCCGTTGAGGGCTTTGAGCAGGGTGGTCTTGCCGGCGCCGTTGGGGCCGAGCACCACGGTGAGGCCGGGGCGGATGTCCAGCGTGATGTCCCGCAGCACCAGGAAGGCGCCGTAGCCGGCGCTGAGGTTCTCCACCTTCAGGTGGGCGCTGGCGCTGCCGCCCAGGGTGAAGGCTTGGGGGCGGTGCCACATCATGTTGCGGCCTCCTCGGTCATTTCATCGCCCAGGTAGGCCTCGATCACCTCGGGGTTGTGCACCACCTCGCGCGGCGTGCCGTCGGCAATCTTCCTGCCCTGGTGCAGCACGATGACGCGCTCCACGTGGCGCAGCAGCGTGGTCACGGCGTGCTCGATCCAGACCACGGTCAGGTCCAGCTCGTCGCGCAGGCGGCGGATCAGGCGGGCCATGTCCTCCACCTCGCTCTCGGTCAGGCCGGCGGCCACCTCGTCCAGCAGCAGCATGCGCGGGCGCGTGGCCAGCGCCATGCCGATCTCCAGCA
>CAYUAH010000365.1:0-3228 GCA_964442375.1 uncultured Hydrogenophaga sp. | reverse complement strand
GACTACTTCTTCCTCAAGATCAAGGCCGCATTCCCCGGGAATCCGTGAAGAACCTCAAAAAAGCCGTTGCCCTAGGCGTGCTGCGCCAGCGCTTCACCGACCCCACGTGGCACACCCACCACGACCCCCGTGTGGCCGCCGCGTTGGCGTCCGTGCCCTTCGCTGCCGATTTCGACATGGCCTCGCTCGCCGCGCCCCGCATCCCCTTGGGCCTGGCCACGGCCGATGGTGACATCAACCAGGTGCCGCGTTTCCACGCCCAGGCGGTGCTGGCGGCCTGCGCGCCCTGCGAACACGTGGTCGATCTGCCACGGGCCGGACACGGCGCCTACCTGTCGCCCTTGCCGCCGTTCAAACCCGGCTCGATTGAAGCGGCCTTGCTCAACGACCCACCCGGCTTCGACCGCCGTTCGCTGGCCGAAGCACACCGGGCCATGGTCGGCTTTTTTCTCCGCCACCTGAAAGGCGACAATCCATGAAACGCACCATGACCACCCTCACCGTCACCGCCGCCCTCTTGCTGCCCCTGCTGCTGTTGGCGGTCTGGCTGGGCGGCCCGCGCCCGGTGGCCCGCATGGACAGCATCCACCAGCCCTTTGCGCACGCCGACTTCTCCGCCCTGCCCGCACCCAGCCACTTCGCGGCACGCGACGGCACCGCGCTGGCCTTTCTGCGCTACCCGGCCGTGGGCAGCACATTGAACCGCCGCCTCGTGTTGGTCCACGGCTCGTCCAGCCGCGCGCGGTCCATGCACGTGCTGGCGCGCGCCCTGGCACAGGCCGGCTTCGAGGTGGTGTCGCTGGACATGCGTGGGCACGGCGACTCTGGCCCACGCGGCCACATCGCCTACGTGGGCCAGCTGGAGGACGACGTGGCGGACTTCATGCACGCCCAGCCCTACGCCGGCCCCAGCACCCTGGTGGGCTTCTCGTCGGGCGGCGGCTTCACGCTGCGCCTGGCGGCCAGCCCACAGGGCCATTTGTTTGACCGCTACCTGCTGCTCTCGCCCTTTCTGCACCACCAGTCGCCCGTCACGCGTCCCGACGCCGGTGGCTGGGTGTCGGTGGGCCTGCCCCGCCTGGTGGCATTGAATGTGCTCAACGCCCTGGGCATTGCCAGCCTGAACCATTTGCCGGTGCTGCGCTTCGCGCTGGACGCCGGCATCCAGTCCGAGCTGACACCCAGCTACAGCCACACCCTGGCCGACAACTTCCGGCCCCATCTGGATTGGCACGCCGACCTGCTGGCGGCCCGGGGCCAACTGCAGGTGCTGGCGGGCAGCCGGGACGAAATCTTCATCGCCGACCGCTATGCCGAAACCCTGGCCCAAGCGGGCCGCGCCCTGCCGGTGACCCTGGTGGACGGCGTGGACCACATGGGCATGACCCTGGACCCGCGTGGCGTTGCCGCCGTGGTCAAAGCAGCCCAATGAGCCGCGCAACAGACAACCCATGCACATCGACTGGCCTTCCAAAATCCGCCACGCGCTGGCGACCGCGCTGTTCAGCCTGACTGTGGCCGGCCTGCAATGGGCATTTATCCCGGAGCGCTCACCCGCACCGCTGATCACCTACTCGCTGGCCATTGGTTGGGTCACCTGGGCGGTGATCGATCTCGGGCGCCACGCCTTCGCGTCCGCGCGCGAAACCGGCTGGCCCAGCGGCTGGCGGGGCGTGGTGCTGGTGGCCCTGGGCATTGCCTTGGGCTACGGCCTGGGCAATGCGCTGGGTGACCTCATCTGCCGCCACCTGGGCCTGTACCGCGGCGGCCCCCCGGTGGACATCCAGGCCGAGGTGCGCCGGGGCATGCTGGTGACACTGGTGGCCGGCGCCGTGGGCAGCTTCCTGTTCTACATCTGGGGCAAAAGTGCCTACCTGCAGCGGCAGATGGTGCAGGCCCGCAGCCAGGCCACGGAGGCCCAGCTCAAGCTGCTGCAAAGCCAGCTGGAGCCCCACATGCTGTTCAACACCCTGGCCAACCTGCGGGTGCTGATCGCCACCGACCCGGCGCGGGCACAGGCCATGCTGGACCACCTCAACGCGTTTCTGCGCGCCACGCTGGACGCCTCGCGCGCCACCCAGCACGCTTTGGCCACCGAGTTCCAGCGCCTGGGCGACTACCTCGAACTCATGGCCGTGCGCATGGGGCCACGCCTGCGCTACCGGCTGGAGCTGCCCCCCGACCTCGCCAGCCACCCCGTGCCCACCCTGCTGCTGCAAGCCCTGGTGGAAAACGCCATACGCCACGGGCTGGAGCCCCACGTGGCCGGTGGTGAGCTGGTGGTGCGCGCTCGGCTTGACGGTGAGCACCTGCGCTTGGATGTGCAAGACAGCGGCGCGGGCATGCGCGCCGATGCCAGCGCCGGTTTTGGCCTCACGCAGGTGCGCGAACGCCTGCACAGCGCCTACGGCGGCGCTGCCCAACTCACCATCGGCCCCATGGCTGGCGGTGGCACACTGGCCAGCATCCAGCTGCCACACACACGCCCGGCAACATGAACGCCACCGCCCTCATCGCCGAAGACGAGCCCCTGCTGGCGCAGGCCCTGCAAGCCGAGCTGGCCCAGGCCTGGCCCGCGCTGCGGGTGCTGGCCGTCGTGGGCGACGGCGCCAGCGCGGTGCGCGAGGCCCTGGCCCAGCGCCCGCAGGTGCTGTTCTTCGACATCCGCATGCCGGGCCTGGGGGGCCTGGAGGCAGCCGCCGAACTGGCCGATGCCTGGGACAACGCCCACGCACCCTTCCCTGCGCTGGTCTTCGTGACGGCCTACGACCAGTACGCGGTGCAGGCCTTCGAGCGCCAGGCGGTGGACTACCTGCTCAAGCCGGTGACGCCCGAACGCCTGCGCATCACGGTGGCACGGCTGCAAGAGCGCCTGGCGCTGCACAGTGCAGACGAGGATGCGGCGATGGCCAAGCTGCGTGCCCTGCTCGCCCCGCCAGCGTCGTCCGACGCGCCGCTGCGCTTTCTGCAAGTGGGTGTCGGCACCGAAATACGCATGGTGCCGGTGGATGACATCGTCTGTCTGGACGCGGCCGACAAGTACGTGCGCGTGCTCACCGCCGAACACGAGTACCTGGTGCGCACCCCGCTCAAAGACCTGCTGCCGCGCCTGGACGCCGGGGTCTTCTGGCAGGTGCACCGGGGCACGGTGGTGCGCGCCACCGCCATCGCCGCCGTCACCCGCGACGAGGCGGGCAAACAGCGGCTGCGCCTGCACGGCTGCCAGGA
>CAYUAH010000364.1:0-3246 GCA_964442375.1 uncultured Hydrogenophaga sp. | reverse complement strand
CCCTTGGGGCGGCCCGGCGGGAGGCCTCATGAACAAAGACTTCGACTACAAGCCGCTGCTGCTGGTACCGCTGCTGGCGCTCATCGCCTTGCCGCTCACGGGCAGCGCCTCCACCTGGCTCACGCTCACCGTGGCCGGTCTGGCCATGGGCATGATCGTGTTTGTCATCGCCTCGGGCCTCACGCTGGTTTTTGGCCTGATGGACGTGCTCAATTTCGGCCATGGCGTGTTCATCGCGTTGGGGGCCTTTGTGGCCACCTCGGTGTTTGCTGCCATGGGCAGCTATGTGGAGGCCGACAGCTTCTGGCTCAACCTGGTGGCGCTGTTGCCGGCCATGTTGGTGGCCATGGCGGTGGCGGGCGCGCTGGGCTACGTGTTCGAGCGCGTCATCGTCAAGCCCGTCTATGGCCAGCACCTCAAGCAGATCCTGATCACCATGGGCGGCATGATCATTGGCGAGGAGCTGATCAAGGTCATCTGGGGCCCACAGCAAATCGCCATGCCGCTGCCGGTGTCGCTGCGCGGCGCCTTCATCTTTGGCGAGGCCGCCGTCGAGAAGTACCGCGTGCTGGCCGTGCTGGTGGGCGCGCTGGTGTTCCTGGCGATGGTGTGGACGCTCAACCGCACCAAGGTCGGCCTGCTGATACGCGCGGGCGTGCAGGACCGCGAGATGGTCGAGTCCCTGGGCTACCGCATCGTGCGCCTGTTCATTGGCGTGTTCGTGGCGGGCAGTGCGCTGGCCGGCCTGGGCGGCGTGATGTGGGGCCTGTACCAGCAGACCGTCATCCCGCAGATGGGCGCGCAGGTCAACGTGCTCATCTTCATCGTCATCATCATCGGCGGCCTGGGATCGACCACGGGTGCACTCATCGGCGCCTTGCTGGTGGGCCTGATGGCCAACTACACCGGCTTCCTCGCGCCCAAGGTGGCGCTGTTTTCCAACATCGCGCTGATGGTGGCCATCCTGTTGTGGCGTCCGCAGGGTGTGTACCCGGTCGCGAACCGCTGAAGGGCCGGCTATGTTCTCAAGAATCCTCTCCCACGACCTGCCGCGCAGCCGTTGGCTGGCGTTGATGCTGGTCGTCATCGTGTTGGGCCTGGCCTTCGCGCCTTTCCTGTTCACCGGCGTCAAGGCCATCAACGTCGCGGCCAAGGTGCTGATCTTCATCGCCCTGGTGGTGAGCTTCGACCTGCTGCTGGGCTACACCGGCATCGTGAGTTTTGCCCACACCATGTTTTTCGGCATTGGCGCCTACGGCGTGGCCATCGCGCTCAATGGTCTGGGGCCCACCTGGGGTGCCATCGGGCTGGGGGTGTCGGGCGCGCTGGCCATCTCGCTGGTGTTGTCGCTGCTGATCGGCCTGTTCTCGCTGCGGGTGCGCGCCATCTTCTTCGCCATGATCACCCTCGCCGTGGCCTCGGCCTTCCTCACGCTGGCCTCGCAACTCTCGGACATCACCGGCGGTGAAGACGGCCTGAGCTTCAAGGTGCCCGAGTGGTTGACGCCCGGCTTCGCGCTGATGGAGGACGACTGGGAAGGGCCGTTTGGCGCGGTCGCGCTCAACGGCCGCTTCATCACCTACTACCTGCTGTTCGCGGTGGTCACCGGCATGTTCCTGGTGATGCTGCGCATCGTCAACTCGCCCTTTGGCCGCGTGCTGCAGGCGATCCGCGAGAACGACTTCCGCGCCGAGGCCCTGGGCTACCGCACCGTGGTCTACCGCACGCTGTCCAATGTGCTGGCGGCGCTGTTCGTCACGCTGGCCGGCTGCCTGCTGGCGCTCTGGCTGCGCTACAACGGGCCCGACACCTCGCTGTCCTTCGAAATCATGCTGGACATCCTGCTCATCGTCGTCATCGGCGGCATGGGCACCTTGTACGGCGCCATCCTGGGCAGCACCTTGTTCCTGCTGGCGCAAAGCTACCTGCAGGACCTGTTGCGCCTGGCCGGCAGCGCCACCGAAGGCCTGCCGCTGCTGCCGGCCCTCCTCACACCCGACCGCTGGCTGCTCTGGCTGGGCCTGCTGTTCGTGTTGTCGGTCTACTACTTCCCCACGGGCATCGTGGGGCGGCTGCGTGACCGAGCGAAGCGTTGATTCTTCCCACCCACAACCCACAAGAGGAGACATCGGATGAACAAGCACAAAAGCCTGACGGGCCTGACCCCGGCGGCCGTCGCTGCCCTGGCCTTGCTGGCCTTGAGCGGCTGCGGCGGCGGTGACCTGGCACTCAACGTGAAACCCAGCTGGCTGGGTCAGGTGGGGGCCACCACCTACGACGGTGAACGCGACGACCTGCTGACCGCCGGCCTGGGCAAGACCGGCCTGGCAGCGCCTGTCGCGCCGGCTTACGCCAATCCCTTGGCCCCGACGGCGGCCGAGCTGCGCCGCACCGCCATCCACACCAACTACCGCGCCATGGTGGACATGACCACGGCCGGCGGTTATGGTGTGTTTTACGGCCCCAATGTGTCGGCCAACGGCACGGCGGGCACGGGTGAAGGCAAGGTGGCGGGGCGCGAGTACCACGCCTTTGCCGACGATGGCACGGGCCGCCTCAATGTGGGCCTCATGGTGCAGGTGCCTGCCAGCTTCAACCCGGCCAAGCCCTGCATCATCACCGCCACCGCCTCGGGGTCGCGCGGGGTGTACGGCGGCATCTCCACCGGCGAATGGGGCCTCAAGCGCGGCTGTGCCGTGGCCTACACCGACAAGGGCACGGGCGCGGCGCCGCACGACCTGCAGAACGACACCGTGCCGCTGATCGACGGCACGCGCAGCAGCCCCGCCGCAGCGGGCAAAAACGCGGCCTTCAACGCTGGCCTGTCGGCCACCGAGTTGGCTGCCTTCAATACCGCCACGCCCAACCGCTTTGCGTTCAAGCACGCACACTCCGGCCAGAACGTTGAAAAGGACTGGGGCCAGAGCACGCTCAGGGCGGTGGAGATGGCCTTCTACGTGCTGAACGAACAACTGGGTGAGCGCGACCTGCTGGGCCAGCGCTTGCAGACCTTCCGCTCGTCCAACACCCTGGTGATCGCGTCCAGCCTGTCCAACGGCGGTGGTGCCGCATTGGCTGCGGCCGAGCAGGACAGCAAGGGCCTGATCGATGGCGTGGCGGTGTCGGAGCCCGCCGTGGAGCTGCCCGCCAACCACGGCGTGACCGTGCAGCGCGGCAACACCACGGTGGCTGTGGTGGGCAAGCCGCTGGTGGACTTCACCACCTACGCCAACCTCTACCAGGCCT
>CAYUAH010000363.1:0-3249 GCA_964442375.1 uncultured Hydrogenophaga sp. | reverse complement strand
GTGCACCTGCTGTATGTGCTGGAGCAGCAGATCGAGCGCGAGCAGTTTCCGCCGGAAACCGAACAGAAGTACCTCTCCTACCTCAAGGAGTACCTGGCGCAGCACTACGTGGAGTTCATCGGCAAGGAAATCCAGACCGCCTACCTGGAGAGCTACAGCGAGTACGGCCAGAACATCTTCGACCGCTACGTGAGTTTTGCCGACTACTGGATTCAGGACCAGGAGTTCCGCGATCCCGACACCGGGGAGAGCTTCGACCGCAACGCGCTCAACGCCGAATTGGAGAAGATCGAAAAGCCGGCGGGCATTTCCAACCCCAAGGACTTCCGCAACGAAATCGTCAACTTCGTGTTGCGGGCCCGCGCCCAGAACGCCGGCAAAAATCCCGTCTGGACCAGCTACGAAAAGCTGCGCACGGTGATCGAGAAAAAGATGTTCAGCAACACCGAGGAGTTGTTGCCCGTCATCAGCTTCAACGCCAAGGCCAGCGCCGAAGACGCGAACAAACACCAGGAATTTGTCTCGCGCATGGTGGACAAGGGCTACACGCCCAAACAGGTTCGGCTGCTGTGCGAATGGTATCTGCGCGTGCGCAAAGCGTCCTGAGCCCACCCACCTGACACGGGAGGCCACGTGGTCTACCTCATCGACCGCCGCATGCAGGGCAAGAACAAGTCCGCGGTCAACCGCGACCGTTTCCTGCGCCGCTTCAAGGGCCAGGTTCAGCAGGCGGTGGCGCGCGCCATCAAGGAGCGCTCCATCACCGACATGGAGAAAGGCGAGAAGATTTCTATTCCGGTCAAGGACGTGAGCGAGCCCAGCTTCGGCCACACCCGGGGCGGCGTGTGGGAAACGGTCAGCCCAGGCAACCGCAAGTACGTCAAGGGCGACCGCGTGCCACGTCCTTCGGGGGGCGCGGGCGGGCAAGGCCAGGGCCAGGGCGGCAACAGCGACGAGACCGGCGAGGACGACTTCATTTTTGAGCTCAGCCGAGAGGAATTCCTCGACTGCTTTTTTGAAGACCTGGCCTTGCCCGACCTGGTGAAAACGCAGCTCGCCTCCATCAACGAGTGGCGCTCGCAACGCGCTGGCTACACCATCTCTGGCACGCCCACCAACATCCACGTGCTGCGCTCGCTGCGCGGCGCACTGGGCCGGCGCATCGCCATCGGCGGGCGCCCCCAGCGCCGCCTGGCGCAAGCCGAACGCGAGTTGATCGCTTTGCTGGAAACGCAGGTGGACGAGCAGGACGAGCGGGTGCTGGCGCTGCGCCGCGAGATCCACCACCTGCGCACGCGGCTGCTGGCCATTCCTTACCTCGATCCCTTCGACCTGCGTTACAGCAACCGCATCCGCGTGCCCAAGCCCAGCACCCAGGCGGTGATGTTCTGCCTGCTCGATGTCTCGGGCTCCATGGACCAGGCACGCAAGGACATGGCCAAGCGTTTCTTCATCCTGCTCTACCTGTTTCTGTCGCGCATGTACGAGCACACGCAGGTGGTGTTCATACGCCACCACACCCAGGCGGCCGAAGTGGACGAGCACGAATTTTTCCACTCGCGCGAAACCGGCGGCACGGTGGTGTCGTCGGCCCTCACGCTGCTGACCAAGATCATGCGCGAGCGCTACGCCAGCAGCGACTGGAACGTCTACGTGGCCCAGGCCTCGGACGGTGACAACTGGGACAACGACTCGGAGCAGTGCCTGAAGTTGCTGCACGAAACCGTCATGCCGGCCGTGCAGTACTACGCCTACGTGGAGATCACCGACGGCCCGCCGCAAAACCTGTGGCACGCCTACGAGCAGGTGGCACAGATGCATCACAACTTTGCGCAGCAGCGCATCGTGACACCGGCCGACATCTTTCCCGTGTTCCGGGAACTGTTTCGCAAACAACCGAAATGAACGCCCCCGCCGACCTGCCGCCGCGATTTCGGCTGCCGGAGCAGTCGGAGTGGACCTTCGAACTGATCGAAAAAATCCACCTGGAGATCGCCCGCGTCGCCAAGGAATTTGGCCTGGACACCTACCCCAACCAGCTGGAGATCATCACCGCCGAGCAGATGATGGACGCCTACGCCTCGGTGGGTTTGCCGGTGTCCTACCACCACTGGTCATTCGGCAAACATTTTCTGGCCACCGAAAAAAGCTACAAGCGCGGTCAGATGGGCCTGGCCTACGAAATCGTCATCAACTCCAACCCCTGCATCGCCTACCTGATGGAGGAAAACAGCCTGACCATGCAGGCCTTGGTGATCGCGCACGCGGCCTACGGCCACAACTCGTTTTTCAAGGGCAACTACCTGTTTCGCACCTGGACCGATGCCGAGGCCATCGTGGACTACATGGTGTTCGCCCGCAAGTACATCGCCGACTGCGAGGCCCGCCACGGCTTGGAGGCGGTGGAACTGCTGCTGGACTCCTGCCATGCCCTGCAAAACCACGGCGTGGACCGCTACAAACGCCCGGCCAAACTGTCCCTGGAAAAAGAACTGGCGCGCCAACGCGACCGCGAGGCCTACCTGCAAAGCCAGGTCAACGACCTCTGGCGCACCGTGCCCCAGCGCGCCCACGCCGAGACTGAGGCCGCGCCGGTGCGCTTCCCCGCCGAACCGCAGGAAAACCTGCTGTACTTCATCGAAAAATACGCACCGCTGCTGCAGCCCTGGCAGCGCGAAATCATCCGCATCGTGCGCAAGATTTCGCAGTATTTCTACCCGCAGCGCCAGACCCAGGTGATGAACGAAGGCTGGGCCACCTTCTGGCACTACACCATCCTCAACCAGCTGTTCGACGAAGGCGTGGTGGGCGCGGGTTTCATGATGGAATTCCTGCAAAGCCACACCAACGTGGTGATGCAGCCACCGGTGGGCCACCCCTACTACCGAGGCATCAACCCCTATGCACTGGGCTTTGCCATGATGCGCGACATCCGCCGCATCTGCGAACAGCCAGAGGCCGAGGACCGCGAATGGTTCCCCGACATCGCGGGCAGCAACTGGCTCAAGACCCTGGACTTCGCGATGCGCAACTTCAAGGACGAAAGCTTCATTGCCCAATACCTCTCGCCCCGGCTGATCCGTGACTTCCATCTGTTCGCCGTGCTCGACGACGACCAGGACAGCCAGCTCACCATCTCCGCCATCCACGACGCCGCCGGCTACCGCTACATCCGCCAGCGCATGGCCGACCAGTACAACCTGGGCAACAACGAGCCCAACATCCAGGTCTGGTCGGTGGACATGCAGG
>CAYUAH010000362.1:0-3259 GCA_964442375.1 uncultured Hydrogenophaga sp. | reverse complement strand
CATGTTGCATTGCAATAGAATTTGACAGCCGCCCGTCAGGGATTCCGGTCAAAGTTACCATCCGGTTACCACTCGCCCCATTGCCCGAACATGAAAGCCAAGCCATGACTGAGCTGACAAAAAAACGGCCTGAGTTCCGCAACATCAATGCCTTGTCGGACCTGCCCTCGTACCGCCTGCCTGCCGCCGGCTGGGTGTCCATCCTGCACCGTGTCAGCGGCGCGCTGATGTTCCTGCTCATGCCCTTCATCATCTGGATGTTCGACACCTCGCTCTCCTCCGAGCTGTCCTACGAGCGCTTCACGTCCGCCTTCGGCGCCGGCATCGGCTTCGTGCCGGGCTGGTTCATCAAGCTGGTGGCGCTGGCCCTGATCTGGGCGTATCTGCACCACTTCATTGCCGGCGTGCGCCACCTGTACATGGACATGACGCACTCGGTGACCAAAGAGTTCGGCAAATCGTCGGCCACCGTCACCCTGGTGCTGTCCATCGCGCTGACCGTGGTGCTCGGCGCCAAGCTGTTCGGCCTGTACTGAAAGAGGATCACTCATGTCCGTCAACTACGGTTCCAAGCGCGTCGTCAGCGGCGCCCACTACGGCCTGCGCGACTGGCTGGCGCAGCGTGTCACCGCCGCCCTGATGGCGCTTTTCACCATCGCCCTGCTGGTGCAGGTCATCTTCACCAGCGGCCCGTTGGGCTATGAAGCCTGGGCCGGCATTTTTGCCGCCCAGTGGATGAAGGTGCTGACCTTTGTGGTCATCGTGGCCCTGCTCTACCACGTGTGGGTGGGCATGCGCGATATCTGGATGGATTACATCAAACCTGTGGGTGTGCGCCTGGTGCTGCACGTTTTCACGCTCGTCTGGCTGGTGGGTTGCGCCGGCTGGGCCTTCTCTGTTCTCTGGAGGCTGTAAGCCATGACCCAAACCTCTTCCCTGCCCAAGCGCAAATTTGACGTCGTCATCGTCGGCGCCGGCGGCTCCGGCATGCGTGCCTCGCTGCAACTGGCACGCGCCGGCCTGAACGTGGCCGTGCTCTCCAAAGTCTTCCCCACCCGCTCGCACACCGTGGCAGCACAAGGTGGCGTGTCCGCATCGCTGGGCAACATGAGCGAAGACAGCTGGGAGTTCCACTTCTACGACACCGTCAAGGGCTCCGACTGGCTGGGCGACCAGGACGCCATCGAGTTCATGTGCCGTGAAGCCCCCAAGGTGGTGTACGAGCTGGAACACTTCGGCATGCCTTTCGACCGCAACCCGGATGGCACCATCTACCAGCGGCCCTTCGGCGGTCACACCGCCAACTACGGCGAAAAGCCGGTGCAACGCGCTTGCGCAGCAGCCGACCGCACCGGCCACGCCATGCTGCACACGCTGTACCAGGCCAACGTGGCGGCGCGCACCACCTTCTTCGTCGAATGGATGGCGCTGGACCTGATCCGCGACGCCGACGGCGATTGCGTGGGCGTGACCGCGCTCGAAATGGAAACCGGCGAGACCTATGTGCTGGAAGCCAAGACCGTGCTGCTGGCCACCGGCGGCGCCGGCCGCATCTTCCAATCGTCCACCAATGCCTTCATCAACACCGGTGACGGCCTGGGCATGGCGGCGCGTGCCGGCATCGCGCTGCAAGACATGGAGTTCTGGCAGTTCCACCCCACCGGCGTGGCCGGCGCGGGCGTGCTGCTCACCGAAGGCTGCCGCGGCGAAGGCGCCATCCTGCTCAACAGCAATGGCGAGCGCTTCATGGAGCGTTACGCGCCCACCCTGAAAGACCTGGCACCGCGCGACTTCGTGTCCCGCTGCATGGGTCAGGAAATTCTGGAAGGCCGTGGCTGTGGTCCCAACAAGGATTACATCCACATGAAGCTGGACCACCTGGGCGCCGAAACCATCCGCAAGCGCCTGCCTTCGGTGGAAGAAATCGGCCACAACTTCGCCAACGTGGACATCACGCGCGAACCCATTCCTGTGGTGCCCACCATCCACTACCAGATGGGCGGCATCCCGACCAACATCAACGGCCAGGTGGTCGAGCGCGTGGGCGGCGAAGACAAGCCGGTCAACGGCCTGTACGCCGTGGGCGAATGCTCCTGCGTGTCGGTGCACGGCGCCAACCGCCTGGGCACCAACTCGCTGCTGGACCTGCTGGTGTTCGGCAAGGCCGCAGGCGATCACATCATCGCCAACGTCAACCCCAAGCAAGAGCACAAGCCGCTGCCGGCGAATGCCGCTGACGCCACCCTGGCCCGCCTGGCCCGCCTGGACAGCAACAAGGACGGCGAATACGCCCAGGACATCGCCAACGACATGCGCGCCATCATGCAGCAGCACGCCGGCGTGTTCCGCAGCCAGGAAACGATGGACGAAGGTGTCAAGAAGATCGCCGCCCTGCGCGCGCGCATCGGCAACATCGGCCTGAAGGACAACTCCAAGGTCTTCAACACCGCCCGCGTGGAAGCACTGGAAGTGGAAAACCTGATGGAAGCCGCGCAGGCCACCATGGAAAGTGCCGCCGCCCGCAAGGAATGCCGTGGCGCCCACCTGGTGCGCGATTACGAACACGACGTGACCCATCCGACCTGCCCGCTGGGCCGCAACGACGCCGAGTGGATGAAGCACACCCTGTGGTACATGGACGGCAACCGCCTGGACTACAAGCCGGTGCGCATGAAGCCCCTGACCGCCGAAACGGTGCCACCCAAGCCCCGCACCTTCTGACCGGACCCGAGCGAACACAAGGAAACTGAAAAATGGCACAACGCACTTTCAAGATCTACCGCTACGATCCGGACAAGGACGCCAAGCCCTACATGCAGACCATCCAGGTCGAACTGGACGGCACCGAGCGCATGCTGCTGGACGCGCTGGTCAAGCTCAAGGCCGTGGACCCCACGCTGTCCTTCCGCCGCTCCTGCCGCGAAGGCGTGTGTGGCTCGGACGCCATGAACATCAACGGCAAGAATGGCCTGGCCTGCCTGACCAACCTGAACACGCTCAAGGGCGACATCGTTCTGAAGCCCCTGCCCGGCCTGCCGGTGGTGCGCGACCTGATCGTGGACATGACGCTGTTCTTCAAGCAGTACCACTCGATCAAGCCCTACCTGATCAGCGACACGCCGCCGCCCGAGCGGGAGCGCCTGCAGAGCCCCGAGGAGCGCGACGAGCTCAACGGCCTGTACGAGTGCATCCTGTGCGCCAGCTGCTCGACCAGCTGCCCCAGCTTCTGGTGGAACCCCGACAAGTTCGTTGGCCCGGC
>CAYUAH010000361.1:0-3265 GCA_964442375.1 uncultured Hydrogenophaga sp. | reverse complement strand
ATGTCCGACCGCGACGGCAAAATCTGGATGGATGGCCAGATGGTCGATTGGCGCGACGCCAAGATCCACGTGCTGACCCACACGCTGCACTACGGCTGCGGCGCCTTCGAGGGTGTGCGCGCCTACAAGACCCCGCAAGGCACGGCCATCTTCCGCCTGCAGGAGCACACCGAGCGCCTGTTCAACAGCGCCAAGATCCTGCGCATGCAGTTGCCCTTCACCAAAGAGCAGGTGAACGAGGCGCAGCGCGCCGTGGTGCGGGAAAACCAGCTGGAGAGCTGCTACCTGCGCCCGCTGACCTGGATAGGCGACAAGAAGCTGGGCGTCAGCCCCAAGGGCAACACCATCCACCTGATGGTGGCGGCCTGGGCCTGGGGCGCCTACCTGGGCGAAGAAGGCTTGAAGCGCGGCATCCGCGTCAAGACCAGCAGCTACACCCGCCACCACGTCAACATCACCATGACGCAGGCCAAGGCGGTGAGCAACTACACCAACTCCATCCTGGCCAACATGGAAGTCACCGACGAGGGCTACGACGAAGCCCTGCTGCTGGACAGCTCGGGCTTTGTCTCGGAAGGCGCGGGCGAGAACATCTTCATCGTCAAGAACGGCGTCATCTACACGCCCGACCTCTCGGCCGGCGCGCTGAACGGCATCACCCGCAACACGGTGTTCCACATCGCCAAGGACCTGGGCCTGGACATTGTGCAAAAACGCATCACACGTGACGAGGTGTACATCGCCGACGAGGCCTTTTTCACCGGCACCGCCGCCGAAGTCACGCCCATCCGGGAACTCGACCGCATCGAACTCGGCGCCGGCTCACGTGGCCCCGTCACAGAAAAGATACAAAACGCCTTCTTCGACATCGTTGGCGGGCGCAACCCCCAGTACGCTCACTGGTTGACCCTGGTCTGAAGCATCGCACCGACATGAACACACCCACTGCCAACGCCGCCATCGAGCTGGCCGCCAAGGACCTCAACGCCCACGGCGGCGTGTTCTGCCCCAGCCCGCTGGCCGACATGAAACTCTGGAACAGCCACCCCAAGGTCTACCTGGACGTGGCCAAGACCGGCGAGGCCCGCTGCCCCTATTGCGGCACGGTGTACCGCCTCAAGGCCGGCGAACACGTGGCACACGGCCATTGAGCGCACCCGTGAGGTTTGAATCCACAGGCGGCGGATGGCCACACTGACCGTTGCCATCCTCACGCTCAACGAGGCCAAACGCATCAGCGCCTGCGTACGCAGCGCACAGTTTGCAGATCAGGTGCTGGTGTTAGACGGTGGCAGCACCGACGGCACGGCCGAGTTGGCACGCGAGCTGGGCGCCGAGGTGCATGTCTACGCAGACTGGCAGGGCTTTGCGGCACAGCGCAACCGCCAGATCGCGCACGCGCGTGGCGATCTCATCCTGTTTCTGGATGCGGACGAGGAAATCCCCCCCGAGCTGCGCGCGGAGTTGCAGGCCGTCGCGGCGGCCGGCGAACAGGCGACCTGGTGCCTGCGCTGGACCCAGGTGGCCTTTGGCAAGACGCTTGTCCGCATGCGCAGCACCGTCAGGGTCCAGCGCCTGTTCGTGCGCGCGCAACTGCTGCGCTTTGAAGGCGTGGTGCACGAACAGCCCATCCTGCACACCAGGCTGCCGGTACGCACCCTGCACCACCCTTTGCTGCACCACTCGCGCGAGACCATTTACGGCAGTCTGCTCAAGCTCGCGCAGTATGCGCAGCTCGGTGCCGTCAAACGTGCGCAACAGGGCAAGTCGGGCGGCATCTGGCGCGGCCTGGCATCCGGTGGCGCCTGCTTTTTCCGGCTCTACATCATGCAGCTCGGCATCTTGTGCGGCGCCCAGGGGTTTCTGTACTGCCTGTTCGTGAGCCTGGAGAGTTTTTTCCGCTACGCCGCGCTGCGCTATGACCAGGGTCAGCTCGATGACGTCGTCAAGCGCACCTGATACACAGGCGCTGCCGGCGTGGACAACAGGACGCCAGCGCGCCCTGACCGGGTTGCTGGGCGCAGCCGCTTTGGGCTGGGCGCTCAGCCCGCTGTCGTCCACCTGGCCGGGCCTGGCTTGGCTGGCCCTGTGCCTGGCAGCCTTGTTGTGCCTGATCAGCCCACAGGTTGATACCCAGCCCTCGCCAGTCGGCGTGGCGGCGCAGCGCTGGTGGTGGGCCACCTCGGCGGCGGTGGTGCTCGCGGGCAGCGCCCTGCTGGCCCATGGCGACCCCTGGAGCAGCCTGCAGGACAACGCGCGTCTGTGGCTGGGCGCTGGCGCGGCGCTGCTGTTGGTGCAACGCTGTCGCACCCATACCCGTGTGTCAGACTGGTTGATGGGGGCTTGTGCCGCAGGCTGCGCCGTGGGCGCGGCCGTGGTCTTGTCAAGTCAAGACCGCGACCACCTACCCGCAAATGCCATCCCATGGGCCATGTCGGTCAGCTTTCTGGTCTGCCTGCTGGCACCCGCTGCGCTCGACAGAACCACAGATTGGCCGCGCCGCCGCTGGTGGGCCGTGGGTCTGGTGTTGGGCCTGGCTGCCGTGCTGGCCAGCCAGACCCGAGGCGCCCTGGTGATCACGCTGTGGCTGGCCTGGCTGCTGCTGCGCCATCTGTGGGTTCACCGCCCCGTGGGCGCGCCCCGTTCGCTGGCCGCCCTGGCGGTGGCGCTGCTGGTGCTGGGCTCCAGCGCCTGGTGGGACGCCGACCCCCTGCGCCTGCGCGAGGCCGGTCACGACATCGCGCTGGCCCTGACCCAGGACCAGCCCGACACCGCCGTGGGCTCCCGGCTGGAAATGTGGTCCACCGCGGTTGAGGGCATTGCCCAGTCGCCGTGGTTGGGCCACGGCATCAGCGAGCGCGAAACGGCCATGCGCGCGCTGGGGGACCAGCACGCACCGCGCATCTGGGCCAGGCTGACCCACTTCCACAACGAGTACCTCAACGCCTGGTTCGACCACGGCCTGCCCGGCCTGAGCGCGGTGTTTTTCACGCTGCTGGGATTGATGGCGGCAGCACAGGCCCTGCGCCGGCACCAGCCGGTGGCCAGCCAACAGCTCTGGGGCCTGGCCGTCGTCCACGGCGTGGCAGGCCTGACCAATGTGAACACCGTGCACAACCTCTACACGCTGGCCCTGTCGCTGGCCGCGTCCGCCGTGCTGCTGCGGGCCGCCCACACCCCATCCCACCACCACACACACGCACCATGAGCATCCTCGTCACCGGCGGCGCCGGCTTCATCGGCGCCAACTTCGTTCTCGACTGGC
>CAYUAH010000360.1:0-3280 GCA_964442375.1 uncultured Hydrogenophaga sp. | reverse complement strand
CCATGTGCATTGGCGTGGGCCAGGGCATTGCGCTGATCGTGGAGAAGGTTTGAGCGGTCATTTTGACCTGCCGCTCATCACCGATCCCTGGTTCTACGCGGTGTCCATCCCGGCGGTGCTGCTGCTGGGCGTGAGCAAAAGTGGCTTCGGTGCCGGCTTCGGATCGCTGGCGGTTCCGATGATGGCCCTGGCCGTCACCGTGCCGCAGGCGGCCGCCATCCTGATGCCGGTGTTGTTGGTGATGGACTTGCTGGGCCTGGCCGCATTCCGCAAGGACTTCGACGTGCCCATGCTGAAGTTCCTGATCCCATGTGGTCTGGTGGGTATCGCCATTGGCGCCGTGTTGTTCAGGGCCTTGCCGGCGCACGTGGTGGCCGGCCTGGTGGGGCTGTTCACGCTGCTGTTCCTGGCTCAGCGCCTGCTGTTTCCGCCCAAACCCGGCAGTGCACCGCCGCCACGCTGGGTGGGGGCCATCCTCACGGCCACCTCGGGCTTCACCAGCTTCATTGCCCATGCCGGTGGCCCGCCCATCAACGCCTACATGATCCCGCTGAAGTTTTCGCCGGTGAAGTTCACCGCCACCATGGCGGTGTTCTTCTTCGTCATCAACCTCAGCAAGTGGGTGCCTTACGGCATGTTGGGCCTGCTGGACATGCGCAACATGGCCACCTCGCTGGCGCTGCTGCCCTTTGCACCCATGGGGGTGTGGGCGGGTGTGAAGGTGGCGCGACGCATTCAGCCGGGTTTGTTCTACCGGCTGGTCTACGCCGGCATGTTCCTCACCGGCGTCAAGCTGGTGTGGGACGCTTTTGCTCACGCGGGCTGAGTTGCAGCGGAACAGGCCCTAAGATTCTGGACTGACCCGAACCGAGGAGATGTGCATGCCAGTTGTTGTCGTCGCCAACCCCAAAGGCGGCGTGGGCAAGTCCACGCTGTCCACCCACATTGCGGGCCACTGGGCCCGGCAAGGGCACGCGGTCATGCTGGGCGATGTGGATCGACAGCAGTCGTCGCGCCTGTGGTTGAGCCTGCGGCCCGAAGCCGCGCGCCCCATCGCCACCTGGGATGCCGGCCCCGACCTCATCGTCAAGCCCCCCAAGGGCACCACCCACGTGGTGCTGGACACGCCGGGTGGTTTGCACGGCTGGCGTTTCAAGGACGTGGTGAAGCTGGCTGACAAGGTCATCGTGCCGCTGCAGGCCAGCATTTTCGACATGTACGCCACGCGGGCTTTCATCGACGAACTGCTGGAGCAGCGCAAACACGGCAAACCCGACATCGGGGTGGTGGGCATGCGGGTCGATGGCCGCACCATCGCCTTCGACAAGTTGACCGAATTCGTGCAGAGCCTGGGCCTGCCGGTGCTGGGCCACTTGCGTGACACCCAGAACTACGTGCATCTGGCCGCGCGCGGCCTGACGGTGTTCGACGTGGCGCCCGGCCGGGTGGAAAAAGATCTGGCGCAATGGGAGGGCATTTGCCAATGGCTGGATCAATGAAGACCTTTGCCCAACTCGATGCGCTGCTGGCCCTGGTCGGGCAGGAGGTGGCGGTCAGCGAGTGGGTGACCGTGTCGCAAGCGCGCATCCAACAATTTGCCGATGCCACCGGCGACCACCAGTGGATTCACCTCGACGAGGAGCGTGCCCGCAGCGGGCCGTTTGGCGGCACCATCGCGCACGGCTTTCTCACGCTCTCGCTGGTGCCGCAGTTCTTTGATGCCAGCATCGCCATTGCCGACCTGCGCATGGGGGTGAACTACGGCTTGAACAAGGTGCGTTTCACCGCGCCCGTGCCCGCCGGCAGCCGGGTGCGCGGGCGCTTGTGGCTGCGCCACACCGAAGCCATCGCCGGTGGCGTGCAGGCGCTGTGGGACGTGACCGTGGAACGCGAAGGCGGCGACAAGCCGGCCTGTGTGGCCGAGATGCTGGTCAGGTACTACCGATAAAGCCGTTCTGGCGCCAGGCTTCGAAGGCGGCGACGGCCACCGCGTTGGAGAGGTTGAGGCTGCGCTGGCCGGCCCGCATGGGCAGGCGCAGGCGCTGCGCGAGCGGGAACATCTCACGCACGGCCTCGGGCAGGCCCTGGGTCTCGGCGCCGAACACCAGCCAGTCGCCGGGCAAAAAGTGCGCCTCGAAGGCGTTGTGCGAACCCCGGGTGGTGAAGGCGAACATGCGGCCCAGCGGCGGCTGCTCGGTGGCCAGCAGCGCCTGCCAACTGGTGTGGCGGCGCAGTTCGGCGTACTCGTGGTAGTCCAGCCCGGCGCGCTTGAGCAGCTTGTCGTCCATGGAAAAACCCAGCGGCTCCACCAGGTGCAGCGTGTTCCCGGTATTGGCACACAGGCGTATGACGTTGCCGGTGTTGGGCGGGATTTCCGGGTGCACGAGGACGATGTGGAACATGGCGCGCGCATCATACCCAGCGCTGTGTGCGGACCCTCAACCGTCGGCCGGCGTGCGCGCGAAACACAGGCCGCTGACACTGGCCGCGCCGGCGCGCAGCAAGGTGTCGGCAGCGGCACTGAGGGTGGCGCCGGTGGTCATCACGTCGTCCACCACCAGCAGGTGCCGGCCTGTCAGCAGGGGCTGGTGGGCGGGGGCAACGGCAAAGGCGTTGCGCATCTGGCCTTGCCGCGACGCGCGGCCCTGGCCGATCTGTTCGGCAGTGTCGTCCAGCCGCAGCAGACCGGCCGCCAGCGGGCGGGGCGGCCGCATGGCCTTGACCAGTTCCCAGGCCTGGTTGTAGCCACGTTCGGCCAGCCGGGTGGTGCTCAGGGGCACGGGCAGCACGTGGTCGGCGGCCAGCAAGGCCTGCGCGATGTCGGTGTGTTGCAAGGCCAGCGCGGCCATGCAGTGCGCCCATGCGGGCTGCTGTTGGAACTTGAAGTGCGCCACCACGCTGTGCCAGGGGTAGGCGTAGTCCACCACCGCCCAGCAGTGCCGCAGCGGCAGCGGGTGGCGCAGGCAGTGCGCACAGCTCGATGTGCCCGCCGGGGTGCGCAGGGCACAGGTGGGGCAGCGGGGCACGGTGGTGGCAAAACGGGTCTGGCAGGGCGCGCAGACCGGCAGCGCTGGCCAGCGGCCGCACACCTGACAACGTGATGGCAAAGCCGTCCACACGGTGGTTTCTCCCTGCGCCTCGGAGCGGGCGTTGCGGGTGACTATACTGCCCAGCGCCTTGCCCACCCGCCGATGCCCATGACCTCCAACCCGTCTCGTTCACGCCTGCCCGACAGCCCTTGGCTGCACGAGGAGGTGGGGCGGCGCATGGCCGAACGCCT
>CAYUAH010000359.1:0-3281 GCA_964442375.1 uncultured Hydrogenophaga sp. | reverse complement strand
TCATGGCCGCCGACGGGCCGTGGATGTAGAGGTCGCCCGGCTCACCGTCGGGCACCGGGCCGCCATCGTCGCCGCGCAGCTCGATCTCGTAGCCGGGCACCGGCCAGCCGGTGGTGCCGTAGCGCACGCGGTCGGGCCGGTTGGACAGGAAGATGTGCAGCATCTCGGTGGAGCCTATGCCGTCCACGATGTCGATGCCGAAGTGGCGCTTGAAGCGTTCACCCAGCTCGGCCGGCAAGGCCTCGCCGGCGGAGGACACCAGGCGCAGCGCCACCTCGCTGGCCGCCGGCAATTGGGCATGGGCCAACATGCCGGCAAAACCGGTGGGGGCGCCATAGAACACGGTGGGTTTCACGCCACCGATCCCGCCGGTCCAGCGTTTGAAGGTGGCGTCGGGCGTGGGGCGCTCGGCCATCAACACGGTGGTGGCACCCACCGCCATGGGGAAGGTCAGCGCGTTGCCCAGACCGTAGGCGAAGAACAGCTTGGCGGCCGAGAAACAGATGTCGTTTTCGGTGAGCTGCAGCACCCGCTTGCCGTACAGCTCGCCGGTCCAGTAGGGGTTGCCGTGCGAATGCACCGTGCCCTTGGGCCGGCCGGTGGAGCCCGACGAGTAGAGCCAGAAGCCGGGGTCGTCGGGCGAGGTGGGCGCGGGTTTGGCGGCGGGGGTGTGGGCCGCGACGAAGGCCTCCATCTCCACCTCGGCCGGGTGCAGCGGCGCCGCCGGGTGCGAGACGATGACCTTCTTCACCTCGTGGTCGCTCTTGACCATGGCCGAGGTCAGCACCGGCAGCAGCGCGCCCGAGACCAGTGCGGCCTGCGCGCGCGAATGCTCCAGCATGTAGGCGTAGTCGTCGGCGGTCAGCAGGGTGTTGACGGCCACCGGCACCACACCGGCGTACAGCGCGCCCAGAAAGGCCACGGGCCAGTCGTTGTTGTCGTGCATGAGTAGCAGCACGCGTTCCTCGCGGCGCAGGCCCAGGGCGAGCAGGCCGTTGGCCACGCGGCGCACGCGCTCGAACAGATCGCCGTAGCTGAGGCTGCCGTGGTCGTCGATGAACGCGGCCTTGCCCAGGCGCCCGCTGTTGCACTCGATCAGGTGCTGGGCGAAGTTGAAGCCGCTGCCCGGTGCGGGCACGTCGGGGGTGGGGGTGTCCATGTTTGTCTCCTCTTGTTGTGATGTTCAGGCCTGGGCTGCCGCCGGGGCCACGCCCGCGCCCAGCACCGCCGTGCTGGCCTGGATGGCGCAACGCTGATGGTAGAAGCGCAGGGCGCGCAGGCCGCCGAGTTCCTCGCCACCGCCGGCACGGCCCGGGCCGCCGTGCTGCGACTGTGGCATCACATTGCCGTGGCCGGTGTGTGCGGCTTTCACGTCGGGGCTGATCACGTGCACACGCCCGTGGCTGTCGGCCAGGGCCAGGGCGAAGCGCGCCAGGTCGTCGGCCTGCGTGCCATACACCGAGGCCACCAGCGAACCCTGGCCCCGGCGCACCAGCGCCAAGGCGTGGGCCTCGTCGCGGTAGGGCATGAGTATGGCCACCGGGCCGAACACCTCCACGTCGTGCACCAGCGGGTTGTTGTCGGGGTCGCGCGCGCCCAGCAGGGTGGGGCCAACGCAGCAGGCGATCGCCGGGTCGGCGTCCACCAGCGGCAGGGTGTTGCCGTCAAACAAGACCTCGGTGTGGGCCTTGAGCGTTTGCAGGCCTTCTTGCACCGCCTTGAACTGCGCGCGGCTCACGACCGCGCCCATGCGAACACTGTCGTTGCGCGGGTTGCCCACGGTGGTGCCGGCCAGGCGCGCGGCGATGGCGCTGGCGGCGTTGTCGAACAAGGCCTCGGGCACGAAGATGCGGCGGATGGCGGTGCACTTCTGGCCGGACTTCACCGTCATCTCACGCACCACTTCCTTCACCAGCAGATCGAGCGCTTCGGCATTGGCGTTGCCGGGGGCGAGCAATGCCGAGTTGACGCTGTCCGCCTCGATGTTGACGCGCACCGAGCGCTGCACCACGGCAGGGTGCGAGCGGATCACGGCCGCCGTGTCGGCCGAGCCGGTGAAGGACACCACGTCGAAGGCCTGCAACTGGTCCATCAGGCCGCCCGCGCTGCCACAAATGATGGACAGCGCGCCAGCGGGCAGGATGCCGGCGTTCACCACGTCCTGCACCATGCGCTGCGTGAGCCAGGCGGTGGCGGTGGCGGGCTTGACGATCACCGGCACGCCCGAGAGCAGGGCGGGCGCGGCCTTTTCCCACAAACCCCAGCTGGGGAAGTTGAAGGCGTTGATGAACAGGGCCACGCCGCGCGTGGGCACAGCCACGTGTTGCGACTGGAACAGCGGGTCTTTGCCCAGGAGCGCGGCGTCGCCTTCGGTGAGGTGGAACACGTCGCCCAGGCCATCGCCCAGCTTGGCGTACACACCCACGGTGTAAATGCCGCCGTCGACGTCCACCGAGGTGTCACCCTTCACCGTGCCGCTGTTGGCCATCGAGATCGCTTCGTAATCGTCGCGGTTGGCTTGCAGTACCTTGGCAATTTGAGCCAGCAATGTGGCCCGCTGGCGGTAGGTGAGGGCGCGCAATGCCTGGCCCCCAACCTCGCGGGCGAAGCGAAAGGCCTCAGGCAGGTCCAGTCCGGTGGCGTCCACGCGGGCCAGTTCGGTGCCGAGCACGGGGTCGAACAAGGGGGTGCCGGCGCCGGTGCCGTGCACCCATTGGCCGGCGACGAAGTTGGGCAGCAGGGGGGCGGTGGTGGTCAAGGTGTGGTCCATTTAAACAGGTGGTGCGTCTCAGCGGGTGAATTCGATGCGGCCCTCAGGCAGCAAATAAAGCACCAACGCGCGTCCGTGGGCAACGGTCGGCGGGTGGGCGGTGCCGGGGCGATACACCAGCCAGCCGGCGCCGTGGCCGTCGAAGGTGGCGGTGTCGTCCTGGGGCATGATCAGGTCGATTTCGCCCAGGGGGTGGGTGTGGTGGGGGCCGGCAACCGTGTCCATGTCCACCACGTCCACCGAAAAGCCGTGCAAGCTCTCATCGGGCTTGAAGATGCGGCCGTATTTGATGCCGCCACCTTCGCGCTGGCACAGCCAGCCCTCGGCCACCCCCACCTCGCAGGCGGCCTTGAGCCGTTGGTACATGGGGGACCCAGCACCGTGTTCGGTGTTGAGCCAGGTCTGCAGCTGTTTGTCGACGGGGCGGCTGCCGATGGCGCTGGTGATCTCTTGCAGCAGCGCTTTGAATGCGTCGGGGTTCATGGTCATCTCCTCGTTCTTCCGCTTGCGT
>CAYUAH010000358.1:0-3285 GCA_964442375.1 uncultured Hydrogenophaga sp. | reverse complement strand
TGGGCATCCAGGGCGGCAGGATCTGGCGCATGCGCTGGATCAGCTTGAAGAAGTAATACGGGCCATCGACCTTGTCCATCTCGCCGGTCTGGCTGTCGCCCACCACCATGGCTGGGCGGTACACCGTCCAGGCGCCCTTGCACTCCTGCCGCACGATTTTTTCGCTCTCGTGTTTGGTCATGAAGTAGGGGTGATCCAGCCCCTCGGCTTCGTCGAACATGTCCTCGCGGAACACGCCTTCGTACAGGCCGGCCGCCGCGATCGACGACACATGGTGGAAGTGCCCGGCATCGATGGCGCGGGCCAGCTCCACCGTGTGCCGCGTGCCCTCCACGTTGACAGCCACCTGGCTGTCTTCGTCGGCACCCAGGTCGTACACCGCCGCCAGGTGGAAGAAGTGGTCCACCTGGCCCTTGAGCTTCTTGATGTCCTCGGCCGACACGCCCAGCTTGCGCGCGGTCAGGTCACCCACCACCGGCACCGCACGCGCCGCGCTCACGCCCCAGTGGCTGCGCAACTCGGCCACCTTGCCCAGGCTTTCCTTGCGGATCAGGAAGGACACCGTGCTGCCCTTGCGCTCCAGCAGTTTCTTGACCAGGCGCTTGCCAATGAAACCGGTGGCACCGGTGACGAAGTAATGCATGAAAAACCTCCAGTGAAGCTGGCATTGTCAACCGCGCGCCGCCACGCTGGCTTAGGCAAAAACCCCAGCCGCAATTGGAGACCCGACCCCAGCCGTTTTAGTCGCACGCCCCTACACAAACCGGTGCCAGCTTCGTACAGTCCGGCTGTCAATGGTCTGGCACGTGCCAGGCCCCACCTCCCCAACCCCAACGGAGTCCGTTCATGGTCAAGAAACTGCAGAAAATCAGCGCCCAGAAAAAAGGCACCACCGACAGCACACGTGGCCCCCTGGCCGGAGCCATCAAGGACTCTGCCCAGCAGATCTGGCTGGCCGGCCTGGGCGCTTTCTCCAAGGCCCAGGAAGAAGGCGGCAAAGTCTTCGACACCCTGGTGAAGGAAGGCCTGAGCATCCAGCGCAAGACGCAGTCGGTGGCCGAAGAGCGCATCAACGAGGCCACCAGCCGCATGAGCGACATGGCCAACGGCATTTCCACCAAGGCCGCCGGCCAGTGGGACAAGCTGGAGAACATTTTTGAAGAGCGCGTGGCCAAGGCCTTGAACAAACTGGGCGTGCCCTCGGCCAAGGACGTGGACGCGTTGATCGCCCGCATCGATGAGCTCAACAGCCACGTGCAGCAACTCAGCGGCAAGGGCAAGGCCCCTGCAAAAGCGGCCGCGAAGCCTGCGCGCAAGGCCGCCACCCAGTCCGCCGCAACGGCCAAAAAGGCGGTCGCCAAACCTGCGGCAAAAGCCGCAGCCAAGCCCGCTGCGAAACCTGCTGCCAAAGCCCCCGCGCGCAAGGCCGCCGCCCGCAAGAGCGCCGCGCCGGCAGTGGCACCTGCAGCGGACGCCGCCGCCTGAGCGGTCGCATGCACGGTGAAACACAAGGGGCGTTGAACGCCCCTTTTTTGCGTCCGTTTCACTTGTTGCAATGCAGCAAGCCGAACCCCATCCGCCATCTACACTTGACCCCATGAGCCGTCCCGCACCGACCGCGCACCGCCGCCCCCGCGCACGACCTCCTCAGCGGCCCCGCGTGGCGCTGGCGCTGGCCGGCGGCGGCCCGCTGGGGGCCACTTACGAGATCGGCGCCCTGTGTGCGCTGGCAGATGCGCTCGACGGTCTGGATCTCAACAGTTGCGACCACTACGTGGGCGTGTCGGCCGGCGGTTTTGTGGCAGCGGCGCTGGCCAACGGCATTGCGCCGCGCGCCTTGTGCGCCGCCTTCATCGAAGGCCAGGGCGAAGACGCCCAGGGCTTCGACCCCAGCGACCTCATGCGTCCCGCCTATGCCGAAATTGCGCGCCGGGCCTTGTCGCTGCCGGGCCTGCTCTTGGATGCGGCCTGGGACGTGTTGGCGCGCAGGCCGCTGAGCCGTGCCCTGGAACGCCTGGGCCCGGCCCTGCCCACCGGCCTGTTGGACAACGACGCTGTGCACCAGCAGCTGCAGCGCCTGTTCGAGCGGCAAGGCCGCACCAACGATTTCCGTGCGCTGCGCGCCCGCCTGACCCTGGTGGCCACCCACCTCAACAGCGGCCAGGCCACACCTTTTGGTCGCCCCGGCTGGGACCACGTGCCCATCTCGCGCGCGGTACAGGCCAGCGCCGCCTTGCCCGGCCTGTTCCCGCCGGTGGACATCGATGGCGAGCACTATGTGGATGGCGCGCTCAAGAAAACCGTGCACGCCACCGTCGCGCTCGACGAAGGCGTGGACCTGCTGATCTGCCTGAACCCGCTGGTGCCTTTTGATGCCACGGCCAGCAGCCGGCGCCTGCAGCCGCGCATTCCCTCGCTGGTGGAAGGCGGCCTGCCGGCGGTGATGAGCCAGACCTTCCGCTCGCTCATCCATTCGCGCATGGCGCTGGGCTTCAAACACTATGAGCGGCTCTACCCCGACACCGACATCCTGTTGATCGAACCCGACGCCGAGGACGCCGCGCTGTTTTTTGCCAACACCTTCAGCTACCACCAGCGCCAGGACATGGCCGAACACGTCTATCAGCAAACCCTGCACTGGCTGCGCCGCCGCCGCGCCACCCTGCGCCCCCAACTGGCCCGCCACGGCATCACATTGCGTGACGACGTGCTCGACGACCACCAGCGCCACCTGCTGGTGGCGGCGCCCGAAGGCAACCGCCTGGGCCAGGCGCTGGCCCGGCTGCAGCACACAGTGGACGAACTGCAGCACACCCTGAACCAGCGCGGCGCGCTGGCCTGAACAAACGATGGTCAAAAAAGCCCCGCGCCGCACCGCAGAACGCATCCTGGAGGTGACGCTGGACCTGTTCAACCGCTTTGGTGAACCCAACGTCTCCACCACCCTGATCTCCTCCGAGCTCGGCATCAGCCCCGGCAACCTCTACTACCACTACCCGGCCAAGGACGAGCTGATCAACTCGCTGTTCGACCGCTATGAAAAGGCGCTGAACGAGTTGCTCAACGCCGCTGACGACGTGCGCAATGTGGAAGACGCCTGGTTCTTCATGCACAGCCTGTTCGAACGCATCTGGCAGTACCGCTTTCTCTACCGCGACCTCAACGATCTGCTGAGCAAGAACCACCGGCTGGAAACCCATTTCCAGACCGTGCTGAAAAACAAATCGCGCGCGGTGCGCGCGTTGCTGGCCGGCATGGTGCGTGGCGGGGCGGTGCAGATCGACA
>CAYUAH010000357.1:0-3313 GCA_964442375.1 uncultured Hydrogenophaga sp. | reverse complement strand
TCTTCGACAAACAGTTCAACGAGAAGGTTTTCGGTCGTCATGGTTGTTGTTCTCTCTCAGGCGGCCTTCTTCGTCATCGACTCGACCCACTCGCGCGGCGCCATGGGGAAGCCCAGGCGCTCGCGGCTCTCGTAATAGCTCTGCGCCACGGCACGCGCGAGGTTGCGGATGCGGCCGATGTAGGCGGCGCGTTCGGTCACGCTGATGGCGCCACGTGCGTCCAGCAGGTTGAAGCTGTGCGCGCACTTGAGCACCTGCTCATACGCCGGCAGTGCAAGCTGCTGCTCCATCAGGTGCTTGGCCTGCTTCTCGTGGGCACCAAAGGCGGTGAACAGGAAGTCGGCGTCGCTGTGCTCGAAGTTGTAGGTGGATTGCTCGACCTCGTTCTGATGGAACACGTCGCCGTACGTCACGCCGTCGGTCCAGACCAGATCGAACATGTTGTCCACGCCCTGCAGGTACATGGCCAGGCGCTCCAGGCCGTAGGTGATTTCGCCAGTGACAGGCTTGCAGTCGATGCCGCCGACCTGCTGGAAATAGGTGAACTGCGTCACTTCCATGCCGTTGAGCCAGACCTCCCAGCCCAGGCCCCAGGCGCCCAGCGTGGGGTTTTCCCAGTCGTCTTCCACGAAACGGATGTCGTTCTTCTTCAGGTCAAAGCCCAGCGCCTCCAGCGAGCCCAGGTAGAGCTCCAGGATGTTGGCCGGCGCGGGCTTGAGCACCACCTGGTATTGGTAGTAGTGCTGCCCACGGTTGGGGTTCTCGCCATAGCGGCCGTCCTTGGGGCGGCGGCTGGGCTGCACGTAGGCGGCCTTCCAGGGCTCGGGGCCGAGCGCGCGCAGGAAGGTGGCGGTGTGGCTGGTGCCGGCGCCCACTTCCATGTCGTAGGGTTGCAGCAGCGCGCAGCCCTGGGCGTCCCAGTAGGCCTGCAGTTTGAGGATGATTTGTTGGAAGGTCAGCATGGGGGTGAGCCAAACGGGGGCCAGAAACCGACAAGCGCGGCCAGGCCGCGCAAACCGAATGATTTTACCGGCCGTGCCTGGGCCCCCGCCCGCGCCGACGCCACAACAGCAACGGCAGCGCCAAGGCGAAACACAACACCGGCCACAAGCCCCAACGCGAGGCCCAGCGCGCAAAGGGCGTGAGGCCCTCGCGCCCCGCCACCTCGGCGTCCAGCGTGGCACGCGTCAGGTGCGTGAGTTGGTGGGTGACGCGGCCCTGGTGGTCAATCACCGCTGTGGCACCGGTGTTGGTGGCGCGCAGCATGGGCCGCGCCAGCTCCAGCGCACGCAGGCGCGAGATGTGCAGGTGCTGGTCAATCGCAATGCTGTCGCCGAACCAGGCGATGTTGCTGAGGTTGACCAGCACGGTGGGCGCGCGCGCCGGATCGGCGAAACCGGCGGCCAGTTCTTCGCCGAACAAGTCCTCGTAGCAGATGTTGGGCGCCAGGCGCTGGCCGGCCCAGTCCAGCGTGGGCTGAGCCAGCCCGCCCCGGCTGAAGTCGCCCAGCGGGATGTTCATGAGGTCCACGAACCAGCGGAACAGCGGCGGAATGAATTCGCCAAAAGGCACGAGGTGGTGTTTGTCGTAGCGGTACAGGGCTTCGGGGTTCGACGGGGCCGAAGCCGCACGCGCGGGCGTCCATCCCCAGGCCGAATTGGTGTAGCCCGCCTCGAAATTGCCCAGTGGCACGCCCACCAGCGCGGCCGATGAGCCGGCCGCGCCCGACACCCAGAGCTTGTGCCAGTAGCCTTCGGGCAATTGCTGCGGCAGCACGGGCACGGCGGTCTCGGGCGCCACCACCAGGCGCGGCGTGGTGTCGGCCAGTGCGCGGCGGATTTCGTCGCCGTACCAGGCCAGGGCCTCGGGCACGCCGCTGTCGCCCGCGAACTTCTGGTCCTGCGCAATGTTGCCTTGCAGCAGCCGCACCTGCAGCGTGCCTGCGGGCGTGCCCCAGTCGCGCGGCGACTGCGGCATGCCGCCCCAGACCAGCACGCCGACCAGCAACCACCAGGACCAGCGGCCGCTGGCCAGCAGCACCGCCAGAGCCGCTGCCAGCGCCCCCATGCCGTACACGCCGACCCAGGGCGCCAGCGCGGCCAGCGTGTCCACGTGGGCGTAACCGCCTGCACCCCAGGGGAAACCGGTGAACAGCACGCCACGCGCGAGCTCGGCCAGTGTCCACAGCGCAGCAAAGGCCAGGGCCTGCGCCAGCGCGCCGCTGTGGCGCCAACCCCACCACAGGCCACCGGCCAGCGCGTAGTACAGCGCCAATGCAGCGGCCAGCGCCAGCACGGCCAGCGCGGCCAGCGGTGCGGCCAGACCGCCGTAGGTGTGCATGGAAATGAACAGCCACCAGAAGGTGCCGCAGAGCCACGCGGTGGCGCCCAGCCAGGCACGCCCAAAAGCGGCTCGGCCCGTGGGGGCGCTGCGCAGCGCGATCAACAGCGCACCCAGGCCCAGCACCTGCAACCAACCCACCGGTTGGCCGGTGCGCAGACCCAGGTGGTCCAGCGGGCCCCAGGGCCAGGCCAGTGCGGCGGCCTGCGCCAGCCCGGCCAGCACGCACAGCGCCCACCAGAACACCGGGCGCGGCGCGCGCGCGCGCATCAGCTCTCGGCCGTCTCGGTGACGACCTTGAACCACTTCACGGCACCGCCCTTGGTGTGCATGACCACGAAGCGCAGGCCGGCCATGACGTGCACCTCGCCGCGCTTGGGCACGTGGCCCATGGCGTGGGCGATCATGCCGCCTATGGTGTCGAAGTCCTCGTCGGGCAGTTGCAGGCCGAAGGACTCGTTGATGCGCTCGACGGAGGTGTCGCCACTGACGCGCCAACTGCGATCGGCCAGGGCAAAGATGTCGCCGTCGTCCTCGACGAGGTCGAATTCGTCCTCGATCTCGCCGACGATTTCTTCCAGCACGTCCTCGATGGTGATGAGGCCGGCCACACGGCCGAACTCGTCGATGACGATGGCCAGGTGGTTGCGGTTGCCCCGGAACTCGCGCAGCAGGTCGTTGAGGCCCTTGGTTTCGGGCACGAAGGTGGCAGGGCGCAGCAGGGCACGCAGGTTGAGCTCGGGCGCGCGCTGCAGCTTGAGCAGGTCCTTGGCGAGCAGGATGCCGATGATGTTTTCGCGCTCGCCATCAAACACCGGGAAACGGGAGTGTGCGGTGTCGATGACCACGTGCAGCAGGTCATCGAAAGCGGCGTTGATGTCCAGCACGTCCATGCGTGGCGCCGCCACCATCACGTCGCCGGCCGTCATGTCGGCCATGCGGATCACGCCTTCGAGCATGACGCGCGATTCGG
>CAYUAH010000356.1:0-3315 GCA_964442375.1 uncultured Hydrogenophaga sp. | reverse complement strand
TCAAGACCGAACACGGCACGCTGTGCGAGTCGCAGGTCATCCTCGACTACATCGAAGCCGCCCACCCGCAGCCAGCCCTGGTGCCGGCCGATGCCTTTGGCGCCGCCAAGGTGCGCGAGCTCATCACCTTCCTCGAATTGCACCTGGAGCTGGTCGCACGCAACCTCTACGGCGAGGCCTTCTTCGGTGGCAAGGTCAGCGACGGCACCAAGGAGAAGGTGGGCAAGCAGCTGGAAAAGAACATCGCTGCCTTTGCCAAGCTGGCCAGGTTCGCGCCCTATGCGGCCGGCGACCGATTCACGCTGGCCGACTGCGCCGCCATCGTCCACCTGCCCATCATCAGCGGCGCCACCAAGATCATCTACGGCCGCGACTACCTGGCCGAGCTGCCGGTGCGCGACTACCTCCGCAAAATGGGTGAACGTCCCCACGTGCAGCGCGTCAATGCCGACCGCAAGACCAGCACCGAGCTGATGATGTCGCGCGCCAAGGGCTGAGGCTGCGACAATCGGCGCGCCCATACTGGGGCGTGCACACGCAGGGGAGGAAGCCAACATGGCCACAACAACAAACACCGTCATCACCGTGCCCTCGGGCTGGAGTGCCCAGGCCTGCGAAGCCTGGGCCGCCGGCCAGCAGGTGGCAGCGGTGCAGGCCACATTGGCCGCGCTCAACCAGCAAACCACCAAGGAGCCGCGCCTGTCACTGCAGGCGGCGTACTACCTGTTCCTGATGGGCGACCCCGCGTCAGCAGCCCAGATACTGCAGCAGGCGCACACGCTGCACCCGGCGCACCAGGAGGTGGCGCTGAACCTGGGTGTGACCTACAACCGCCTCGGGCGCTACGCCGAAGCGGTCGGGCTGCTCGAACAGGTGCTGCAACGCGACCCCAACCACTACGTGGCCCTCGACGGCCTGTGCATCTGCCAACACCTGCTCGGGCGCGACGATGAAGCCAGCCGCGCCGGCACACGGGCACTGCAGCTCAAACACCGGTCCACCACGGCCACCGCGACCCCGTGGCGACCACCCTCAGCCCATCCCCGCGAGCTGGCACAACAGGCGGGCAAGCGCCATGTGATCAGTTTCTCGTTGTGGGGCGATGGTGCGACCTACCTGCGCGGCGCGCTGCGCAACGTGCTGCTGGCGCCCGACGTCTACCCCGGCTGGGTGCCGCAGTTCCATGTGGACCCCAGCGTGCCGGCCGACTTCGTTCAGCTCATCCAGGGCCTGGGCGCCGAGGTGGTGCCACACCCGGCCGGCCAGCCGCTGCGCGAAAAACTCTGCTGGCGTTTTGCCGCCGCCAACGACCCCACGGTGGGCCGCTTTCTGGTGCGCGACGTGGATTCGGTCATCAGCACCCGCGAGGCCCTGGCCGTGCAGCACTGGCTGGACAGCGACCGCCACTTCCACGTCATGCGCGACTGGTGGAGCCACACCGACCTGATGCTGGCCGGCATGTGGGGCGGCGTGGCCGGCGTGCTGCCCGACCTGAGCCCCCTGCTGCGCGGCTACCGCAGCAAGGCCGCCGAAACCCCCAACATCGACCAGTGGTTTCTGCGCGACCAGGTGTGGCCCATGGTCAGCCAGTCGGTTCTGGTGCACGACCGCTGCTTCCGGCCCGAAGGCGCCCTGCCCTTCCCGGGCGAACGCCCGCAAGGCAGCCGCCACGTGGGCCAGGACGAACACGCCGCCCGCCGCGACTGGCAGGCCCAATGGCTGGCGCCGTGGATCGCGGCCCATCCCTGCCTCGGGACTGCCTGAGCCGCGCCCCTCAGTTCAACATCGCGCCTATGTCCCGCCGCAGCACCTGGGCCCAGGTGCGGCGGTCCATGCCGCCTGAACGCTGGGGCAAGCCGTAGCGCAGTTCGGCGCACACGTTGCCGGCCTTGAGCGTGCGCCAGATCGAGGCGATCAGCGTGGTGTCGCCGATGTAGGTGGGCGCATCGCTGGGCTGGCCGCTGTCGCGATCGACAAAACGCAGCGCCACCGGCAGCACCGGCACGTTGACGGCGATGGCGGCCTGCAGCAGGTTGGCGTGGAAAGGCAGCAGCTCGCGGCCGTCGCCGGTCGTGCCCTCGGGGAACACACTGAGCATGTCGCCCGCACGCAGCGCGTCGGCCATCTGGTGCACCACGCGCATGGCGGCGCGCCGGCTTTCGCGTTCGATGTAGAGCGTGCCTGCGCCGGTGATCAGCGCGCCCAGCACCGGCCAGCCACGCACGTCGGCCTTGGACACAAAACGCGTGGGCTGGGCGGCGTTGAGCACCAGGATGTCCAGCCACGAGATGTGGTTGCACACCACCAGCAGCGGCCCGTGCGCGGGCGGCTCGCCCAGCACGTGCAAATCCACCCGAAGGATGGCCAGCATCTGCCGCGACCATTGGCGCACACGCTCAGTGCGCTCGGTCGGGCTCAGATGCGGAAACACCCGGTGGATGGTCCACAGCCCACCCAGCACATGCCCCAGGCCCTGGACAAAAGACCAGACCGCACGCAAGCCACCCATCACGCGTGGGCCGTGCCGCGATCAAAGGCCACCTGCCCGCCCACCAGCGTGGCCCGCACACGTGCCGGCAGTTCGTGGCCCCCAAACGGCGTGTGTTTGCCCTGGCTGCGCAGTGTGTCGGCACCCACCGTCCAGTGTTCGCCCGGATGGAAGATGCACAGGTCGGCCACACCGCCCACGGCGATGCGGCCCACGCTGGCCTGCAAGGTGCCCAGGCTGTTGCCCAGCACGCCGGCCGGGCGGTGGGTCAGGGTGCCCAGCGCCTGGGCCAGCGGAATGCCGTCCTGCTCGGCCCACTTGAGGGCCAGGCCCAGCAGCAGTTCGATGGCGGTGGCGCCGGCCTCGGCCTCGGCAAAGGGCAGCACCTTGGCATCGGCGTCCACCGGGTTGTGGTCGGACACCAGGGCATCGATGCAGCCATCGGCCAGGCCGGCGCGCAGGGCGGCGCGGTCGCGCTGCTGGCGCACCGGCGGGGTGACACGGGCGCGGCTGTCGAAGTAGCCGATGTCCACATCGCTCAGGTGCAGGTTGTGCACGCTGACGTCGCAGGTGACGGGCAGGCCTTCGGCCTTGGCCTGGCGCACCAGTTCCAGGCCGGCGGCGCTGCTGAGGCGGCACAGGTGCAGGCGGGCACCGTTGCCGGCCTTGTGCACGCCGCGCAGCAATTCGAAGACGGTGTGCAGGGCAATCACCTCGGCGGCCACCGGCACGCCGGCCAGGCCCATGCGGGTGGCCAGCGGGCCGCTGGCGGCCACGCCCTTGCCCAGCCAGAAGTCTTGCGGGCGCAGCCACACGCTGTAGCCAAA
>CAYUAH010000355.1:0-3319 GCA_964442375.1 uncultured Hydrogenophaga sp. | reverse complement strand
CTGCTCAAGCACAAGGTGCTGTTCGCCCGCGACCAGGACATGACCAACGCGGAGCATGCAGCTTTCGCCCGCATCTTTGGCGACCTGGAGGACCACCCGCTGGCCCCCAGCACCAGCGGCGAGCCCGGCATCATCCAGATTTGGAAGACGCCCGACAGCCCGCCCGAGCGCTACGAGAACAGTTGGCACCACGACGCCACCTGGCGCGAAAACCCGCCCATGGGCGCGGTGCTGCGCTGCCTGGAATGCCCGCCTGTGGGCGGCGACACCATGTGGGCCAACATGGAGTTGGCTTACGACCGGCTGCCCGACCATGTGAAGGAAACCATTGCCGACCTGCGTGCTCGCCACAGCATGGAGGCTTCCTTCATGGCGGCCAAGCCGGCGGAGGAGCGGCTGGCGATGAAGGCCCGGTTTCCCGA
The DNA here is from genome assembly GCA_964442375.1 of uncultured Hydrogenophaga sp. GTDB lineage: Bacteria > Pseudomonadota > Gammaproteobacteria > Burkholderiales > Burkholderiaceae_C > Hydrogenophaga. The sequence goes on along the minus strand of CAYUAH010000355.1, from coordinate 2,897 downwards.
CCCCGAGCACCCGGTCGTGCGCACCCATCCCGAAACCGGCAAGAAGAGCCTGATGACCGGCGGCTTCATCACCCACTTCACCAACTTCCACACCGCCAAGAACGTGCGCTTCGGGCAGGACTTCCACCCCGGCATGTCCAACCTGCTGGAGTACCTCGTCGCCCAGTCCTTCATTCCCGAATACCAGATGCGCTGGCGCTGGACCCCGGGCTCCATTGCCATCTGGGACAACCGCTGCACGCAGCACTACGCGGTGATGGACTACCCGCCCTGCAACCGCCGCATGAACCGCGCCACCATCATGGGCGACCGCCCGTTCTGAGGAGCCCACCATGGACCGCCCCCTCCAACTCGGCCTGCACCACGAATACGCCGACCTCGGCGATGTGCGCCTGCACTACGTCACCGGCGGCGAAGGCCCGGCCATCGTCTTCCTGCACGGCTGGCCCCAGACCTGGTACATGTGGCGCGACGTGCTGCCCGGCATGATGCTCAATCACCGCGTGATCGCGGTGGACATGCGCGGCCTCGGTGATTCGTCTCGCCCCGCCGGCGGCTATGACACCAAGACCGTGGCCCAGGACATCTGGCGCCTAATGCACGACGTGCTGGGGGAGAGGCAGTTCTTCGTCGCCGCCCACGACTGGGGCGGCCCCGTGGCCTATGCCCTGGCCGCCCAGCACCGCGACGCCGTGCGTGGCATGGCCATCTTTGATGCGCCGGTGCCGGGCGATGGCACCATCCTCACCGCGCTGGGCCGCTGGCACTTCGGTTTTCATGGCGAGGCCGACTTGCCCGAAGCCCTGGTGGCTGGCCGTGAGGACCTCTACCTGCGCTACATGTTCCGCAAGGGTGGCGCGCGCCCGGATGCCGTGGCAGAGGAAGCACAACGCGAGTACCTGCGCACCTACACCCAGCCCGGTGCCATGCGCGCTGGCTTCAACTACTACCGCGCCATGTCGCAGGACGCCAAGGACAACATGGCGTTCCTCAAGCAGGGCAAGTTGCAGATGCCCATCCTCGTGTACGGCGGCGGTGCCGCCAACGTGGGCCGTGGCCTGTTCGCCATGGACTCCTGGCAGCACATGGCCGATGACGTGCGCGGTGGCGTGGCCGAAGGCTGTGGCCACTGGATCCCCGAAGAACAACCCGCCTGGGTGGTTGAGCGGCTGCAAGACTTCTTTGCCACTGTGGCCAAGGAAGAAGCCGCCCGCCGCAACGCCCGCCCCCTCGTTTCAACCCCCCTTGCCCAGAAAGGCTCTTCCATGTTTTTTGAGACCATTGACACCGCCCTGATCGACGTCGAATCCATGCCCTGGATCCCGTTCACGCCTTACAGCAACGAGATCCTGCTCAAGCTGATCAAGGTGGATCCGATCCGCGGCGAATGGGTGACGCTGCTGAAGATCCCCGGTCGCATGGAGCTGCCCATGCACCACCATGCGGGCACCGTGATGGTGTGGACCATTGCCGGCCAGTGGAAATACCTGGAGCACGACTGGATCGGCACGCCCGGCAGCTTCGTGTTCGAGACCGCTGCCTCGCGCCACACCCCCGTGAACGTCGGCGACGACGAGGTCATCACGCTCAACATCGTGCAGGGCGACTGGAACATCGTGACACCCGAAGGCGCGGTGCTGGCCATCGAAAACTGGAAGACCATGATGGAACGCTACGTGAACCACTGCAAGCAGCAGGGCATCACGCCCATCGACGTGTCCAGCTTCAGCGTCTGACACAGGCAACCGCCCCTGAAAACAAGAGGAGACACACCATGAAAACAATGCTCACACGCCGTGCCATCGCTGGCGCGGCCCTGCTCGCCACGCTGGTGGGTGCTGCGCCGGCGGCACTCGCCCAGACCTGGCCCGACAAGCCCGTTCGCCTGGTGGTGGGTGGACCGGCCGGCGGTGCGGTGGACCTGTCGGCACGCATGCTGGGCGAACGCCTGACGGCGCTGCTGGGTCAGCCCATCGTGGTGGAAAACAAGCCCGGCGCGGCCGGCTTGCTGGGCACGCAGGAATTGCTCAAATCGCCTCGCGACGGCTACACCTTCATGGTGAACCTCAGCGGTGTGGTGTCGGAGATTCCCCACGTGGTCAAGGTGCCGTTCGACTCGCTCAAGGTGCTGCGCCCCTTGGCGGAAATCGGGCGCGGCGGCCTGGTGCTGGCCACCAACCAGCAGACCGGTGCCACCGATCTCAACAGTTTCATCGCCTACGTGAAGGCCAACAAGGGCAAGGTCAGCTTCGGCTCCTACAGCCCGGGCACGGTGTCACACACGCTGGGGCTGGAGCTCAACAAGATCGCCGGCCTGGACATGGTTCACATCGGCTACCGTGGTTCGCCACCGGCACTGCAAGACCTCATGGGCAACGCCGTTCAGGCCGTGTTCGACGGTGGCGGCAACGTGGCGCCTCATGTCAAAGGCGGCAAGCTCAAGGCCTTGGCGACCACCGCGCCCGAGCGGTTGAGCCTGCTTCCCGATGTGCCCACCTTTGCCGAATTGGGTCACAACGACTTGACCGAGATTGTCTGGATCGGTTTGTGGACCACGCCCGACATGCCCGACGCCATCCAGACCAAGATGCGCAACGCCGCGCTGCAGGCGCTCAAAGACCCGAAGCTGCGCGAAAACCTGGCCCACATCGGCATGGCCACCGGTTCGGGTGCCACGCCCGAGCAAATGCTGGCCAGCCTGCGCGCAGCCTCGGACAAACAGGCGGCCACACTGCAAGCCATAGGCTTCAAACCCGAATAAGTCTTCTTCATCACGCGGCGCCGCCAGCGCGCCGCTCCAGGGCCGGACGGGAAGCACTTCCGCGCCGGCCCACCTTTTTTCAGGAGTTGTCCATGTTGGGCCAAATGATGCAGCAACCGCTGCTGATCTCATCGCT
>CAYUAH010000354.1:0-3326 GCA_964442375.1 uncultured Hydrogenophaga sp. | reverse complement strand
ACCCAGCGCGAGGGCTCGCTGAACGCCGGGCGCTACAGCAACCCCAAGTTCGACGCCTACCTGCCGCAGATCGCCGCCGAGATCGACACCACCAAGCGCAACAAGCTGATCGAGGACGCGGTGGCGCTGGAGCGCGAGGACGTCTCGCACGTGCCGCTGCACCAGCAGCCCATCACCTGGGCCGCGCGCAAGGGTGTTCAACTCTCGCAGGGGCCGGACAACCAGATGCGCCTGTGGCTGGTGCGCGCGGCGGCCAAATGATCCGCTTCATCTCCGCCCGGCTGGCCAACGGCCTGCTGGTGCTGGCCACCGTCTCGCTGCTGGCCTTCGGCCTGTTCAACTTCATCGGCGACCCGGTCAACAACCTGGCCGGTGAAAACGCCACTGCCGAGGAAAAGGCCGCCCTGCGCGAAAGCCTGGGCCTGGACCAGCCGCTGCCGCTGCAGTACCTGCGCTTTGTGGGGCGAGCGGTGCAGGGCGAGTTCGGCGTGTCCTACCGCAACCTGGAGCCGGTGGCCCAGGTCATCGCGGCACGCCTGCCGGCCACACTGGAGCTGGCCGGCCTGGCGGCCGTTCTGGCGCTGGCCGTGGGCATCCCCATGGGCGTGTACAGCGGCATACGGCCGCGTTCGGCCGGGGCGCGCACGCTGCAGGTGGCTTCGCTGGTGGGCATTTCCGTGCCGTCCTTCGTGGTCGGCATCCTGCTCATCCTGGTGTTCTCGGTCGGCCTGGGCTGGCTGCCCGCCTTCGGGCGCGGCGAGCTGGTGCGCGTGGGCGGCTGGAGCACGGGCCTGCTGAGCGCCAGCGGCTGGGCCTCGCTGCTGATGCCGGCGGTCACGCTGGCGCTGTTCCAGCTCACGCTGTTCATGCGCCTGACGCGCACGCAGATGATGGAGGTCATGCGCAGCGAGTACATCAAGTTCGCGCGCGCCCGTGGCCTGCGCGAGCGCTCCATCCACTTCAAGCACGCGCTGCGCAACACGCTCATTCCCATCATCACCGTGGCCGGCCTGCAGATCGGCGCCATGATCGCCTTCTCCATCATCACCGAGACGGTGTTCCAGTGGCCGGGCCTGGGCTTGCTGATCATCCAGGCCATCACCTTCAGCGACGTGCCCGTCATCGCGGCCTACCTCTTGCTGATCGCGCTGCTTTTCGTTCTCATCAACACCGTGGTCGACCTGCTGTATTTCGCGGTCGATCCCCGCCTTCGCACCACGCGCTGAAAGAGGCATCACCATGAACACCCTTGTGATGGGATGGCGCCATGCGCGCGATTCCGAACTGCTCTGGCAACTGCGCCGCTCGCCCGAGGCCATGGTGGCCGCCGCGCTGCTGCTGGTCTACGCGGTGATGGCGCTGGCCGCGCCTTGGATCGCCCCTCAAAACCCGTTCGACCCGGCCGCGCTGGACCTGCTGGACGCGCGCCTGCCCCCGGTCTGGCTGGAGGGCGGCCAGTGGCGCTACCTGCTGGGCACCGACGGCCAGGGCCGCGACCTGGTCTCCGTCATGTTGTATGGCCTGCGCATCTCGCTGCTGGTCGGCCTGGCTTCCACCGCCGTGGCCATGGCCCTGGGCGTGGCGCTGGGCCTGCTGGCCGGCTACAGCGGTGGGCGGCTCGATGCCCTCATCATGCGCGCGGCCGACGTGCAGCTGAGCTTTCCGGCCATCCTGGTGGCGCTGCTGATCGACGGCCTGTCGCGCACCGTGCTGCCCAGCGCCGTCCACGAACGCCTGTCGCTGCCCATCGTGGTCATGGCCATTGCCCTGGCCAACTGGGTGCAGTACGCGCGCACCGTGCGTGGCCTGACCCTGGTCGAGAAGGACAAGGACTACGTCAACGCCGCGCGCCTGATCGGCATGGGCCGGGGCCTCATCCTGTGGCGCCACGTCTTGCCCAATGTGCTGAGCCCGGTGCTGGTCATCGCCACCCTGTCCATTGGCCTGGCCATCCTCACCGAGGCCACGCTGAGCTTTCTGGGCCTGGGCGTGCCGGCCAGCTCGCCCTCGTTGGGCACGCTGATCCGCATCGGCAACGAGGTGCTGTTCTCGGGCGAGTGGTGGATCACCCTCATGCCCGGCCTGCTGCTGGTGGGCCTGGTGCTGGGCGTGAACCTGTTTGGCGACTGGCTGCGCGACGTGCTCAACCCCCGGCTGAAATGAGATGAAGGACACACACATGGCTTCCTCTTCCCCTCTGCTGTCGGTGCGCCACCTCCGGGTGGAGATTCCCACGCGCCAAGGCCCGCTGGTCGCGCTCGACGACGTCAGCTTCGACATCGCGCGCGGCGAGATCCTGGGCTTCGTCGGCGAGTCGGGCGCTGGCAAGTCGCTCACCGGCATGGCCGTGCTGGGCCTGCTCGACGCCCCGGCCCACGTGGCCGCCGGCCAGATCGTTTTCGACGGCCAGGCCATCGAGGCGTTGCCGCCGGCCCGCATGCGCGAGCTGCGTGGCAAGCGCATTGCCGCCGTTTTCCAAGACCCGCTGCTCAGCCTCAATCCCTTGCTCACGGTGGGCGACCAGCTGGTCGAGACGCTGTGCACCCACCTGCCCATGACGGCCGCCGAGGCGCGCGAGCGCGCGATCGACTGGCTGCGCCGCGTGGGCATCCCGTCACCTGCCGAGCGGGTGGACGCCTACCCGCACCAGTTCTCGGGCGGCATGCGCCAGCGCATCGTCATCGCCCTGGCCTTGTGCGCCGAACCCGACCTGGTGGTGGCCGACGAGCCCACCACCGCGCTGGACGTGTCGGTGCAGGCCCAGGTGCTGGAGCTGCTGCGCCGCCTGTGCCAGGAGCGCGGCACGGCGGTGCTGCTGGTCACGCACGACATGGGCGTGATCTCCGAAAACGCCGACCGCGTGGCCGTGATGTACGCCGGGCGCATCGCCGAGATCGGGCGCGTGCAAGACGTGGTGGGCCGCCCGGCCCACCCCTATACCCACGGCCTGATGCGCTCCATCCCGCCGCTGGACCACACGCCCGCGCGCCTGCAGCAGATCGACGGCGCCATGCCACGCCTGTCGGCCCGGCCCCAGGGCTGCGCCTTCCACCCGCGCTGCGAACGTGCCACCGACACCTGCCGCCAGCAGCGGCCCGCGCTGGCCGAGCACCGGGGTGTGGCGCTGGCCTGTTGGTCCCCCATGAAATCCCCCATGATCGAGATGCCCGCCGTGGCGGAGGCCGCCTGATGTTGACAAGCTCCCTTCCCATGCTGCGCGTGAGCGACGTCACGCGCCAGTTCCAGGCCCAGGGCCGCACGGTGCGTGCCCTGGCCGGCGTGAGCCTGAGCGTGCCGCGCGGCAGCACCTTCAGCCTGGTCGGCGA
>CAYUAH010000353.1:0-3340 GCA_964442375.1 uncultured Hydrogenophaga sp. | reverse complement strand
GGCGGCACCGGCGTCATCACCATCGGCCAGCTGCTGGGCATGGCCGCCCACATGGAAGGCAAGGGCATCGTCACGCAGGACGCGGCCGGCCTGGCGCAAAAAGGCGGCGCCACCTGGAGCCACGTGCTGATTGCCGACCGCCAGGACGACATACGCACCACCCGCGTGAGCATGGCCGGCGGCGACCTCATCATCGGCTGCGACCCCATCGTGGCCGCCAACAAGGAAACCACGCTGCGCATACGCGCCGGGCGCACCCGCGTGGCGCTCAACACCCACAGCACGCCCACCGCCGCCTTCGTGAAGAACGGCAACTGGGAAAACCCCGCCGACCAATGCGTGGCCAACGTGGCGCAGGCCGTGGGCGAACCGGCCAACCTGGGCCTGTTCGACGCCGACGCCGTGGCCAGCAAACTCATGGGCGACACCATCTTCGTCAACCCCATGATCCTGGGCTACGCCTGGCAAAAGGGCTGGGTGCCACTGGAGCGCGCCTCGCTCTACCGCGCCATCGAACTCAACGGCGTGGCGGTGGAGGCCAACAAGACCGCCTTCGAGTGGGGCCGCCAGGCCGCGCACGACTGGGCGCGGGTGCAAGCCCTGCTGACGCCGGCCCAGGTGATCACGCTGCAAAAACGCGAGACCCTGGAGAGCATCGTGGCGCGCCGCGCCGAGTTCCTCACCGGCTACCAGGACGCGGCTTACGCCGACACCTACCGCAGTTTCGTGGCACAGGTGCAGCAGGCCGAAAGCGCGCTGGGCAAGTCCAGCCTGAGCGAGGCCGTGGCCAAGAGCCTGTTCAAGCTCATGGCCTACAAGGACGAGTACGAGGTGGCGCGCCTGCACACCGACCCGGCCTTCCACGAGCGCATTGCCCAGATGTTCGAGGGCGACTACAAGCTCAACTACCACCTGGCGCCGCCCTTGCTGGCCAAAAAGAACGACAAGGGCGAACTGGTCAAGCAGAAGTTCGGCCCGGCCATGCTGACGGCATTCAAGCTGCTGGCCAAACTCAAAGGCCTGCGCGGTGGCGCGCTGGACGTGTTCGGCAAAACCGAGGAGCGCCGCATGGAGCGCCAGCTGATCGCCGACTACCGCGCCAGCATCGACGAGGTGCTGCGTGGCCTGAACGCCGGCAACCACGCCCTGGCGCTGGACATCGCCCGCATCCCTGAGCAGATCAAGGGTTTTGGCCACGTGAAGGAACGCAACGCCCGCGCCGCCCGCAGCCGCTGGGACGGCCTGCTGGCCCAGTGGCGCGACCCGGCCCGCGCAGCGGCATGACGCAATGACCCTGCCGCTGCGCGGCAAGGGATGACGCGGCTGGTGCCGCATGAATGCGTCATGCGCGCTCGCGCGCGGTCATCCCTTGCCGCGCAGCGGCGGGGTCATTCAGTCATCCCCCTCCCAGCCGAATACAATTCCCGGTTGCCTTCAGGCGGGGCTGCGGCTTGGCCGTGCGCACCGCCTGAGACCCCTTTGATTCGAATTGGAGATTCACTGTGTTCATTTCCTCCGCCTACGCCCAGGCCGCCGCCGGTGGCAGCACCCAGGACACCCTGCTGGGCATGTTGCCCCTGGTGTTGATGTTTGTGGTGCTGTATTTCGTCATGATCCGCCCGCAGATGAAGAAGCAGAAAGAGCACAAGACCATGGTGGACGCGCTGGCCAAGGGCGACGAGGTGGTGACCGCCGGTGGCATGCTGGGCAAGGTGTCCAAGATCGGCGAGGTCTACATCGGTGTGGAACTTGCCAGCGGCGTTGAGGTCCAGATGCAACGCAGTGCCGTGGCCACCGTCCTGCCCAAGGGCACTGTCAAATTCTGACCCCCCTGCGCCGCGCTGTATTTAGCTCCCCCCTGCGCCGCGCCTAGCGGCGCGTCACCCCCTCAAGGGGGCGGCGCCAGCAGACCGGCAGAGCCGGATCTGCGGCACCCTTGGATTTAGAGGCCCAGTCTCCTATGAATCGTTATCCGCTCTGGAAATACCTGATCCTCGCGGTCGCGCTGTTGATCGGTGTGATCTACACCCTGCCCAACTTCTTTGGTGAGGCGCCTGCGGTGCAGGTGTCGGCAGGCAAGGCCACGGTCAAGGTCGATGTCGGCACGGTGACCAAGGTGGAGCAGGCCCTGGCGGCACAGAACCTGCAGGCCGCGCTGGTGCAGTTCGACGGCAATTCGGTCAAGGCCCGCTTCAACAGCACCGACGACCAGCTCAAGGCGCGCGATGCGCTGGAGCACGCCTTCAACACCGACCCGGCCAACCCCAGCCACGTGGTGGCGCTGAACCTGCTGCCGCGCACCCCCGCCTGGCTGGCCTCGCTGCACGCGGCCCCCATGTACCTGGGCCTGGACCTGCGCGGTGGCGTGCACTTCATGCTGCAGGTGGACATGGCTGCCGCCCTTGATCGCCGCGTCGAAACCCTGGTGAGCGACCTGCGCACCGCCATGCGCGACAAGAACCTGCGCCATGGCGGCCTGTCGCGCAGCGGCCAGACCATCGAGGTGCGCCTGCGCGACGCCGAGGCGCGCCAGCCGGTGCTCAACCTGATCAAGGACAACTTCCCGGACGTTCAGGTGGCGGCGGCAACCCCCGGCGAAGAGCTGCAACTGCGCCTGAGCATGCGCCCCGAGGCGGCCCGACGCGTGCAGGAACAGGCGCTCAAGCAGAACATCACCACCCTGCACAACCGCATCAACGAACTCGGCGTGGCCGAGCCGGTGATCCAGCAGCAGGGCGCCGACCGCATCGTGGTGCAGCTGCCCGGCGTGCAGGACACGGCCAAGGCCAAGGACATCCTGGGCCGCACCGCCACGCTGGAGGTGCGCATGGTGGACGAAAGCACCGAGGGCCGTTCGGCCGAACGCGGCTCCGGGCCGGTGCCCTTTGGCTCGGAACGCCACCTCGACCGCGAAGGCCGCGCCGTCATCACCAAACGCGAAGCGCTGCTGACCGGTGAAAACCTGACCGACGCGCAGGCCGGCTTCGACAGCCAGACCCAGGAAGCCGCCGTGCACCTGACGCTGGACGCCAAGGGCGCGCGTGTGTTCCGCGACGTCACCCGCGAGAACGTGGGCAAGCGCATGGCCATCCTGCTGTTCGAAAAGGGCAAGGGCGAGGTGGTGACCGCGCCGGTGATCCGCAGTGAAATCGGTGGAGGCCGGGTGCAGATCTCGGGCCAGATGAGCACCGTGGAAGCCAACGACACCGCGCTGTTGCTGCGCGCGGGCTCGCTGGCAGCGCCGATGGAGATCATCGAAGAGCGCACCATCGGCCCCAGCCTGGGCGCCGAGAACATCGAAAAAGGCTTCAACAGCGTGATGTGGGGCTTTGCCGTCATC
>CAYUAH010000352.1:0-3342 GCA_964442375.1 uncultured Hydrogenophaga sp. | reverse complement strand
CCCAGGCCACCTACGACGAGGCCCTGGCCCTGTTGCCCGCCACCGACCGCCGGGCTCAGAAGCCCGGCCTGATGATGGCCAGCATCTACCGCACACTGCTGCACGAGATCGCCACCGACCCGCAGCTGGTGTTGACCCAGCGGGTATCACTGACACCGTTGCGCAAATTCTGGCTCGCCTGGAAAGTGCAAGCCCTGGGCCGGCTGTGACCCGGACTGCCGTCATTGGCGGCGGCTGGGCTGGACTGGCTGCAGCGGTGGCAGCCACCGAAGCCGGTCAGCAAGTCGCCTTGTTTGAAGCCGCGCGCACCCTCGGTGGACGGGCGCGCACGCTGCTGCTGGAAACACACGAAGGCCCGGTGACGGTGGACAACGGCCAGCACATCCTGATCGGCGCCTACACGGCCACGCTGGACCTGATGCAGCGCCTGGGTGTACCGCCCGACACGGTGCTGCACGCCCAGCCGCTGGCCCTGCCCTTTGCCGACGGCACCGGCTTGCGCACACCCGCCTGGGCCGCGCGTTGGCCGGCTCCGCTGGACGCACTGGCCGCCATCGCCACCACACCCGGCTGGGGCTGGCGCGACAAGACCGCACTGACGCTGGCCTCGCTGCGATGGCAACTGGACGGCTTTCGCTGCGAACCACAACTGACGGTGGCGCAGCTGTGTGCCGACCTGCCGCCGCGCGTCGTGCGCGAGCTGATCGAGCCGTTGTGTGTGTCGGCCCTCAACACCGCCGCCCTCCAGGCCAGTGCCCAGGTGTTTTTGCGTGTACTCAAAGACGCGCTGTTTGGCAGCGGCCACGGCGCCTGGAACGGCGCCACCCTGCTGCTGCCGCGCGCGCCACTGGGGCAACTGCTGCCCGAGCCGGCCCAGCGTTGGCTGCAGCAGCATGGCGCCCAGGTGCTGACCGGGCGGCGCGTGTTGTCGCTCACTCAAACGGAAAGCGGCTGGCAGGTGGACGGCGAGGCCTTTGACCGGGTGCTGTTGGCCACGCCGCCGGGCGGGTCGGCCCGGCTGCTGGCAGCGCTGGCTGCGAGTCTGCCCGCAGCCGCCACCTGGATCGCGCAAGTGCAGGCGCTGCGTTTCGAGGCCATTGCCACCGTGTACGCCACATCGGCACAGCCACTGCCCCATGGCACGGCCATGCTGGCCTTGCGCAACGCGCCGGGCGCGCCCGCACAGTTCGTGTTCGACAAAGGCGCGCTCGGTGGGCCGGCTGGCCTGTTGGCCTTTGTGGTCAGCGCCTGCGGCGACGACCGCGAGCGCCTGCAATCCGAGGTGCTGCAGCAAGCCGAAGCGCTCGGCCTGGGCCCGCTGCAGGTGTTGCAGACCGTGGTGGAAAAACGCGCTACCTTTGCCTGCACACCAGGCCTGTTGCGCCCGGTCAGTCGCATCGCACACGGACTGTGGGCTGTGGCCGATTTTGTCGATGGACCCTACCCCGCCACGCTGGAAGGTGCCGTGCGCTGCGGGCTGGCCGCAGGGCAACGCAGCGATTGAAGGCTCATCGCTGCTGCACCCAGCGCATCAGTTCACCGCCACGGGCATCGAGCAACACCAATTGCCCGGGCTCCAGCCGTGCGCTGCGGGTGGCATCCAGACCGCGGAGCACGCGGCTTTCGATGGCCATGAGTTCGCCCGCGCAGGCACGCCGGGTGCCCGCCAAAGGCCCCATCATCAGCGCGCCGCCACCCAGACGCAATGCCCCCGCGAACCGGTTGCAACCACTGTTGCCCGTCACCTGGGTGCTGCTGACGAACTGCAGCTCGGGTTGCTGCCCCAGAGGCAAACCCGCCACGGCCGGATCGGCCAAGGCCCACTGGGTGCCTGGCAAGGCGTCCAGCGACGGCAGCATGGCCGGGGTGCGAGGCTGAGATCCACAGGCAGTCAAAACCACCGCCATGGCCAAGCAGACGAACGCGTTTTTCATCGCCCTACCTCCGGGTGTTCACGCCTGGGCACGCAGTTGCAGCAAAGCCGGCCGGTGCACGCAGGCATGCAACCAGGCGTTGGTCAATGGGTAAGCCGCCAAGACGTGGTCGGCGGCGCGCGCCCAATTCAACACACTGGCCACACACAGGTCGGCCACGGTGAAGCGCTCAGCGGCCAGATGAGACTGTCCACGTTCGCTCTGGCCTTTCAAGTGCTGCTCCAACACGCGCAAAGGCACATGCAGGCGTTTCTCTGCGGCCTCGGCCAGCTCGGGCTTGCGCTGCTCGATCGGCATGGCCACGCGGTGCATCAGCACCGTCAGCGCGTCTTTCTCCAGCTCGGTCACGGTCCAGAAGCTCCAGCGCAGCGCATCGGCGTCCTCGGCGGCGGTGGCCGGCGCGATGTCGCTGCCGTCGCCGCGCCCGTGGTGGCGCGCCACATACAACGTGCAGGCCATGGACTCCCACACCACCACGTCGCCATCGGGCCGGTGGTCCACCAGCACCGGGATGTGGCCGTTGGGGTTGAGTGCCAGGAACTCGGACGTGCGGGTGGCGCCTTCTTTGTAGGGGGTGGGCAAATGCTCGAAAGACAGGCCCAGCTCGGCGGCGGCCCACAGCGGGCGCACCGCGCGCGAGGCGACGATGCCGTGGATGGTGAGACTCATGTGAGGCGCGATGTTGAAGGTCAGAGGAGGCGATCGACCAGGGCCTGCAGGTCGGCCACGGTGAGGTGGGGTTGGCAAGAAGCGTGCGCCCAGTCGTGGCCAGCGCGGTTGACCCACGCGAACTGCATGCCGGCACCCAGGCCACCCACGCCGTCGAGGTGGGCATCGTCGCCCACGTGCAGGGTGTGCTCGGGGGCAGCCCCCACCAGGGCAGCGGCGGCGTGGAAGATGCGCGGGTCGGGCTTGCCGACGCCAAACTCGCGCGCGCTCAACGCCCCCTTGAAATAGCGGGCCAAGCCCACGCGCCCAATGTCGGCATTGCCATTGGTCAAGGCCACCAGCGGGTAACGGGCGCTCAGAACCTCCAGCGCAGGCAGGGCATCGGCAAACAAATCGACCTGGTGCCGCGCCTCGAAGAACACTTCGAAGGCCGGTTCGGCCAGAGTTGGATCGTCGCCCGCGCGTTGCAGCGCCAGCCGTATGGCCTCCCGGCGGATGACGCCCAGGTCGTGCGCCAGGTGGGCGAACTGGGTTTCGGTTTCGGCACGTATCTGGCGCTTCATGTCGGGTTGCGCCAGCAGGGCCACGGTGGCGGGCGCCCGGTCGGCCAACCACTCGGTCAGCGCCGTTTCGGCGCGCGTTATGGTCGGCCAGATGGGCCACAAGGTATCGTCCAGGTCCAGGGTGATGGCCTTGATGCGCGATGGGTTCAGCATGGTCGGGGAGAATACCGCATGCC
>CAYUAH010000351.1:0-3364 GCA_964442375.1 uncultured Hydrogenophaga sp. | reverse complement strand
TGCCTGCGCCAGGCCACCGATCACACGCCGCTGTGGCTGATGCGCCAGGCGGGCCGCTATCTGCCGGAGTACTGCGCCACGCGGGCCAAGGCGGGGTCGTTCATGGGTCTGGCCACGAACGTGGACTACGCCACCGAGGTGACGCTGCAGCCGCTGGAGCGCTACCCGCTGGATGCGGCGATTCTGTTTTCCGACATCCTCACCATCCCCGACGCCATGGGCCTGGGCCTGTCGTTCGCGCAGGGCGAAGGCCCCAAGTTCGCCAAAAACGTGCGCGATGAAGCCGCTGTGGATGCGCTGGCCGTGCCCGACATGGAGAAGCTGCGCTACGTATTCGACGCGGTCACCAGCATCCGCAAGGCGCTCAATGGCCGGGTGCCGCTGATCGGTTTCTCGGGCAGCCCTTGGACGCTGGCCTGCTACATGGTGGAAGGCGGCGGTTCGGACGACTACCGCGCCGTCAAGACGCTGATGTACCGCCGCCCCGACCTGATGCACCGCATGCTGGCCATCAATGCCGACGCGGTGGCGCTGTACCTCAACACGCAGATCGACGCCGGCGCGCAGGCGGTGATGGTGTTTGACAGCTGGGGCGGTGTGCTGGCCGATGGCAACTTCCAGGACTTCAGCCTGGCCTACACGCGCCGCGTGCTGGCACAGCTCAAGCGCACGGGGGTGGACGGCCAGGTGGTGCCGCGCATCGTGTTCACCAAGGGCGGCGGCCTGTGGCTGCAAGACATGAAGCCGCTGGACTGCGAGGTGCTGGGCCTGGACTGGACCGTGAACCTGGGCGCCGCCCGCGCGCTGGTGGGCAGCGGCGAACACGCCAAGGCCCTGCAAGGCAACATCGACCCCAACGTGCTGTTTGCCGAGCCGGCACAAATTGACGCCGAGGCCGAGCGCGTGCTGCGCAGCTTTGGCGCACCACACACCGACAAGACCACCACCGGCCCCACCCACATCTTCAACCTGGGCCACGGCATCAGCCAGTACACGCCGCCCGAGAGCGTCGCGGCCCTGGTGGAGGCGGTGCACCGCGTGTCCAAACAGATGCGGGCCGGCGCATAGCACAAAAATCGGCCGTTTTGCAGGCTTGACAAGGTCACTTATGCACACTTTTGATGCTGCGGCGCGTCACAGTATCTGTTTGTAAGTTGGCCACATTTCATCCCGTGCAAAACGGCTAAGTGGTTGATTTGTATAGGTTTTGAATGTTGCTTTTTTTGCGGGCAACCTAACAAAGTCCTTGATTTACAAGGGTTTGCGGGCGGCAAAGGGCAACTATCAACAAAGTTATCCACAGAAAACTGGGACATCGTTCAAAACGCTGTCAAATCAACCACTTAAGCCTGAAACCGCAAGTGCGACAGCAAAAATCCCTGCCAAGATGAGCCACTTGCTCCCCGTGGTGGTGGCCACCCCGGCCCATGCCGGGCTGGGGGCCGCCCTGACTTACGAGCACCCTGAGGTGCTGGCGCCGGGCACCCTGGTGCGGGTGCCGTTGGGCAAACGCGAGGTGCTGGGCGTGGTGTGGGACGGCGCCCCCATGGGCACTGGCGCTGACCTGGCGACCCGCCCCATCACCGAGGTGTTCACCCCCCTGGCCCCGCTGCCGGCGAGTTGGCGGCAGTTGGTGGGCTTTGCCGGGCGCTACTACCAGCGCAGCCTGGGCGAGGTGGCGCTGGCGGCCCTGCCGCCGCAGTTGCGCGAACTCAATGGTGTGCAACTGGCGCGCCGCCTCAAGCGCCAGCCGGGGCCGGCCACCGCCCACACGCCGCCGCCCGTGCCCGAGCTGAGCCCCGAGCAGACCGAGGTGATGGCCCGCCTGCACACGGCCCGCCAGCCGGTGCTGTTGTTTGGCAGCACCGGCAGCGGCAAAACCGAGGTGTATTTGCGCAGCGTGCAGCAGTTGCTCGAGAGCGACCCGCAGGCCCAGGCGCTCATCATGGTGCCCGAGATCAACCTCACGCCACAGCTGGAAGCGCGGTTTGGCGAGCGTTTTGGTGCCGACGGCGTGGTGGCCATGCACAGCGGCATGACGCCGCCGCAGCGCCTGGCTAGTTGGCTGGCCGCGCACAGCGGCGCGGCGCGCATCGTGCTGGGCACGCGCATGGCGGTGCTGGCCAGCCTGCCGCACCTGCGCCTCATCGTGGTGGACGAAGAACACGACCCCAGCTACAAAAGCCAGGAGGGCGCGCGCTACTCGGCGCGCGACCTGGCCGTGTACCTGGCCAAGCAGGTCAACGACAGCCACCCCACACCCGAGGGCCAAGCCAGCCACTGCCGCGTGCTGTTGGGCTCGGCCACGCCTTCGCTGGAAAGCTGGCACGCGTCGGAAACCGGCCGTTACCAACGCCTGGCCATGCCCAGCCGCATCGGCGGCGGCAGTCTGCCGCGCCTGCGCCTGGTGGACATGAACCACCAGCCGCGCAAAACCCTGCTGGCTCAACCGCTGCTTGACGCCATCACCGAGCGCATTGGCCGGGGCGAACAAAGCCTGCTGCTGCTCAACCGCCGGGGCTACGCGCCGGTGCTGGCCTGCCACGACTGCGGCTGGAAAAGCGAGTGCGCGCACTGCAGCGCCCACCGCGTGTTCCACAAAATCGCCCGCACCCTGCGCTGCCACCACTGCGGCTTCACCGAGCGCGTGCCGCGCGCCTGCCCGGCCTGCGGCAACCTCGACATCGCGCCGCTGGGCCGGGGCACCGAGCAGATCGAGGAACACATCATCGAACGCCTGGCCGGCGTGCTGCGCCCCGACGGCCAGCCCGCGCAGGTGGCCCGCATGGACGCCGACAGCACCCGCCTCAAAGGCAGCCTGGAGCAGCACCTGGCGCGCATGCACAGCGGCGAGGTGGACGTGCTGGTGGGCACCCAAATGGTGGCCAAGGGGCACGACTTCCGCCGCATCACCCTGGTGGCCAGCGTCAACGCCGACGCCGCCTTGTTTGCCAGCGACTGCCGCGCCCCCGAACGCCTGTTTGCGCTGTTGATGCAGGCCGCCGGCCGTGCCGGGCGCGACGCCAGCCTGGGCACCGGCAGCGAAATGTGGGTGCAGACCGGCTACCCGCAGCACCCCCTGTTTGCCGCGCTGCGCCAGCACGACTACCCCGCCTTCGCCGCGCAAGAGCTGAAAGACCGCGACGCCGCCGCCATGCCGCCCTTTGCCTTCCAGGCCCTTGTGCGGGCCGAGGCGCGCAGCCAGGAAACGGCGCAAGGCTTTCTGAACGAAGCCGCTGCGTTGGCCACCGAGTTGCCCGGCGCCGATCAGGTGACGGTGTTCCCCGCCGTGCCCATGACCATCCAGCGCGTGGCCAATGTGGAGCGCGCCCAGATGCTGCTCGAAAGCCCCACCCGCGTGGCC
>CAYUAH010000350.1:0-3397 GCA_964442375.1 uncultured Hydrogenophaga sp. | reverse complement strand
GTTCGTGATTCCCGAGCTGCTGGGCGGCCCGCAGACGCTCATGATCGGCCGCGTGCTGTGGGACGAGTTTTTCGCCAACAACGACTGGCCCATGGCCGCCAGTGTGGCCGTGGTCATGGTGCTGCTCATCATCGTGCCGCTGGCGCTGTTCAACAAATACCAGGCCGAGCAGGCCGCCGGGGGCCGCTGATGAGAAACCCCGCTGGTGAACGCACCTCCAAGGCCTGGCTGATTGGCGGCTTCGCTTTTCTGTACCTGCCCATCGTCACCCTCATCGTGCTGAGCTTCAACGCCAGCCCGCTGGTGACCACCTGGGCCGGCTTCTCCTTCAAGTGGTACGGCGAGCTGGTGCGCGACACCGTCATCATCGAAGGCTTTCTGCTGTCGCTCAAAATCGCGCTGATGACCGCCACCGCTTCGGTGCTGCTGGGCACCTTCGCGGCGGTGGCGCTGACCAAGTTCCCACGCTTCACGGGTCGCACGTTCTTCTCCGGCATGGTGAACTCGCCCCTGGTCATGCCCGAGGTCATCATCGGCCTGTCGCTGCTGCTCACCCTGGTGTCGCTGCAGCGCCTGACCGAGGACATCTTCGGCACCGGCTGGCCCGACCGTGGCACCTTCACCATCTGGATAGGCCACACCCTGCTGGGCATGGCCTACGCCACGGTGGTCATCACCTCGCGCCTGCGCGAGATGAACCCGCAGCTTGAAGAGGCCGCGCTCGACCTGGGTGCCAAGCCCTGGCAGGTGTTTTTCCTGGTCACGCTGCCGCTGATCTCCCAGGCCCTGGCCTCGGCCTGGCTGCTGTCCTTCACGCTCTCGCTCGACGACGTGGTGCTCTCGGCCTTCCTCTCGGGGCCGGGCTCCACCACCTTGCCGATTGCGATCTTCAGCCGCGCGCGGCTGGGCCTGAACCCCACCGTCAACGCGGTGGCCACACTCACCGTGCTGGTGGTCAGCATCGGCGTGGTGGCCGCCAGCCTGTGGATGGCCCGCATGGAGCGCAAGCGCGCGCGCGAAATGGCCGCTGCCATGAAGACCTGATTCCGTCAACGTCAATACCCACTAGGAGAAGCCCATGAAAATGAACAAGAAGGCCTTGCTGATCGCCATGGCCGCCGCCATGCCCTGGCTGGGCGCACATGCGCAAAGCAATGCCGAGCTGCTGCAGCAAATCCAGGCGCTTCAAGCCCAGCTCCAGGCGCTGCAGTCCAAGGTCGAGCAGGTGCAGAAAAGCGCGGCCAGCGATGCCCAGGCGGTCACCCGCATCCAGCAGCAGCTGGACGTGGCCGACGACAACGCCGTGCTCAGCGGCATGAAGGGCCTGACGGTCAAGGCCGTGGTCGATCCCACCTTCATCCACACCCAGCGCGCCAACGAATCCGACTTCGTGCTGATGCGCGACAACGATCGCTTCAACTTCTTCGACTCTGCCTTCGGCCAAGCCATGATTGAGTTCGGCAAAGAAACCGAAGAAGGCACGCAGTGGAAGCTGCGCCTGACGCCCAAGAGCTCGGGCGGGCTGGTGCACGAGGCCTCGGTCTCGGTGCCCCTGAACGACGCCAAGACCACCCGCCTGTACGGTGGCCTGATCCCCGACTTCAGTGGTTATGAAGCCACCTTCGCACACGAGAACCCGCTGGTCACCCACAACCTGCTGTTCGACTTCTCGGCCGCCAGCAACTACACCGGCGCCGGCATGTCCTACGTGATCGGCGACTGGGAAGCCAAGTGGATGGTGGGCAACGTCGATGGCGCGCGCGGCAAGTCGCCCGGTTTTGCCTACCGCGCCGACATGGAGATCAGCGAGTTCTCCGGCATCGGCTTCTCGGGCGTGCACGGCAAGGACGGCCGCGAGTACGGCAACAACCGCTTCGACATGCTGGAGTTCGATGCCTGGCATGACCGCGGCGACTGGTCCTACCGGGGCCAGGTCAGCTACGGTCGCTACAAGAACGGTGCCTCCAACGGCGACGCCAAGTGGTGGGGCCTGTCGGGCCTGGCCGGCTACAAACTCACGCCGCGCCTGCAAGCCCTGGTGCGTCTGGACTACCTGAACAACCGCAAGAACGGCGGCGGCGTCTACGGCGCCTCGCTGGAAGACAACGGCACCGGCACCTACATCGATGGCATCAGCGGCTTTGGCCCCAGCATCGACAACAGCACCGGCATGGCCGTTGATCCCAGCCGTGGCGTGAACCGCTACGCCCTGTCCACCGGCCTGAACTACCTGCTCAACGACAACACCTCGCTGAAGTTCGAGGTGCGCTACGACCGCGCCAACGGCAACGTCTTCCTCGACAGCAAGACCGGGCTGTACAAGAAGAGCAACGTGCTCGTGGGCGGCGCCATCGTGTTCCAGTTCTGACCACGACCAGGCGCTTGCCTGAAGCAACGGGGCGGCCTTGGTCGCCCCGTTGGTTTTTCAGGGGGTCGATGGTGCCATTTGGTGTCGCCGCAAAGCGTCCACTTGTCGCCCTCGCTTGACCCCTGACACACCTATCACTGAGACTTCCCCGATGACCTCCCAGCTCACCGACAGCACCATCACCTTTGATGGCCGCGCCCTCATCAACGGCCAGCGCGTGGACGCGCGCAGCGGTGCCGTGTTCGACAACATCTCCCCCGTGGACGGCCGTCTGCTCACGCAAGTGGCGCGTTGCGCCGAGGCCGACATCGACGCCGCCGTGGCCGCTGCACGCGCCGCGTTTGAAGACCGCCGCTGGGCCGGCATGGCGCCCGCGCAGCGCAAGCGCGTGATGATCAGGTTTGCCGATCAGTTGCTGGCGCATGCCGACGAACTGGCGCTGACCGAAACCCTGGACATGGGCAAGCCCATCAAGTACGCCAAGGGTGTGGACGTCAACAGCGCGGCCAATTGCCTGCGCTGGTACGGCGAGGCGGTGGACAAGGTCTACGACGAAATCGCGCCCACGGCCGACACCGCGCTGGCCCTGATCACGCGCCAGCCGGTGGGTGTGGTGGGGGTCATCGTGCCCTGGAACTACCCCATGATCATGGCCGCGTGGAAGATCGCGCCGGCCCTGGCTGCCGGCAACTCGGTGGTGCTCAAGCCCAGCGAAAAGTCGCCGCTGACCGCATTGCGTCTGGCCGAGCTGGCGCTGGAAGCCGGCATCCCGCCGGGGGTGTTCAACGTGGTGCCCGGCTTCGGCCCCGAGGCCGGCAGCCCGCTGGCCCTGCACATGGACGTGGACTGCATCGCCTTCACCGGCAGCACCCGCGTGGGCAAACAAATCCACGTGATGGCCGGTCAGAGCAACCTCAAGCGCGCCTGGACCGAACTCGGCGGCAAGTCGCCCAACATCGTGTTCGCCGACTGCCCCAACCTCGACCGCGCGGTCGAAGCTGCGGTGGGCAGCATCTTCTTCAACCAGGG
>CAYUAH010000349.1:0-3408 GCA_964442375.1 uncultured Hydrogenophaga sp. | reverse complement strand
AGGTGGCGTACACCAGCCGGCCACCGGGTTTGAGCAGGCGCGCGGCGCTGGCCAGAATGGCGCTTTGCAGCTGCGCCAGCTCGGCCACGGTGGCAGGGGTCTGGCGCCATTTCAGGTCGGGGTGGCGTCGCAGCGTACCCAAGCCGGAGCAGGGCGCGTCCACCAGCACGCGGTCTATCTTGCCGGCCAGGCGCTTGATGCGCTCGTCGCGCTCGTGGGCAATGGCCACCGGGTGCACGTTGCTCAGGCCGCTGCGCGCCAGGCGGGGCTTGATGGCGTCGAGCCGGTGGGCCGAGGTGTCGAAGGCGTAGAGCCGGCCGCTGTTGCGCATCGCAGCACCCAAGGCCAGGGTCTTGCCACCCGCACCAGCGCAGAAGTCCACCACCATTTCGCCGCGCTTGGGCTCCAGCAGCAGGGTCAGCAGTTGCGAGCCTTCGTCCTGCACCTCCACGTCGCCCTGGGTGAACAGGGGCAGTTTGGCCAGCGAGGGTTTGCCTTCCACCCGTATGCCTAGGGGCGAATGGGGCGTGGCCTGCGCCGTTATGCCGGCTTTGCTCAAGGCCTCCAGCACCGCCGGGCGTTTGGCCTTGAGGGCGTTGACGCGCAGGTCCAGCGGCGCCACGTCGTTCAGGCTGCTCACCAGGGCGTCGAATTCGGCGCCCAATTGGCTCTGCAAGGCCGTGGCCAGCCACTCGGGCAGGTTGTGGCGGTGTGGCGCCATGAGGTCGGCGTCCTTGACCGCCAGGCAGTGGTCCAGCCAGGTTTTTTCGATGTCGCTGAGCGCGCTTTTGAGGAAATCACGGTCGCCCGGAAAACCCAGGATGGCCAGGCGCCGCCATTTGGAGCCGCTGCCCGAGCGGGCCAGCCACTCAAAGCGCAGGCGCTGGCGCAGCACGGCAAACACCGTGTCAGACAGGGTGGCGCGCTCGCGCGGGCCCAGGGATTTGTTCTCGCGGAAATGGCGGGCCACCACCGCATCGGCGGGGTGGTCGAACTTGAAGATCTTTTCAATCAGGCTGGCGCTTTCGTCCAGCAAAGCTTTGGGGTGCATGGGCCGTATTGTCCCACCGCACGATGGGGATGCGTTTGTATTTAATCCGGGTAAAAAATAAAACCCGGGTATAATTTCGGCATGACCCCAACCGAGTACCCCTCTGACCAGCCCACCTGCACCGCTTTTGTGGCTGATCGGCGCGTCGCCGCCGGCACCTATGCCGAGGTGACCCGCCTCCTCGAGGCCTTGCCCGCGTCCAATGATGGTCTGCTGGTGTTTGACGACAGCTCCGGCGCCGTGCTGGATTTGCCTTTGCCTGTGGTGGCGGAGTCCACCCCCACCGTGGGCCGGCCCCGCTTGGGCGTGGTGGCGCGCGAGGTCACCTTGTTGCCCCGGCACTGGGCGTGGCTGGCGCAGCAGCGGGGTGGGGCATCGGCGGCCTTGCGGCGGCTGGTGGACGAAGCCCGGTGCCAACATGCCGACGCGGACGCGCAGCGCCAGGCGCGCGAGCGGGCCTACCGATGCATGAGCGCGCTGGCCCCAGATCTGCCGGGTTTTGAGGAGGCCTCGCGGGCCCTGTTCGCCGGCGATGCGGCCGCGTTTGAACAACACACCGCCCATTGGCCGCAGGACGTGCGGCAACACCTGGGCCGGCTGGCCAGCGGTGGCTTCGACGCTGCCCAGTCCGCCACGTGATTCTTTTTCATTTCTCCCTATGACAAGCACTGTTCCCACCGCACCGCCACCCCTGTGGCGAACCTACTTGATGCTGCTGGTGCCCATGATCCTGGCCAACATCCTGCAGGGCCTCTCCGGTACGCTGAACGGCATTTTCATTGGCCAGATGCTGGGCACCCACGCGCTGGCCTCGGTGGCCGGCATGTTCCCCATCGTCTTCTTTTTTGTGTCGCTGATCATTGGCCTGGGGGCGGGTGCCTCGGTGCTGGTGGGGCAGGCCTGGGGCGCTCGCGAGCCGGCCAAGGTGCGCGCCATCGCGGGCTCGGCGCTCACGCTGGGGGCGCTGGTGGGCGTGACGGCGGCGGTGTTGGGCGCCTTGTTTGCCCGCCCGGCCATGGAGGCCCTGGGCACGCCAGCGGACGTGCTGGAAGATGCCCTGGCCTACGCCCGCGTGATGATGCTGAGCATGCCGGTGCTGCTGGTGTTCATCCTGTCCACGCAGTTGTTGCGTGGGGTGAGCGACACGGTCTCGCCCCTGCTGGCGCTGTTGTTGTCCACCGTGCTCGGCCTGATCCTCACGCCCGCGCTCATCCAGGGTTGGCTGGGGCTGCCGCGCCTGGGCACGGTGAGCGCGGCGGTGGCCAGCTTCCTGTCCACGCTGGCGGCCTTGGTCTTCTTGGCCGTGCGGCTGCGCCACGTCGGGCATGTGATGGCGCCCAACCGTAAGTTGCTGGCCGCGCTCCGGTTTGACCGCGTCATCTTGGCCAAGGTGTTGCGCATTGGTCTGCCCACCGGGGTGCAGATGGTGGTGATCTCACTGTCGGAGCTGGTCATCCTCTCGCTGGTGAACCAGCACGGCTCGCAGGCCACGGCGGCCTACGGCGCGGTGACGCAGGTGGTCAACTACGTGCAGTTCCCGGCGCTGTCCATCGCCATCACCGCGTCCATCCTGGCCTCGCAGGCCATTGGCGCGGGTGCGATCGAGCGGCTGGGCCTGATTCTGCGCACCGGCCTGTGGCTGAACACCGCGCTCACCGGCGGGTTTGTGCTGCTGGGCTAC
This sequence comes from uncultured Hydrogenophaga sp., assembly GCA_964442375.1. Lineage (GTDB taxonomy): Bacteria > Pseudomonadota > Gammaproteobacteria > Burkholderiales > Burkholderiaceae_C > Hydrogenophaga. Next base: position 676 of record CAYUAH010000349.1, on the reverse strand, counting down.
GCGCTGTCGCACGCGTTGCTGGGCCTGTTCCTGACCCAGCACGAGGTGCTGACGCAGGCCGAGCACCTGCTGCACATCATGCTCTGGAGCCTGCTGGTGTTCGGTTTCCAGGCGGTGGTGGGCGCCATCATGCGCGCCAGCGGTGTGGTGCTGGTGCCCACGCTGATCAGCATCGCCTGCATTTTGGTGGTGCAGGTGGGCGTGGCCTGGGGCCTGAACGCGCGCCTGGGCCTGGAAGGCATTTGGATCGCCTTCCCGGTGGCTTACCTGGCCATGCTGGCGCTTCAGACCGCTTACTTCCGGGGTGTCTGGCGCCACCGCAAGATCCGCCGCCTGATCTGAACGCTCGCCGGCATCCGATAATCATGGGTTTGCCGCAGCACGCGGCGCCGCACAAGCACAGCCATGGACAGCAGCAGAATCCCCAGCGAAACCCGGCGCCGCCGCACGTTCGCCATCATTTCCCACCCCGACGCCGGCAAGACCACGCTGACCGAGAAGCTGCTGCTGTTCTCGGGCGCGATCAACATCGCCGGCTCGGTCAAGGCCCGCAAGGCCGCGCGCCACGCCACCTCCGACTGGATGGAGATCGAGAAGCAGCGTGGCATCTCGGTGGCGTCCTCGGTGATGCAGATGGAGTACCGCGACTGCGTCATCAACCTGCTGGACACCCCGG
>CAYUAH010000348.1:0-3426 GCA_964442375.1 uncultured Hydrogenophaga sp. | reverse complement strand
CTCCACCTCCACCTCCACCTCCACCTCCACCTCCACCTCCACCTCCACCGCGGACATCGGTCATCGAGGGGGTGGCCATCCAGGTTCAAGCGCCTGCGCCTGTGCCGGACGGTGTGGTGCGCGAACAAGAAGGTGGTCCGGTGGCTGTCGAACGTGCGACCGAAACGGGCAACACCGTGCCACCGCCTCTCGCATCCCGGGAGGTGGCGCCAATCGTGTTCTTTCCCGCGACGGCACGGGTCTCAGATCGGCTGGTGGGGGACTGGCACACCAGCCACCCTGCCTGGCGCGCGGGCGACGGGCCCATGGCCTACGGTGGGCGCGCTCCGGTGTCTGCGCTGCCCACACAGATGGACCTGGCGAGCTTGATTCAAGGCACCGGCTTGAAGCTCAACGGCATCGAGCAGGTCGGCGTCAGGGTATCGGCACCCGCCACGCCACCAGGCGGCGACAGCACCGGGCATCCGGAAGCGCCGGAAGTCAGGCTTGAACGGCTGATGTCTTCAGGCGCCAGCATCGCCGCCATGGGCGCCGCACTCGGCTCTGCGCTCATCTGGTGGGCACGCCGCAGCGGCCGGCTGTCGGGGTTTTTTGCGGGAAAACGCGGCGCCCGCAAGACGCGCTGAAGCACCCGTGGGGCGTCAGCGCCTGGACGCACCCACGTGCTGTTCGCCCCGCGCCAGCGCCAGCTCCACCTGCCGCTGGCGTTCGGCCAGGCGGGCTTTTTCATCGTCGCTGCGCTGGTCAAAGCAGTGCGGGCAGCTCACGCCTTTCACGTAATGCGGCGAGGTCTTGTCCTCGGGGCCCAGCGGCCAGCGGCAGGAGCGGCACAGCTCATAAGGCCCAGGTTGCAGCCCATGGCCCACGCTCACACGCTCGTCGAACACAAAACACTCGCCGTCCCAGGTGCTCTGCTCTGGGGGCACCTCTTCCAGGTACTTGAGGATGCCGCCTTCGAGGTGGTAGACCTCGTCGAAGCCTTTCATCTTCATCAGTGCGGTGGACTTTTCGCAGCGTATGCCACCGGTGCAGAACATGGCCACCTTGGGTTTTTTGGCGCCCTGCAACGCAGGCTGGGCGTCTATCCAGGCCGGCAATTCGGTGAAGGTCTTGATGTCGGGGTTGATGGCGCCTTTGAACGTGCCGATCTTGACCTCGTAGTCGTTGCGGGTGTCGATGAGCACCACGTCGGGGTCGGCCAGCAAGGCGTTCCAGTCCTGCGGCTTGACGTACTGGCCCACGGTCTTGTTCGGGTCGAGCTCGGGCACGCGCAGGGTGACGATTTCCTTTTTGAGCCGCACCTTCATGCGATGGAACGGCGGTTTGCTGGACCACGATTCCTTGTGCGTCAGGCTGGCCAGGCCCGGAATGGCACGCAGGTGCGCCAGCACCGCCCGCACCCCGGCCTCAGGCCCGGCGATGGTGCCGTTGACACCTTCACGCGCGAGCAGCAGGGTGCCTTTCACGGCGTTGTCGTCGCAGCAGCGCTGCAGTGGCTCGCGTTGGGCCACAAAATCCGGCAGATCGACAAACTTGTAGAGGGCGGCGGTCAGAAAGGCATCCATGGCCCCGATTATCCCAGCGGCACAGGGCCGCCGCTGCGCTCACAGCGCCGAGACTTGACCCAGATCAGGCCGTGCCAGCCATTCGGCAAACTCGTCGGCCAGTTGCTGCGCGGCGGACACGGCACCGTTCCAGGCTTTCATGCGGCCCGGCAGGTCGTGGCTGTAGGTGCTGAAATCGTTGCGGTCGGGCAGTTTGCCGTTGGGCAAGCGTTTGACCCATTCGGGATCCGGCGCCAGCACCAGCATGTGGTCCAGGAAGCGGCTGGCGCGGTGGCGCCAGGTCCAGGGTTTGTCCAGCCAGCCGGGCACGACCTGCTTCTGGAAGTGGGGGTACAACACGATGCCTGGCTGGGTGCCGTAGTCCAGGTGCAGGTGGTAGTCGGTGATGCCGCCGTCCCAGTAGGCCCCAGGTGGCGCACCGGCGATCTGCGGCACCGCCCGCAGCACGAAGGGGATGGAGCAGCTGGCCTGCAGCGCGTCCATGAAGTTGGCCTCGCTCAGGGGCAGGTGGCGGGTGCGGTAGTCGTGGGTGGCAAACGGCAGCGCGGCGGGCGCACCCCCTTGCGGGCTGGAAAACACCACCCGCTCCAGCCAGGCGCCCATGGCACGTCGACTGACGGCGTTGCTGAGCAAGGCCCCCAGATAACCCACTGGCGCACGCACGCCGGTTTCGCGTCGCATGAGGTGACGACCTCGCGAGGTGACGATGTGCAGCCGGTAGCGCGGGTGGTTGAGCACTTCGTGCACACGTCCGCCGTAGAAGGCTCGGAGGCTGTCGCCAAAACGCTCGCTGATGAGTTCGGGTGGCGGGCGCTTTTGCCCTGGGGGCAGCTCGTAGTGCTGGGCGATGTAGTCGCGGCTCAGGCGGTCGAATGCGGCCACCGGGTCATCCAGGCAGGCGGTGGCCATGCGCCAGGCGCCGATGGAGGCACCGATGAGATCGACCGGCTGCCCGCTGCGCGCCAACCACTCGCCGAAGAGAAAACGGTCCAGCGGCCCCAGCACCAGGCCCTTGGGGCCACCGGCAGCCGCCGGAATGGCACGCACGTCGGCAGGTGCCAGGCCGTTTTGCCGCAAGTGGGCCAGCGCCGCAGGCCCGGCATACAGGCGCAGCGCAGGGGTGCGGCTCAGGACGCCTCCAGCTCGCGCAGCGGCGGCACGTCTTCGGTGACCAGCACGTCGTGGTCCAGGCCCATGGCCAGGCCCAGCGCATCGGGGTAGGTGTGGATGAGGCGGTCCGGGTCGCCTGGCGTACCGTGAATGCAAGCCCGCCACACGGCCAGGTGGACCAGGGCCGCCAGGGGTTCCGGCTGCGGCGCCTCCAGCGGCGACACCTGCTGCGCCAGCGCGTCCACCAGCCGCTGCGGAAAATGCCAGCGCCGCGCCAGCTCGGCACCCGCTTCGGCATGGCTGAAACCCAGCACCTGCAACTCCATCGCGGCGCGGCGTGGGTCGAGCAGATCGAGCTCGCGGTCCACCGCTGTCATGGCCTCGGGCAGCCCAGCGTGCAGCACCAGCTCACCGATGCCGTGCAACAGCCCGGCGGTGAAGGCCAGGTTTTCGTCCATGCGCAGCGGGTAGGCGATGTAGCGGGCCAGCGTGGCGGCCACCAGGCTGTGGCGCCAGTAGCGGTCGAGGTTGAGCGTGCCGACCGCGTGAAAACAATCGTTCAGCGCGGTGTTGATCACCAGCGCCCGCACCTTGTTCAGGCCCAGCACCATGAGCGCATCGCGCGACGTGGACACCGGGCGCAGCAGACGGAAAAAGGCCGAATTGGCGCGCTGCAGCACTTTGGCGGCCATCACCGGGTCGCGATCGATGTCGCGCGCCACGGCCAGGATGTCGACGTCTTCCTGCCCGA
>CAYUAH010000347.1:0-3447 GCA_964442375.1 uncultured Hydrogenophaga sp. | reverse complement strand
CGCCGCCATGGCCACCATGCAAGCTGTCGAGATCACCGCTTACGGCGCGCCTGAGGTCTTGCAACTGTGCGAGCGTCCCAGACCCGAGGCGGGCGCTGGCGAATTGCTGATCCGCGTGGCGGCGTCGGGCGTGAACCGCCCCGACGTGCTGCAGCGCACCGGCAACTACCCCGTGCCGCCCGGCGCCTCTGATCTGCCCGGCCTCGAAGTGGCCGGCGTGATCGAGTCGGGCGACACCGCCGCGATGGCGGCGGCCGGCCTGAAGCCGGGCGACCGCGTGTGCGCGCTGGTGGCCGGTGGCGGTTACGCGCAGTATTGCGTGGCGCCCGTGGGCCAGTGCCTGCCGGTGCCGGCAGGCCTATCCGATGTCGAGGCTGCCTCCTTGCCCGAGACCTTCTTCACGGTCTGGAGCAACGTGTTCGACCGCGCCCGCCTGCAGCAGGGCGAAACCCTGCTGATTCAGGGCGGCTCCAGCGGCATCGGTGTGACGGCCATCCAGATGGCGCGGGCACTCGGCGCGCGCGTGATCGTGACCGTGGGCAGCGACGACAAGGCCCGGGCCTGCCTGGCGCTGGGCGCCGACCACGCCATCAACTACAAGACGCAGGACTTCGTGCGCGAGGTGGCCGACATCACCCACGGTGTGGGTGTCAACGTCATCCTCGACATGGTGGCCGGTGCTTACGTGGCGCGTGAGGTCGACTGTCTGGCCGACGAGGGCCGTTTGGTCATCATCGCGGTGCAGGGTGGCGTCAAGGCCGAGTTCAACGCCGGCGCCGTGTTGCGCCGCCGGCTGAGCATCACCGGCTCCACGCTGCGTCCGCGCCCGGTCGCTTTCAAGACAGCCATCGCGCAATCGCTCAAGGCCCAGGTGTGGCCCCTGATTGAAAGCGGTGACATCAAGCCGGTGATCCACAGCGTGTACCCGGCCGCCCAGGCGGCCAAGGCGCACGTGCTGATGGAGTCCAACCAGCACATCGGCAAGCTGGTGCTCAGCTGGGCCTGAACAGTTTTACCGGGAATCAAGAGATGAAAAAGCTCATCGTCGGCAACTGGAAAATGAACGGCAGCCTGGCGGCCAACGAGGCCTTGCTGCAAGGTTTTCAACAAGGCCTGGAAACCGCCGACCAGTCGGTGCTGGTGGCCGTGTGCGCCAGCGCGCCCTACCTGCCGCAGTTGCAACAGCTGCTGGGCAAAGGCCCCATCGCCTGGGGTGCACAAGACGTGTCGGCCCACGAGTCCGGTGCCTACACCGGCGAGGTGAGTGCGGCCATGCTGCGCGACTTTGGCTGCCGCTATTGCCTAGTGGGCCACTCCGAGCGCCGCCAGTACCACGCCGAATCCGACGAGGTGGTGGCGGCCAAGGCGCAGCGCGCACTGGCCGCGGGCATCACCCCCATCGTGTGTGTGGGCGAAACCCTGGCCGAGCACGATGCCGGCCAGACCGAGGCGGTGGTCAAGCGCCAACTCGCTGCCGTGATCCACACCGTGGGCCATTGCAGCAGCGAGATGGTGGTGGCTTACGAGCCTGTCTGGGCCATCGGCACCGGCCGCACGGCCACGCCCGAACAGGCGCAGGCGGTGCACCATGTGCTGCGCGCCCAGGTGGCGGCCGCCACGGCCAACGCCGACAAGCGTGTGCACATCCTCTACGGCGGCAGCATGAACGCCGCCAACGCGGCCAGCCTCTTGGCCATGCCCGACATCGACGGTGGCCTCATTGGTGGCGCGTCGCTCAAGGTGCCCGATTTTCTGCAGATCATCCGTGCCGCCCGCAGCTGAGAGCTGAGGCGTCGCTTTTCGACTATTTGGAGCAAAGAATGAATGTGTTGATGACCATTTTGCTGGCCGTGCAAATCCTGGCCGCCATCGGAATGATTGGCCTGATCCTGATGCAGCACGGCAAGGGTGCCGATGCGGGCGCGGCCTTCGGCGGTGGCGGTGGCGGTTCGGCCAGTCTGTTCGGTGCCTCCGGCAGTGCCAACTTCCTGTCGCGCAGCACCGCGGTGCTGGCCTCGGTGTTTCTGGTCTGCACCCTGGGTCTGGCCTATTTCGGCAACCTGCGTCCCACGTCTGCCGCTGGCGGCAGCGTTCTGCAAACCGTGCCCGTGCCGGTGGATGCGGCGCCTGCCGCTGCCGGTGGCGCGCCCGCCACACCGGCCCCCGCAACCGCTCCTGGCGCGCCGCAAATTCCGGCTCAGTAAGCCTCACGTCAAGCGGTGTCGGGGCGCCTGTCACGCCCCCGCACCTTCCCGCAGGTGTGGTGAGCAGCCTGAGCCCGAATTTCAAGGGGTCAGGCCAAAAACCCGCCTGGTTTCAGGGTAAACTCCTACGCTTGTCAGCAAGTCCACAACAATCCCTCGTGGGCTTAGCGATCCAGCGATTTCTGACAAATGCCGACGTGGTGAAATTGGTAGACACGCTATCTTGAGGGGGTAGTGGCGAAAGCTGTGCGAGTTCGAGTCTCGCCGTCGGCACCAATCATTTGGCACACATGGCGCCTGCTGGCGCCCCTGGTACACGCAAGATGAACCTCGACCAATACCTGCCCGTTCTTCTGTTCATCATTGTGGGTATCGCGGTTGGTGTGCTGCCGCAGCTGTTGGGCTACATACTGGGCCCCAACAGGCCCGATGCGGAAAAGAACTCCCCTTACGAATGTGGCTTCGAGGCCTTCGAAGACGCGCGCATGAAGTTTGACGTGCGCTACTACCTCGTGGCCATCCTGTTCATCCTGTTCGACCTGGAAATCGCCTTCCTCTTCCCCTGGGCTGTGGCCCTGCAGGACGTGGGTGCGGTCGGTTTCTGGTCGGTGGTGGTCTTCCTGGGCATCCTGGTCGTGGGTTTTGCCTACGAGTGGAAAAAAGGCGCCCTGGACTGGGAATGACGGGTCGCACCCAAAGGAACACAGCACATGATTGAAGGCGTCCTGAAAGAAGGTTTTGTCACCACCAGCTACGACTCGGTGGTGAACTGGGCCAAGACCGGTTCCCTGTGGCCCATGACCTTTGGTCTGGCCTGCTGCGCGGTGGAGATGATGCACGCTGCTGCCGCGCGCTACGACATCGGTCGCTTCGGCTCCGAGGTGTTCCGCGCCAGCCCGCGCCAGTCCGATCTGATGATCGTGGCGGGTACCTTGTGCAACAAGATGGCCCCCGCGCTGCGCAAGGTCTACGACCAGATGAGCGAGCCGCGCTGGGTGCTGTCCATGGGTTCGTGTGCCAACGGCGGTGGTTACTACCACTACAGCTACTCGGTGGTGCGCGGCTGTGACCGCATCGTGCCGGTGGATGTGTACGTGCCTGGTTGCCCGCCCACGGCCGAGGCGCTGCTCTACGGCATCATCCAGTTGCAGCAGAAGATCCGCCGCACCCAAACCATTGCGCGTGCCTGAGGACTGCCATGAGTGAATTTGCTGTTCGGCCAGAGGCCATTCAGGACGCGGTG
>CAYUAH010000346.1:0-3469 GCA_964442375.1 uncultured Hydrogenophaga sp. | reverse complement strand
ATGATGCGGCCGTTGCCGCGCACCGGGCCGTCCAGGCGCTGCAGGTTGCAGTTGACCACCCAGACCAGGTTGTCCAGCTTCTCGCGCGCGGCCAGCGTGAGCGCGCTCATCGATTCGGGTTCGTCCATCTCGCCGTCGCCGAACACGCCCCAGACCTTGCGGCCCTCGGTGTTGAGCAGTTGGCGGTGCGCGAGGTAGCGCATGAAACGCGCGTGGTAGATGCTGCTGATGGGGCCCAGCCCCATGGAGCCCGTGGGGAACTGCCAGAAGTCGGGCATCAGCCAGGGGTGGGGATAGCTGGAGAGGCCGCGCGCACCTCGGACCGGCGCGGTGATCTCCTGACGGTAGTGTTGGAGGTCGTTTTCACTCAGCCGGCCTTCCAGAAAGGCACGTGCGTACACCCCAGGCGCGCTGTGGGGTTGGAAGAACACCAGGTCGCCCTGGCGCCCGGCTTTGAAGAAGTGGTTGAAGCCGGTCTCGAACAGGTCGGCCGCGCTGGCGTAGCTGGCGATGTGGCCGCCCAGCTCGCTCGATCCGCCCAGTTCGGCCTGGTTGGCCCGCACCACCATGGCCAGCGCGTTCCAGCGCATCAGCGAAGCCAGGCGCTCCTCGATGGCCAGGTCGCCCGGGAAGACCGGCTGCTGCGCCGCCGCGATGGTGTTGACGTAGGGCGTGTTGAGCTCGGGCGTCCAGCCCACGCGCTGGCTGCGCGCCAGGCGGGCCAGTTCGTCGAGCATGTGGCGCGCGCGCTCGGCGCCGGATTCGGCGGTCAGCGAGAGGAAGGCGTCGCGCCATTCCTGGGTTTCGTTCGGATCGGGGTCGGTGTGGCTCATCGGGGTCTCCTACACACCACTGTAGGCCGTCTGGCGTGGCAGGTGTGGCCTAAAACCGGGCCAACTCCCCGCCATGCCAGCATAAACTGCTGCCATCTCCACAAAGTTCAGCAGCATGAGCCTCGATGCCACCGATTTGCGCATTCTTGAACAACTGCAGGCCGACGCCAGCCTGTCCAATGTGGAACTGGCCAAACGCGTGCACCTGTCGCCCTCGCCCTGCCTGGCCCGCGTGCGGGCACTCGAAAAAGCGGGCCTGATCCGCCAGTACGTGGCGCTGCTGGACGCGCAGCAACTCGGGCTGCACCTGAATGTGTTCATCTCCATCAGCCTCAAGCAGCAAAGCCGCGAGACGCTGGAGGCCTTCGAGCAGCGCATCGTGCTGCGCGACGAGGTGATGGAGTGCTACCTGATGACGGGCGACGCCGACTACCTGCTGCGCGTGGCCGTGCCCGACATGCCCGCGCTGGAGCGCTTCATCCTCGAGCAGTTGTCGCCCATCGCGCAGGTGGAAAAGATCCGTTCGAGTTTTGCGCTCAAGCAGGTGCGCTACAAGACGGCCCTGCCGCTGAACGGCATCTGAGGGGCCTCACAGTGGCACGTGCTCGTCCTTGAGCACACGCAGCACAAAACTCGATTTGCTGTGGCGTATGCCGGGGATCTTGTAGAGCTTCTCGCGCAGCAGGCGCTCGTAGTCGCGCGTGTTCTTCACCGCGATGCGGATGAAGTAGTCGTAGTCGCCCGAGATCAGGTAGGCCTCCATCACCTCGGGGATGGTGGCCAGCGTCTGGCCAAACTCGTACAGCGCCTCGTCGGTGTGGCTGTCCAGCGTGAGCTGAACGATCACCGTGTCCTGCCAGCCCAGCTTGGCGCGGTTGAGGTCGGCCGTGTAGCGCTTGATCACGCCTTCGGCCTCCAGCCGCTTGATGCGGCTCCAGCAGGTGGTGGGCGACAGGCTCACCGCCGCCCCGATCTCCTGCAGGGTCTTGCGCGAGTCGGCCAGCAGCTCGCGCAGGATGGCCATGTCGAAGCGGTCGAAGCTGACCGGGGAATCTTCGTTCACACCCTGTTTTGGCAGATGGATTTTTGGCTTAGGCACCGCACGACCCCGCACAAATCGAAAACATTCGGCCATGTTCGCAGAAAAATAGTCGAATGAACACCGACACCGCCGAAAACCTTTGCGCCCCTCCCGCGACGACCGCTTGCAACGGCGCTGAATTGCTGCTCGACACCCTGCTGGCCTGTGGCGTGGACACGATTTTTGGCTACCCCGGCGGCGCCGCCCTGCCGCTGTACGACGCGCTCTACCAGCGCCCCACCCTGCGCCACGTGCTGGTGCGCCACGAGCAGGCCGCAGTGCACGCGGCCGAGGGGTACGCCCGGTCCACCGGCCGCGTGGGGGTGGTGCTGGTCACGTCGGGCCCCGGCATGAGCAACACCCTCACCGGCCTGCTCGACGCGCACAGCGACGCCATTCCCGTGCTGTGCATCAGCGGCCAGGTGGCCACGGGCGTGATCGGCACCCAGGCCTTTCAGGAGTGCGACGCCATCGGCCTGTCGCGCCCGGTGACCAAATGGAACCACCAGTTGCGCGATGCCAGCGAGGCCGCCGCTGCCGTGCGCCAGGCGCTGCACATCGCTGCCTCGGGCAAGCCCGGCCCGGTGTTGCTGGACGTGCCCAAAGACGTGCAGTTGCAGCGTGTGACACACGCGCCGATGACCGACACGCCGGCCACGGTGTCGGCGCCCGCCCTGCCACCAGCCAGCGCCCTGCAGCAGGCCGCCGCGCTGCTGCTGGCCGCGCGCCAGCCGGTGTTGTACGGCGGCGGTGGCCTCATCAACGCCGGGCCGGGCGCCTGCGCGGCCTTCACGCAACTCGCGCGCACGCTCCACCTGCCCACCACCTTGACGCTCATGGGCCTGGGCGCCTTCCCCGCGTCCGACCCGCGTTTTCTGGGCATGCTGGGCATGCACGGCACGCTGGAAGCCAACCAGGCCATGCACCACGCCGACCTCATCCTCTGTGTGGGTGCGCGCTTTGACGACCGCGTGACCAGCAAGCTGGCCGACTTCGCGCCGCGCGCGAAAAAGATACACATCGACATCGACGCGAAAAACATCAACAAGGTGGTGGCCGTGGACGTGGCCCTGCATGGCGACTGCGCGCAGGTGCTCGACGCTTTGCTCGCTGCGTTACCCACCCAGCCGCCACCCGAGCAACGGCTGGAAACGTGGTGGCAGCGCATCCAGGTCTGGCGCAGCCACAACAGCCTGGGCTTCACGCCCCGCGACGACGTGATCCTGCCGCAGCAGCTGATGCACTCACTGCAACAGCAGCTGACACAACACGATGCCATCGTCTCCACCGACGTGGGCCAGCACCAGATGTGGGCCGCGCAGCACCTGCGCTTCGAGTTGCCCCGGCGCTGGCTGACCTCGGGCGGCGCCGGCACCATGGGTTACGGCCTGCCTGCGGCCATCGGCGCGAAGATCGCCCACCCCGACAAAACCGTGGTCTGTGTGAGCGGCGACGCCTCCATCCTGATGAACATACAGGAGCTGTCCACCGCCATGCAGCACGCCACACCGGTCAAGGTGGTGCTGTCCAACAACAGCCACATGGGCATGGTGCG
>CAYUAH010000345.1:0-3476 GCA_964442375.1 uncultured Hydrogenophaga sp. | reverse complement strand
TGGTTCAGGGCAACGTGGATGGCCATGCGGTAAGCTTTCGTCAGGGAGAACAGCAGCATGCACAAAACAGAATGCCGCGTGGCCATACTAGCAAGGACCGCGCCAACATTTCGTGACAGTCCGCGCGACGGGCGAAAAATCCACCCCCACGTGATGGTCTGAGCGCAGCCACCATGGTGGCTTGGCTGGCCGGTTGGGCCGCAGGCGTGGTGCTGCAATGGCAGCAGGCTGTGTTGTGGCCGGTTGCGGCGTACGGCGTCCTGTTGCCGGCTGCCGTGCTGGCGGGCTGGGTCTGGCGCTGGCTGCCCAAGGGGCGTCGCACCGCTGCGTGGCTGGCGGCTATGGCATGCGCGGCCCTGCTGGGATTCGGCTCCACCGGCCTGCGGGCGCTGTACCAACAGGCCGATGTGCTGGTGCCGCAGCTGGAAGAGCGCGACATGTGGCTGCGTGGCACCGTCGCCGACCTACCGCAAAGCCATCCCGATGGCCAGACACTGGTGGTTGCGGTGGACCAGGCCGACACCGAAGGACGACCGGTTGCCGTGCCGCGTCGGGTGCGGCTGTTCTGGCCCGGCGCGCCCACTGCGGCACAGGAGGTGCAGGCAGGACAGATCTGGCGCTGGCCCGTGCGGCTGCGCGCGCCCCATGGTTTGGCCAACCCGCACGGGTTCGACCGCGAACTGTGGTTGTGGGAGCAGGGCGTGGGCGCCACCGGCGTCGTGCGTGTGGGCCGCCACCTGCGGCCGCCCGAGCGGCTGGGCGACAGCCCCTGGTTTCTGATTGACAAGTGGCGGGGGCAGCTGACGGTGGCCATCCGCGAACGCTTGGACGACCCTCGCAGCGCCGGCATCATTGCCGCGCTGCTGGTGGGCAACCAGTCGGCCATTTCGCGCGACGACTGGCAGGTGTTCCGCGACACCGGCGTGGCCCATTTGATGGCGATCTCCGGCCTGCACATCACCTTGTTTGCCTGGCTGGCCACGCGGCTGGTGGGCGTGCTCTGGCGCCGCCTGGCGCCGCTGTGGCCAGGGCTGCTGCTGCGGTGGCCCACGCCGCTGGCGGCGTCCATGGCTGGGCTGCTGCTGGCCGCTGCCTACGCGCTGCTGGCGGGCTGGGGCGTGCCGGCGCAGCGCACGGTGTTCATGCTGGCCACCGTGGTGGTGTTGCGCTGGCGCGGGCTGGACTGGCCGTGGCCCCAGGTCTGGTTGGGGTGTCTGGCCCTGGTACTGGTGCTGGACCCGTGGGCGGGCCTGCAGGCCGGCTTCTGGCTCAGTTTTGTGGCCGTGATGCTGCTGTTTGTGTCCGATCCGCAGGCCGGCCGGCCCACCAGCCTGCTGCGCTCGCTGTTGCGCGAACAGGTGGTCATGACGTTGGCGCTGGCACCGCTGACCTTGCTGCTGTTCGGGCAGGTGTCGGTGGTGGGGCTGCTGGCCAACGTCGTGGCCATTCCCTGGGTGACGTTGTGGGTCACGCCCCTGGTTTTGCTGGGGGTGGTGCTGACCCCGCTGTGGGATGCCGCGGCCTGGGCCTTGCAACTGATGGCGGCGGTGCTGCTGCCCATGGCGCAGTGGCCTTGGGCGGTTTGGCACGCACCGGCGCCGCCCTGGGCGGTGGCGGTGCTGGGGGTCTGCGGCGCGATGTTGGCCACGGTGCACGCACCGGCGCCCTGGCGACTCATGGGTGCCCTGCTGGTGTGGCCTGCCGTGGCCTATGTGCCAGCGCGCCCGGCGGTGGGTGAGTTTGAGCTCTGGGCGCCCGACGTGGGCCAGGGCAGTGCGGTGCTGGTGCGCACCGCCCACCACGGCCTGTTGTTTGACGCTGGTGCGCGCTACCGCAGCGGGGGCGATGTGGGCGAACGGGTGCTGGTGCCCTGGCTGCGTCGGGCGGGCGAGCGGCTGGACGCGTTGGTGGTCAGTCACCGCGACAGCGACCACGCCGGCGGTGCAGCGTCTGTCTTGCGCGCGCAACCCCAGGCGGCATTGCTGGCGTCCTACCCGCTTGAAACCGATGCGCCGCCGCTGCCCGCGCTGGACACGCGCCTGTGCCAGGCCGGCCAGCGATGGGTCTGGGACGGCGTCAGCTTCGAGGTGCTGCATCCCGGCGCCGCCGACCACGCGCGCGCCAACCTGCCGTCCAACGCCATGTCATGCGTGCTGCGGGTGCACAACGGGCGGCGCGCGGCCTGGCTGACCGGCGACGTGGGGCACGACCAGGAGGTTTTGCTGGCGGCGCGCCACCCGGGGCAGCGCGCCGATGTGCTGATGGCGCCGCACCACGGCAGCCGGTCTTCCTCCAGCCCGGTCTGGCTCAACGAACTGATGCCAAGCTGGGTGCTGATCCAGGCCGGGCACCTGAACCGTTTTGGCCATCCGGCACCCGAGGTGCTGGCGCGTTACGAGGCACGCGCCGCGCGCTGGCTGGCCACGCCTGCGTGTGGCGAAATGCGCTGGCACAGCGCCACGCCCCATGCCGTGCGCTGCCACCGGGTGGCGGCGCGCCGCTACTGGCATTGGCGGGCGCCTGCCGCTCGTGTGGAGGGTGGCGCCGACGACGACGCGTTGGACGGGCCGACCACATTGCCAGGGGAAGACCGGCCGTGAAATGTGTACTGCAGTTTGCCGTGGTGCCGATTTGTGCACCAGGCTGGCGCGGTCCTTGCTATGCTTAAAACAGACAGGAGAGAGACCACATGCGACTTCAGCAATTCGACGAGATGTACATCGGGCCTGAAAACCTGCGCCCGCACTACAAAGCCTACGCCGCCTGGTTGTCAGAGCAGCCATCGGACGTGATGGCGGCACGGCGCGAGGAAGCCGAAATGATCTTCCGGCGTGTGGGCATCACCTTTGCGGTTTACGGCGCCAAGGACGAAGATGGCGCTGGCACCGAGCGTCTGATTCCCTTCGATCTCATTCCCCGCATCATCCCTGCCCACGAATGGGCGGCGATGGAAAAGGGCCTGGTGCAGCGCGTGACCGCGCTCAACGCCTTCATCCACGACGTCTACCACGGGCAGGACATCATCAAGGCCGGCGTCATTCCGGCCGATCAGATCACCCGCAACGCCCAGTTCCGGCCTGAAATGGTGGGTGTAGATGTGCCCAACCACATCTACTCGCACATCGCGGGCATCGACATCGTGCGCGCGCCCAATGCCCAGGGTGAGGGCGAGTACTACGTGCTCGAGGACAACCTGCGCGTGCCCAGTGGTGTGAGCTACATGCTCGAAGACCGCAAGATGATGATGCGCCTCTTTCCCGAGCTGTTCAGCCAGAACCGCGTGGCACCCGTGGCCCATTACCCCGACCTGCTGCTGGAAACGCTGCGCGCCTCCAGCCCGGCCCACGCCGCCGAACCGACGGTGGTGGTGCTGACCCCTGGCATGTACAACAGCGCCTACTTCGAGCACGCCTTCCTGGCGCAGCAGATGGGCGTCGAGCTGGTCGAGGGCAAGGACCTGTTCGTCAAGGACCAGT
>CAYUAH010000344.1:0-3497 GCA_964442375.1 uncultured Hydrogenophaga sp. | reverse complement strand
TCAGTGGTGCCGCCGAAGGCCTGTTCGACGACCGCATCTACGTGCTCACGCCCGACGCCGCCATCGTCGAGCTGCCGCGTGGCGCCACGCCGGTGGACTTTGCCTACACCGTGCACACCAGCCTGGGCCACCGCTGCCGGGGTGCCCGGGTGGACGGTGCCATGGTCACACTCAACACCCCGCTGCAAAGCGGGCAGACGGTGGAGATCGTGGCGGCCAAGGAGGGCGGACCCTCGCGCGACTGGATCAACCCCGAGCTGGGCTTCCTGGTCAGCCACCGCGCCAAGAGCAAGGTGCGCGCGTGGTTCAATGCCCTGGCCATGGAAGAAACCATGGCGCGTGGCCGCGAGGCCATTGAAAAGCTGTTGCAGCGTGAAGGCAAGACGGCGCTCAAGTTCGACGACCTGGCGGTGGCACTCGGCCTGGACTCGGCCGCGCAGATGTTTGAAGCCGTGGGCAAGGACGAGCTGTCACTGCGTGCGGTGGAGATGCAGCTCAAGCCCGCCGAGCCCCAGCCCGAACCGGACGAGCTCTTTCTGCTGCGCAAGAACCGGCGCCCGCAGAAGACGCCCAGCGGCGGCGTGTTGGTGGTGGGGGTGGATTCGCTGATGACCCAACTGGCCAAGTGCTGCCGGCCGGCGCCGCCCGACGACATCGGCGGCTTCGTGACCCGGGGCAAGGGCGTGAGCATCCACCGCGCCGACTGCGCCGACTTCGCCCACCTGCTGCGCAAACACCCCGACCGCGTGATCGACGTGCAGTGGGGTGGCGCGGCCGGCGGCGAGCCCGCCGTCTACCCGGTGGACGTGGCGGTGGAGGCACTGGACCGCCAGGGCCTGCTGCGCGATATCTCTGACGTGTTTGCGCGCGAGAAGATGAACGTCATCGGCGTGCAGACCCAGTCGGTCAAAGGCATCGCCTGGATGACCTTCACGGTGGAGGCGGTGGACGCGCTGCGTGTGTCGCGTGTGATGGCCTCTGTGGGCGACGTGCCGGGCGTGCGCGTGGTGCGGCGAAAATGAATGGCTTGAATCCACTCGGATAAAGCTGCTATACTGCGAGGCTTCGAATCGATCGAAGGCGCGTAGCTCAGTTGGTTAGAGCACCACCTTGACATGGTGGGGGTCGTTGGTTCGAATCCAATCGCGCCTACCAGATGCCAGCCCTTGCAAGTGAAGCACTTGCAAGGGCTTTTTGCTTTCTGGGCGGCCGGTGGCTGCCTGCGGCAGCGGCTCGTCAACATGGCGATTTGAGGCGGATGCTAAATTCGGCGCACACATTCCCAACCCGCTGCCGCCATGACACCGCATTTGCCAGCCCCCGGCGTTTTTCCCACACGCTGCGCAGCCAGCGCGGCCTGGCTCGACCCAAGACGCCTTTGGGTCGGTGTGTTGCTGTGGCTGGCGGTGCTGTGCCTGTCGTGCGCCGTGCCCACGGTGCGGGCGCAGACCTCGGTGGGCGCCACCCACGAAGGCGTTTTGGCGCTGGGTGGCCATGCGCAGCTGGCACTGCCCGATGGGCGTTGGCGGGTGGCCGCCACCGGCAAGGTGCCCAGCCCCCAGCCGGCCGGGCCCGAGTGGCAGGTGCTGGTGCTGGAGAACCAGCAAGCCGATGCCTTTGTTCCCCTGCTGGTGGTGCGCCATGTGGCCGAGCCGGCCCGCTTTGGCCCCACCACCTGTCAATCGCAGGCCACCGTGCGCAATGTGTTCATCAAGGACGAGTACGGCACTTCGCCCAGCCAGCTCACGAACCACTGCGGCCGGGCCCTGGCACTGGGCCGGCTGAACCTGTGGCGCGAGGGACCGGCCCAGCAGAACCCCTGGTGGCGCGAGGTGGCCCAGTGGCTGCCCTTGACCGAGCGCTCCTATCCGGTGGGTGCGCTGCTGCTGGAGATGACCGTGCAGCGGCACAACGCCCGTGGTCTGCGGGTGGAAGCCTTTGCCTTGCCGCCTGCGGGCAAGAGCAGCACCGAATTCCTGGACGCGGTTCAGGGCGGATCGGGCCAGGCCTGGAAACGGCAGGTGGCCACCTGGATGGCCCACTACACCAGCCAGATGGAAGCCACCTTTTTGGAGCGCCGCCCGCCCGGCATGGCCCGGCTGGCTGCGCCCTACGACGTCCAGCCCGCTGAAGCGGTGGCGGTGGCTGCACCACCACCAGCGGTGGTGGCTCTCCCGCCACCGCAGCAGCAGTCGCAGCCGCCGTTGCGGCCTGACCCGATGCCTGCCGCCTCGGGCCACCGCAAGGCCCTGGTGATCGGCAACGACAGCTACCGCGATGTGGCGCCGCTGGTCAACGCGCGTGCCGATGCGCTGGCGGTGGGCCAGGCGCTGCAGTCGGTTGGGTTCCAGGTGTCTACCCACCTCAACCTCAACGAAAAAGCGTTCAAGCAGGCCCTGCGCGACTTCCGTCAACAGCTGCAAGGGGGGGACGAGGTGGTGTTTTTTTACGCCGGTCACGGTGTGCAGTTGGGCAACACCAACTTCCTGTTGCCGGTCGATATCCGCGGTGACAACGAGGAGCAGGTGCGGGACGATTCCATCCAGCTGCAGCGCGTGCTCGACGACATGGCCGAGCGCAAGGTGCGCTTCTCGCTGGCGGTGATCGACGCCTGCCGCGACAACCCATTCCGCACACAGACGCGGGCCATCGGCGGCCGTGGCCTGGCTCCCACCCAGGCCGCCACCGGGCAGATGATCATTTATTCCGCAGGTTCGGGTCAGCAGGCACTGGACCGGCTGGGCGCCCAGGACCCGGAAAAAAACGGCTTGTTCACGCGCGTGCTGCTGCGCGAGATGCTCACGCCGCAGTTGCCGGTGGACCGGGTGCTGCGCAACGTGCGCAACGAGGTGGTGCGCCTGGCGCGCACGGTGGGGCATGAGCAGACGCCGGCCCTGTACGACCAGGCCATCGGCGACTTCTTCTTCAAGCCCTGAGTGGCGTCCGCGTTCAGACGCCGGTTTGCGTCACATGCACCGCCGGCCGCCGGCCGTCGTTCCACTTGCCGTCCAGGGCGCGCTCGATCTGCGCCGCCAGTTGCAGCAGCAGCCCGTCGTTGGCCTGTCTGGCCTGGGCTTGTATGCCGAAGGGCAGGCCGTTGTCTTGCCGGGCCATGGGCAGCGAGATGGCCGGGATGCCACACAGGTTGGACAGCGGCGTGTAGGCAAAAAACTTCCACAGGTGACCAAACCAGTCCAGCACGTCCGGGTTGTCGCTGATGGTCAGGTAGTCGGTCGTTCCCACGCGGGGCGTGGGCAGGGCGGTGATGGGGGTCAGGATGATGTCCCATTCCTCGAAGAAGGCACCGAAGGCCCGCGCCGTGCTGTTGAACACGCCTTGCATTTTGTGGCGCTCGGAGTAGGACATGTCCCGTCCGGCCTCCCAGATGCGGATGTTGATGGGTTCGATCAGATCCGCCGGTGGCCGCTCCAAGCCGCGCGCGGCGAGCATGCCGTTGATGACCTGGGCGAAGTTGCTGATGTAGCAGGTGGTCTGGG
>CAYUAH010000343.1:0-3512 GCA_964442375.1 uncultured Hydrogenophaga sp. | reverse complement strand
GCGCGCTCCATCAAGGGCATGAGCGTGCCTTTGATGCGCGATGACTTCTTGAGGTACTTGGCGCGCAGCAGGTTCTCGGTCACCAGCAGGCGCACCAGCTGCGGGTGGTTGAGGTAGTGCTGCCACGAGTGGCGCACCAGTTCGCGCATGCCCTTGACCGGGTCGGCCTCATCGAACTCGAAATCCCGCTGCGCCGCGATCAGCTCGGCATAGCCCTGCTCCAGCACCGCCTGGTACAGCCGCTCCTTGCTGCCGAAGTAGTAGTACAGCATACGGTCCACGGTTTTCGCCCGCTTGCTGATGCGGTCGATGCGCGCCCCCGAAAAACTGTGTTCGGCGAACTCGAAGGTGGCCGCCGCGAGGATGCGCGCCTGCACCTCCTCCGGGCTGCGCCTGCGCGCAGCGGGCGGCCGCGTGGGGGCGCCCACGGCCTTGGCCGCAACGCGTTTGCGCGCCGGCGCGGTGTCGCTGGCGGCAGCTGCCTTTGTCTCGGTTCCGTCTTTGCTCTTTTTCATGTGCTCGCTTGTGGCCCGGAAAAAACAGGCACGGTGATGCCTGCCAGTTTACAAGGCCCAAGTTATGAAGTAGTCTCTACATAAATGGAGTGAGTTCAACACAAACAACTCATGCCATGTTTGCGGCAGATCAAATCCCCGTCAGTTTCCTACCCACCCAAGGAGAACGCACATGAAAGGCTTTTTGAAAACCGTGGGCCTGCTGGCCGGTCTGTGGACCGTGTGCAGCGGCCTGTCACACGCCCAGGCGCCCATCAAGATCGGCGAACTCAACAGCTACAAGGCCCTGCCCGCGCTGATGGGCCCCTACCGCAAGGGCTGGGAGCTGGCGCAGGACGAGGTCAACAACAGCGGCGGCCTGCTGGGCCGCAAGGTGGAAACCATCTTCCGCGACGACAACGCCAACCCCGGCGACGCGGTGCGCGCGGCCGAGGAGCTGGTGTCGCGCGAGCGGGTGGACGTGCTGGCCGGCGTCACGCTGTCCAACGTGGGCCTGGCGGTGGCCGACTTCGCGGCCCAGCGCAAGGCCTTCTTCCTCGCCTCCGGCCCCTTGAGCGACAAGGTGGTGTGGGACAACGGCAACCGCTACACCTACCGCCTGCGCTCGGGCACCCACGCCCTGGCGGCGTCGGTGGTGGAAGAGGCCGCCAAGGCCAAGAAGAAGCGCTGGGCCCTGGTCTACCCCAACTACGAATACGGCCAGGCCGCCATCGCCACCTTCAAGACCGCACTGAAAAAAGCCCAGCCCGACGTGGAGTTCGTGACCGAGCAGGCGCCGCCCTTTGGCAAGCTGGACGCTGGCGCCGTGGCGCAGGCCCTGGAAGACGCCAAGCCTGACGCCATCTTCAACGTGTTGTTCGGTGCCGACCTGACCAAGTTCGCCCGCGAGGGCAAAACGCGTGGCCTGTTCAAGAACCGTCTGGTGGTCAGCCTGCTGACCGGCGAACCCGAGTACATGGACCCGCTCAAGGACGACGCGCCCGAAGACTGGCTGGTGACCGGCTACCCCTACCAGCTGATCACCACCCCCGCTCACCAGGCCTTCTACAACGCCTACCAGAAGAAGTACGGTGAGTACCCGCGCCTGAACTCGGTGGTGGGCTACAGCACCATGCTGGCGCTCGCGGCCGGCATCCGCAAGGCCGGCTCGGTGGAGGCTGAAAAGCTCATCACCGCCTTCAAGGGCCTGGGTTTCGACTCCCCCTTCGGCCCCGTGGTGTTCCGCCCGCAGGACAACCAGTCCACCCTGGGCATCTACGTCGGCCGCACCGCGCTGGTCAATGGCAAGGGCGTGATGAAAACCGGCACCTACATCGATGGCGCCCAGCTCACCCTGCCCGACGCCGACATCGCCCGCCTGCGCACCGCCAAGTGAGGACACCATGAGCCAATACGTACTGAACACCTGGTACCCACTCACCTGGTCGCGCAACGTGGGACGCGCGCTGAGCGCACACCAGGTCGTGGAGCAGCGGGTGGTGCTCTACCGCACCGAGGCCGGTGAGGTGGTGGCCATGGAAGACGCCTGCCCGCACCGGCTCATGCCGCTGTCCATGGGCAAGCTCAAGGGCGACGCCATCGAGTGTGGCTACCACGGCATGACCTACGACTGCACCGGCGCCTGTGTGCGCATTCCCGGGCAGGCGCAGATTCCCAGCAACGCGGTGGTGCGCACCTACCCCACCCACGAGAACATGGGCCTGGTGTGGATCTGGATGGGCGACCCCGCCCTGGCCGACCGCAGCAAGGTGTTCGACCTGCCCCAGTACCACGACCCCGCCTGGAGCGCGGTGGAAGGCGATGCGCTGGAGATCGGCGCCCACTACCTCAACCTGGCCGACAACCTGTGCGACCCTTCACACGTGAGCTTTGTTCACCTGAGCACCCTGGGCAATGCCGCCAGCGAAGACGTGCCCGTGCACAGCGAGGTGCAGGAGGGCAAGGTGCTGACCTGGCGCTGGATCATCGACGCCCCGCCCATTCCCTTGTTCGCCAAATACGGCAACTTCAAGGGCAACGTGGACCGCTGGCACTACTACCACTACCACGCGCCCAGCATCGCCATCATCGACTTCGGCACCGCCGACACCGGCACCGGTGCGCCCGAGGGACGGCGCGACAACGGTATCCAGATCTACGCCTGCCACTTCATCACCCCGGTGGACCAGAACCGCTGCATAGACCACTGGCTGCACGTGAAGAACTTCCAGGCCAGCCCCGAGGTCAACGCTTCGCTGTCGGCCGACTTCCGCACCGCCTTTGCCGAGGACAAGGCCATTCTGGAGGCCATACACGCCAACGAGCAACGCCTGCCCGAGCGGCGAACCATCAAGATCGCCATCGACATCTCGCCGCGCCGCATGCGCCGCATGGTGGACGACATGGTGGGCAGCGAAGCGGGGGTCGCGTGACGAACCAGCCACCTTTTCTGATCGGCTGCAACGGCCGGGGCGTGCAACCGTCTTCCTTGACCCAACCCGTGGGCCTGGCCGAGCTGCCCATACGCGAGCAGTTCCGCCTCGTGAAAGAGGCCGAAGTGTTCGACTACTTCGACCGTTTGCCCCTGCGCAGCAACCTGCACGAGTACACCCGGGCCATGGCCGAGTTCGACCTGCCGGTGCACACCGCCAGCTGGTTCTACCGCCTGGGCGATGCGGCCGAGCACGCCCTATTGATGGACAACCTGAAGATCTGCCGCGAGGTGGGCGCTCGGGTGCACAACATCATGACCTTCACCCACCACGCCGACGGCCACAAGCTGAGCGACGACGAGGTGGTGGAGCACTACCTGCAGGTGTATGACGCCGGCATGGCGCTGGGCGTGGCGCCCAGCTTCGAGCTGCACGTCAACATGTGGACCGAAGACTTTCTGCAGGTGGAGCGCGTGGCGCGCGCCGTGCAGAGTCGGGGCATCCCCTTCCACTTTACGCTGGACTACAGCCACGTCAACTTCAAGATCGGCAACCCGCAGGAGCTGGACCTGTCGGGCGTGCGCGA
>CAYUAH010000342.1:0-3547 GCA_964442375.1 uncultured Hydrogenophaga sp. | reverse complement strand
CGAGCAGGACCGCACGCTCTACTTCCTGGGCCAGGGCTCGCTGCAGGTCTATGCGACGGGCGGCACGACGAACAAGATCGCGATCCTGCGGCCCGGCGCGATGTGCGGCGAGCCCGGCCTGTTCGCCGACGGCGAGCGCACCGCCTCGGTCGAGGCGATGACGGCCAGCGTGGTGTGGGCGCTGCGCCTGCCGCGTTTCGAGGAACTGTGCGCCCGTGTGCCGGTGATCGCACTGGAGGTGCTGCGCGCGGCAGGGTCGGTGATGGCGCTGCGCATGCGCGGCAACATCGCGCGGCAGACGCCGATCACCTGAACACCGAAGCGGCCCGCCGATGACACGCTCAGTGTCCTTCGAAGGACACCAGCGTGAACAGCGGCAGGCCGGCGGCGCGCAGCTTGGCGGCGCCGCCGAGTTCCGGCAGGTCGACGATCGCTGCGCCCTCGATCACCGTGGCGCCCAGGCGCTCGAGCAGGCGCTTGCCCGCCATCATGGTGCCGCCGGTGGCGATCAGGTCGTCGATCAGCAGCACGCGGTCGCCCGCTTTCACGGCGTCGGTGTGCAGCTCCACCGTGGCGCTGCCGTATTCCAGCTCGTAGGTCTCCTCCACGGTGGCAAAGGGCAGCTTGCCCTTTTTGCGTATGGGCACAAAGCCCACGCCCAGCTCGTAGGCCAGCACCGAACCGATGATGAAGCCGCGTGCATCCAGCCCAGCCACGACATCGGGGCGCAAGGCGGGCTCCATGTAACGGTGCACAAAGGTGTCGATCAGCACCCGGAACACCTTGGGGTCTTGCAGCAGCGGCGTGATGTCGCGGAACTGCACCCCTGGCGCCGGCCAGTCGGGCACGGTGCGGATGTGGGCGCGGAGGTAGGCGGAGGTGTCCATTGGCAACGAAGGCGTGAGCGGTGTTGCGCAGATTATCGGCGCCCAAAGCCGTGCACCATCGCCCAGCCTGGTGCAGCCGCCCACCCCGATCCGCCTTTTTTGCGCCGATGTGGTGCTCAAAACTTGTATACCACCAAAGCAGAGGTTGGCATACAACATGCATGGGAAGGGGTATGGCCACCTCATCCGAGATCAGCGAACGCATCATCGAAGCCGTGCTCGCGCAAAAGCTTCAGCCCGGCGCGCGCCTGGGCGAGCAGGAGCTGGCCATGCTGTTCGAATGCAGCCGCACCATCGTGCGCGAGGCGTTGATGCGCCTGGCTGCGCGCGGCATTGTCACCGTGAGTGCGCGCCGTGGCTGGTATGTGATGGCGCCCTCGCAGCAAGAAGCACGCGAGGCCTTTGCCGCGCGCCACGTCATCGAGCTGGGCCTGATCCGCAGCCGCGCGTCGGTGGACACCAACGCCATCCGCCAGCTGCGCCAGCACCTGGCCCGTGAACAGGCGGCCGTCCAGGGCCAGGACGTGGGACTGCGCAGCTTTTTGCTGGGTGACTTCCACGTCTGCCTGGCAGAGTGTCTGGGCAACAGCCTGCTGGCCGACACGCTGCGCGACTACACCGCGCGCACCACGCTGATCGCCATGCTCTACCAGTCGTCGCACGACGCAGCCCAGTCCTGCGAGGACCACGCCCGCATTGTTGCGGCGCTGGAACAGGGCGACATGGCCCGCGCCGAGGCGCTGATGGCAGAACACATCGGCACCGTGCAGGCCCACTTGCGCCTGCCAGCGAGCCACGACCCGCTGGCGCAACTGCGCAGCGCGCTGGCACCCGTGAACCCACCCCAAGCCCCGGTGGCTGCGGCCAAACCCCGACGCAAGCCACCGGCCAACGAATCCCCCACCGACACCTCAACCTACCTAGGAGCCCTGCTATGACACTGTCCAAACGCCACTTCGCCCGCCTCACCCTGGCCCTCGCCGCTGGCGGCCTGCTCGCCGGCGCCGCCCAAGCGCAAAACGCACTCGACGATGTGATGAAAGCCAAGGCCATCAAGATCGCCGTGCCCACCGACTACCCGCCCTACGGCTTTGTGGGCATCGATCTGCAGCCGCAGGGCCTGGACATCGACATGGCCAAGCTGATCGCCGACAAGCTGGGCGTCAAGCTGGACATGGTGCCGGTCATCAGCGCCAACCGCATCCCCTACGTGCAGACCAAGCAGGTGCATCTGGTGATCTCCACCCTGGGCAAGAACCCCGAGCGCCTCAAGGTGATCGACTTCACCCACGCCTACTCGCCCTTCTTCCAGGCGGTGTATGGCCCCAAAACCCTGAGCATCAAGAGCTTTGCCGACCTGGGTGGCAAAACCATCGCCGTGGCCAAGGGCGCCATGGAGGAGCAGGAGCTGGTGAAGGTGGGCCCGGCCAGCATGGAGTTCAAGCGCTACGAGGACCAGGCCGCCAGCACCGCCGCCTACGTGGCCGGGCAGACGCAGGTGATCGCCACCAGCGTCTCCAACGCCGGCCTGATGGCGCAGAAGAACCCGCAGCTGGGCGCCGAATTCAAGCTGTTGATCAAGGACAGCCCCAACTTCGTCGGTGTGGCCAAGGGCGAGGACAAGCTGCGCCTGAAAGTCAACGAGATCATCGTCGCCGCCAAGAAGGACGGCACCCTGGACAAGATGGCGCAGAAATGGCTGGGCCGCCCCGCCGGCGACCTGCCGCTGAGCGAATAAGCCGCCGCAACCCAGCACCCGAGACCCGACCATGTCCGTGGAACTCGACTTCGGCGCCGTGCTCAGCCAGTGGCCCTTTCTGCTCAAGGGCGTGCTCTGGACCCTGGGCCTGACCGCCATCGCCCTGGCCCTGGGCCTGGTGCTGGGCATCGCCTGCGCCTGGGCCCGCGCCAGCGGCCCGGCGCCGCTGCGCTGGCTCAGCGGCGCCTATGTGGAACTGATCCGCAACACGCCCTTCATCGTGCAGCTGTTCTTCATCTTCTTCGGCCTGCCCTCGCTGGGGGTGAAGCTCTCGCCCGAAGTGGCTTCGGTCATCGCCATGGTGCTCAACCTGGGCGCCTACGCCACCGAGATCATCCGCGCCGGCATCGCGGCCACGCCGCGCGGGCAGATCGAGGCGGCGCTGAGTCTGGCGCTCAACCGCTGGCAGGTCTTCACCCGCGTGGTGCTGCCGCCCTCGCTCAAGCGGGTGTGGCCGGCGCTGGTGAGCCAGATCGTGATCGTGATGCTGGGCTCGGCCGTGTGCGGCCAGATCTCGACCGAGGAACTGAGCTACTCGGCCAACGTGATCCAGGCGCAGAACTTCCGCACCTTCGAGGCCTACATCACGGCCACCGTGATCTACCTGCTGCTGGCCATCGCGCTGCGGCGGGCGCTCAACTGGGCCGGGCCGCGTTTTGTGTTCGGCCGCTGAAAGGATGTGCCATGGTTGACTTCTCTCTTTGGGACATCGTGCGCAACCTGCTGCTGGCCGCGCGCTGGACGGTGGTGCTCTCGCTGATCGCCTTCATCGGCGGCGGTCTGGTGGGCGCATTGCTGCTCGTGGCTCGCCTGTCGGGCCGCCGTTGGCTGGACCGGCTGATCGGCGGCTACGTGCAGCTGTTCCAGGGCACGCCGCTGCTGATGCAGCTGTTCCTGGCCT
>CAYUAH010000341.1:0-3550 GCA_964442375.1 uncultured Hydrogenophaga sp. | reverse complement strand
GCGAGCATGCCGTTGATGACCTGGGCGAAGTTGCTGATGTAGCAGGTGGTCTGGGCGGCGAAGGCGGCGCGCAGGTCGGCCTGAGGCAGTGCCCATTCAACGTGGTGGCCCAGGCCTTCGAGAAAACGCCCGGCGCGCTCCAGTTCGGCCACGATCTGTGGCGTCGCGCGGTAGTCACCCCATTCGTGTGACAGCGCAATCCGCAGGCGGCCCGGGTCCCGTCGGATCAAGCTGGAATAAGGCTCGGCTGGGCTCCAATAGGGCATGAACTCACCTGGCGCGCCACCCCGGCACGCGTCCACAAAGGCGGCGGTGTCGCGCACGGTGCGGCTTTGGCAGCCCTGGGTGGACACATAGCCGCTGATGTCGGACAGGTGGGGCCCGATCGAAAACACGCCGCGCGAGGCTTTGAGCCCGATGTTGCCGTTGAAGCCGGCGGGGATTCGGATGGAACCACCGCCGTCGGTGGCGTGCGACATCGGCACCGCGCCCGCCGCCACCATGGCCGCCGTGCCGGCGGACGAGCCGCAGGTGGTGAAGTCGGTGTTCCAGGGGTTGCGGGTGACGCAGACCGCCGGATTTTCGGCCGAGCTGCAGACGCCGAATTCGGGTGTGGTGCTGCGGCCCATGAGGTTCAGGCCGGCACGGCGCATCTGGGTGGTCAGCCAGGTGTCCTGGGTGGGGCGGTGGCCTCGCATGAACAGCGAACCCTGCTCCTGCAGCCGGCCCTTGAGGGTGGGGCCCAGGTCCTTCATGAGGAAGGGCACGCCGGCCAGGGGGCCGTTCGGGTTGAGGCCGTCGCGCAGCGGGTCTTCCACCACGTCGTCGAACACCTCCAGCACCGCATCCAGCGCCGGGTTGGTTTGGGCGATGGCCGCTGCCGCCTGTTGCGCCACCTCGGCGGTGCTGAGTTCGCCGGTGCGCACCCGCTCGGCCAGGGCGCACGCGTCGTGTGCGGCCCACTCATTCCAACTCATTGCCCATGTCATGCGTGGTTTTCCTGTGTGAAACAATGGCCGGGTACATACTGGCGTGGCCACGGCGTGTTGAAAAGCATAACGCGGGCCAGGGCAGCTTCAGGGTAAACCCATGCTGCACCGCACACGGCGGTTTCTAAAATGTCTTTTTACGGTGGTCGCGTTCGCGTGGCAACCCTTCATTCCACAGGAGCCGACCCAGTGCAGAAATCCAAGGCCGATACCCAGGCCGCCCGCCCGAACGGTGTTCGGGTGATCAAGAAGTATCCCAACCGGCGTCTGTACGACACCGACACGTCGGCCTACATCACGCTGGCCGAAATCAAGCAACTGGTCATGGACGATGAGCGCTTCGTGGTGCGAGACGCCAAGACCAACGAAGACCTCACGCGCAGCATCCTGCTGCAGGTGATCCTGGAGGAAGAGACGGCCGGCGTGCCCATCTTCACCGAACAGGTGCTGGCCAACATCATCCGCTTCTATGGCCACGCCATGCAGGACTTCATGGGCTCCTACCTGGAGAAAAACGTCCAGATCTTCATGGACCTGCAGAAGAAGATGACCGAGCAGTCCAAGGTGCTGACGCCCGAGCTGCTGCAGCAGTTTGTCAATGTGCAGTCGCCGATGATGCAGGGCATGATGGGCACCTACATGGAGCAGTCCAAGAGTGCCTTTGTGCAGATGCAGGAGCAGTTGCAGCGCAACAGCGAGCAGATGCTGGCGGCCATGGGCCTCAAACGCTGAGGCACGGTTCGAGCCGAACTGAGACAATAGGGGGCTATGAATGCTCCCGCCACTTCCGCCGCACCCAAGGTCGGCTTTGTTTCTCTGGGCTGCCCCAAGGCACTCACGGACTCCGAACTCATCCTCACGCAACTGAGCGCCGAGGGCTACCAGACCAGCAAAACCTTCGACGGCGCCGATCTGGTGATCGTCAACACCTGTGGTTTCATCGACGACGCCGTCAAGGAAAGCCTGGACACCATTGGCGAGGCCCTGGCCGAAAACGGCCGCGTCATCGTGACCGGGTGCCTGGGTGCGCGCCAGGGCGAGGGCGGCGGCAACATGGTGCAGGCCATCCACCCGTCGGTGCTGGCCGTGACCGGCCCGCACGCCACGCACGAAGTGATGGAGGCGGTGCACAAACACCTGCCCAAACCGCACGACCCCTTCGTGGATCTTGTGCCGGCTCAGGGCATCAAGCTCACGCCGCGCCACTACGCCTACCTCAAGATCAGCGAAGGCTGCAACCACCGCTGCACTTTCTGCATCATCCCGTCCATGCGCGGCGATTTGGTCAGCCGCCCGATCGGTGAGGTGCTGACCGAAGCGCGCAAGCTGTTCGAGGGGGGCGTGAAAGAGCTGCTGGTGGTGAGTCAAGACACGTCGGCCTATGGTGTGGACGTGCAGTACCGCACCGGCTTCTGGGACGGCAAGCCGGTGCGCACCAAGATGTTTGACTTGGTGCGTCAGATGGGTGAGTTGGCCCGAGCGCACGGCGCCTGGGTGCGGCTGCATTACGTGTATCCGTACCCGCATGTGGACGACATCGTGCCCTTGATGGCCGAAGGCCTGTGTCTGCCGTACCTGGACGTGCCGCTGCAACACAGCCACCCGGACGTGTTGCGCCGCATGAAGCGTCCCGCCAGCGGCGAGCGCAATTTGGAGCGCATCCAGCGCTGGCGCGAAATTTGCCCCGAAATCGTGGTACGCAGCACCTTCATCGCCGGCTTCCCTGGTGAGACCGAGGCCGAGTTTCAGCACCTGATCGATTTTGTGGCCGAAGCGCAAATCGACCGCGCGGGTTGCTTTGCTTATTCGCCTGTGACGGGGGCTGCGGCCAATGAGCTGCCAGGTGCCTTGCCCGACGCCGTTCGCGAGGAGCGCCGAGCCCGCTTCATGGCGGTGGCGGAGCAAGTGTCGGCCCAGCGCCTGCAATCCCGTGTGGGCGCCACCATGCAGGTGCTGGTGGATCAGTCGACCGGTTTGGGCAAAAAGGGTGGGGTGGGGCGCAGCTATGCGGACGCGCCCGAGATCGACGGTACCGTGCGCCTGCTGCCCCTGGAAAAGGCGAGCAAGAGCTACAAGGTGGGTGACTTTGTGAAGGCGCGCATTGTGGGCGCCGATGGGCATGACCTGATCGGTCAGGTGGTTTGAGAGGGATGCGCCCTTCGGGGCGCTTTGACTTGCCCAAGGCTTCTGCAAGCGCGTTCTAACAACAAAAAAGGCTTGCATTGCTGCAAGCCTTTTTGAATTTTTGGTGCCCAAGAGAGGACTCGAACCTCCACGCCTCGCAGCGCTAGTACCTGAAACTAGTGCGTCTACCAATTCCGCCACCTGGGCATCTCAGGAAGCCGCTATTCTAGCATGGGAATTACAGGGTTTGGAAGAGGCGCCGATTTTTTGTCGTGATCCGCATGGATGTAAAACGAATAGACAAAGTGCGCACGGAGGTCAGAAACAAAAAAAGTCTGCAGACTCTCATCTGCAGACTTTCCTCGATATGATTGGTGCCCAGGAGAGGACTCGAACCTCCACGCCTCGCAGCGCTAGTACCTGAAACTAGTGCGTCT
>CAYUAH010000340.1:0-3555 GCA_964442375.1 uncultured Hydrogenophaga sp. | reverse complement strand
TCCCGTTGAACTGCGACCCAAGAGGCGGGCCGCGAGCACCAACGGGCGCATTGTACGCACCGCCGGCGAGGCGGTCGCCGTTTCCTGCGTCACATCTTGCGTGTCATGCCGATGTGGCAGGTGCCCACTCCACCCGGTTGCGCCCCCCGTGTTTGGCGCGGTACAAGGCTTCGTCGGCGCGTTGCAGGGGCGCGTCCACGTTGGTGTCGGTCGGCAGCCAAGTGCTCACGCCCATCGAGACGGTGAAGCGTATGGTCTGACCGTCGTCCAGTTCAACCGGGGTGTGTTCCAGCGTGTGGCGCAGCCGCTCCGCCACGGCCACGGCGTGTTCGGTTGTGGTGCGGGGCATGAGCACCGCAAACTCCTCACCACCCAGGCGCGCCGGCAGATCGGTTTCGCGCAGGGCCGCGCCCAGGCTGCGGCTGAGCTTGCGCAGCACCTCGTCGCCCGCGGCATGGCCAAAGCCGTCGTTGATCTTCTTGAAGTGGTCGATGTCCATGAGCAGCAGGCACAGGGCATCGCCGTGGCGTTTGGCATGGGCGATTTCGCGTGCGGCCTGTTCGTAGAAGTCGCGGCGGTTGCCCAGCGAGGTCAACACGTCGGTGCGGGCCAGCCGTTCCAGCTGGGCCTCCATCATCTTCTGGTCGGTGTTGTCGAAAACGGTGGTGCGGGTGGAGATCAGCTGGCCGGCGGCGTCCTTGACTGCGGTGGCGCTGATCAGCACCGGCATGGGTGTGCCCGTGCCGCGCACCAGTTCGAGCTCCAGGTCCTTGATGGCGCCGTCGCGCACGAACTGCGGGAAACGCTCGCGGAAAATGGCCTGGCCGTCCTCGGTCAGGAAGTCGGTGAAAGGCCGGCCCACCGCCTGTTCGCGGCTCAGGCCCAGCCAACCGAGTTCGGTCTGGTTCATGCGCAGCACCCGCCCCTGGTGGTCCAGCGAGTGGTAACCGCAGGGTGCGTGGTCGTAGAGGTCCTGCACCTCGTCGCGCTGCAGGGCGACGGCGCTGAGGTGGCTGCGCGCCGCCGATTCGGACTGCTTGGCTTGCCAGAAGCGCTGCAGGATGTCCCACAGTTCCTGCACCCGGATGGTCTTGCCCGCCGGCAAGGCCAGCTCGTCACGCCCGAACACCTGCACAACAATGTCCATCTGTCGTGTCAGGTACCCGGCGAATCCCCGCGTGGCCACCACCGAGAGCGAGATCCACAGCGCCGCCACCAGGGCGATGCGCCACAGCATGTCGTTGATCGGGGCGTTCAGCACCGCCTGGGGCACGCCCACGGCCAGAAACCAGTCGGCACCAAAGGCGGGCCGCACCTGGCTGAGGGTGTGCACGCCATCCACCGTGTGGCCGTCGAAGGCCTCTTGCTGGTGGGTCATGATGGCGTTGACGAAATCGGGCGAGGCGGGCTGTCCCACAAAGCGCTCGGCGGCCCGGCTGCGTGCCACCAGGATGCCGTGGCGGTCGGCGACGCCGGCCACCCATTGCGGAGGCAGGCGACGCTCATCGATCATGTCGTTGATGGACTGCGTGCTCAGAATCATGCGCAGGGCGTGGCTGGCGGTGCCGTCACGCACGATGGGCACGGTCACCGCCACCAGCTTTTCGCTGGGACGCAGGGGCGATGAAAACGGCCCCGACACGTTGGCACTCTGGGTGCGCAGGGATTCCTTCACCAGCTCGGGCGCGTTGGTGGCGAAGCCGGGGCTGCCCAGTGGCAGCGAGGTCAGGAACAGCACCTGGTCCTGGTCATTGGTCAGGGTGATGGCGCGGAAGTCCGGGTTGTGCGCGACGACGCGGCGCGCATGGGCATACAGCGTGGGCACGTCCATGCCCATGGCCGCATGCGATTCGGCAATGCCCTGCAGCGTGCCCACCGCCGTCTTGATGCGCTCGCCCACCGACTGGGCCAGCACTTCGGTGCGGGCCTTCAGGCGGTCCAGCAACACCTGCTGCTGGTCGTTTTTGTACGACCAGAGCACCGACAAGGCCAGCAACAGCAGCGGCAGCGTGCTCAGGCCGGCCAGCAGCAGCAGCCAGGCGCGCAGAGACAGTCGGAGGGTGTTCACTGCAACGCTCTCAGGGTGTCCTTATTCGCCCAGCCCGGCGAAGACGTTTTGCACGTCCTCGTTGGCGTCCAGCGCCGCCAGAAAGGTCTCGACCTCGTCGAGTTGTTCGGGTGTGAGGCTGGCGGCGCTGACCGGGTTTTTCGGCCGATAGCCCAGCTTGGACGACAGCAGCTTGAAGCCATGCTGAGGCAGGGCGCGGCCCACCAGGTCGAGGTCGGTGGGTTCGGTGATGAACAGGGTGGCGCCTTCTTCGTCGGCAGGCTCGAAGTCCTGCGCGCCGGCCTCGATGGCGGCCAGCTCGGGGTCGGCGCCGGGTGTGGCGGGTTCGGCCTCGATCAGGCCGACGTGGTCGAAGTCCCAGGCCACCGAACCCGAGGTGCCCAGCTGCCCCTTGCGGAACAGCACCCGCATCTCGGAGGCGGCGCGGTTCACGTTGTCGGTCTGGCATTCCACCATCACCGGCACGCGGTGCGGAGCAAACCCTTCGTAGATCACGTGCTCGAAATGCACGACTTCACCGCTGAGGCCCGCGCCCTTCTTGATGGCGCGGTCCAGCGTGTCCTTGGGCATGGACGCCTTGCGGGCCTGCTCCACCGCCAGGCGCAGGCGCGCGTTGGCGTTGGGATCGGCGCCGTCGCGCGCCGCGATCATGATGTCCTTGACCAGTTTGCCGAACAAGCGCCCCTTGGCGTTGGCCGCCAGGTCCTTGTGTTTCGCTTTCCATTGCGCGCCCATGCTGCGTACCTTTGTGTGTGATGAATGGTGGGGGGTTTCAGTCTTCGAGCAGGCGTGCCTTGACGCTTTTGCCCTTGATGCGTGAAAGCCGGCTGACCACCTGCTGTGCGATGTCGCGGTCCACCGCGATGTAGGTGGACCACTCGTTGACGTTGATCTTGCCCACCTGTTCGCGGGTGTAGCCCAGGTCTGCGGTGAGGGCACCCAGCACGTCGCCAGGTCGGATTTTTTCTTTGCGCCCGCCCTGGATGTGCAGGGTGACCATGGGCGCCAGCAGCGGGCCGCTGCCGGTGGGCTTGAGTTCATCGAGTGGATGCCACACCGATTCCTGTTTCTGAAGTTGTTCGATGCGGCCGACCGAGCCCATTTCATCGAGGCTGGCGAGGTTGAGCGCCAGGCCACTTTCGCCAGCGCGGCCGGTGCGGCCGATGCGGTGGATGTGCACCTCGGGGTCGGGTGTCACGTCCACGTTGACGACGGCGGCCAGGCTGGCGATGTCCAGGCCGCGTGCGGCCACGTCGGTGGCCACCAGCACCGAGCAACTGCGGTTGGCGAAACGCACCAGCACCTGGTCGCGGTCGCGCTGCTCCAGGTCGCCGTGCAGGGCCAGGGCGCTGATGCCCTGGGCGTGCAGCACGTCCACGAGGTCGCGGCACTGGGCCTTGGTGTTGCAGAAGGCCAGCGTGCTGGCGGGGCAGAAGTGCATCAGCAACTGGCCGACGGCGTGCAGCCGGTCTTTGTCTTTCACCTCG
>CAYUAH010000339.1:0-3570 GCA_964442375.1 uncultured Hydrogenophaga sp. | reverse complement strand
CATGCTCTGCGCGTTGACGTAGGGCGGGTTGCAGAGGATGAGGTCGTAGGGGCCGGGGCAGGCGCTCAGGCCGTCGGATTCGAGCAGGGTCACGCGGTCTTGCAAGCCGTGCCGCTCGACGTTGATGTGGGCCACGGCCAGGGCGTCTGGCGAAAGGTCGGCGCCGGTCACGGCCACGTCGGGCCAGGCGAGAGCGGCCAGCACGGCCAGGCTGCCGTTGCCAGTGCACAGGTCGAGCACGTGGCGGGTGTCGGCGCTGAGCCAGGCGTCCAGCGTGCCGTCGGCCAGCGGCTCGGCGATCAGGCTGCGGGGGATGATGACGCGTTGGTCCACGTAGAACGACACGCCTTGCAGCCAGGCTTCGCGGGTGAGGTAGGCGGCGGGCTTTCGGGTGGCGATGCGTTGGTCTATGAGGGCCGAGACCTGCTGCTGCTCTTGCACAGTCACGGCGCGATTGCCCTCGGCGTCGAGGTCGCAGTCCAGCGGCAGGCCCAGGCGCCACAGCACCAGCCACACGGCTTCATCGAAGGCGTTGGTCGTGCCTTGGCCAAAGGACACGCCAGCGTTATGCAGCCGCTGCTCAACGCTGTGTATGAGTTCGCTGAGTGTCATGCGGCCAATTTTTCCAGCACGCGGCGGTAGATGTTCTTGAGCGGCTCGATGTCGGCCACCGGCACACATTCGTGGATCTGGTGGATGGTGGCGTTGGTGGGGCCGAGTTCGATGACCTGGGGGCAGATCTGGGCGATGAA
The DNA here is from genome assembly GCA_964442375.1 of uncultured Hydrogenophaga sp. Classification (GTDB taxonomy): domain Bacteria; phylum Pseudomonadota; class Gammaproteobacteria; order Burkholderiales; family Burkholderiaceae_C; genus Hydrogenophaga. Next base: position 2,818 of record CAYUAH010000339.1, on the reverse strand, counting down.
GCGGCCGTCGCTGGTGCCGCCGGTGGTGGAGAGCTCGGTCTCCACGCCCGTCTCGGCCAGGATTGCCTCGCGAACCGTGTCCACCAGGGTGCCGGGTGCGGTCAGGAAGGGGCGCCCGCCCAGCACCCAGGCGAGGTCGTAGTCGTCGCCTGCGTTCAGGCCATGGCGCGCCAGAACCGCTTGCAGGCGCTGCTGCAGTCCTTCGGGCGTGGACTCCGTGCTGAAGCGGAAATTGAAGTCCACCACCACCGTGCCGGGGATGACGTTGCCCACGCCAGTGCCGCCGTGGATGTTGCTGACCTGCCAGCTGGTGGGCGGGAAGAAGGCGTTGCCGGTGTCCCACACGGTGGACACCAGCTCGGCCAGCGCCGGCGCCAGCATGTGGATGGGGTTCTTGGCCAGGTGCGGGTAGGCGATGTGGCCTTGTATGCCCTTGACGGTGAGTTTGCCGCTCATGGTGCCGCGACGGCCGTTCTTGACCATGTCGCCGACCTGTTCCACCGAGGTGGGCTCACCCACGATGCAGTAGTCGAGCCTTTCGCCGCGCGCCTTCAGGGTTTCGCAGACGATGACGGTGCCGTCGTTGGCCGGGCCTTCTTCGTCGCTGGTGAGCAGAAAGCCGATGCTCAGGGCGGGATCGGGCTCGCGCGCCAGGAATTCTTCCACCGCCACCACCATGGCGGCCAGTGAGGTCTTCATGTCGCTGGCGCCGCGGCCATAGAGCTTGCCATCGCGGTGGGTGGGCACGAAGGGGTCGCTGCGCCACAGGGCCAGCGGGCCGGTGGGCACCACGTCGGTGTGGCCGGCAAAAACCATCAGGGGGGCCGCCTGACCATCCGCCGATCGGCCGGGCCGCTTGGCCCACAGGTTGGTGACGCGAAAATCCGCCGGACCGCTTTGTATGGTTTCGCACTCGAAGCCCAGCGGTTTGAGCCTTTCCGCGATCAGGTCCTGGCAGCCGGCGTCCAGAGGTGTGATCGAGGGGCGGGCAATCAGCGCCTCGGCCAGGCGCAGGGTCTCAAAGCTCATGGTGTCCATTCAGCGCGCGGTTGGTCCCACGCCTTGTTCAATGCTTGATTTCGAGCGAGAACTCGGTGAAGGAGGGGCCCGCGGCCGCCTCTTCGGCCGCTTGCTCTGCCGCTTGGGGGCCTTTGGCAAAGGTGTTCTGCAGGCGCCACAGCAGGTTGGTGGGCGAGTCGGCGTAGGCCAGGCCTTCCTTGCGGTCGATGCGGCCGGAGGTGATGAGACGTGCGAGGTCTTCCTCGAAGGTCTGCGAGCCTTCGGCCATGGAGTTTTCCATGGCTTCGCGCACGCCGGAAAAGTCGGCTTTTTCGATCAGCTCCTGCACCAGTTTGGTGTTGACCATCACCTCCATGGCGGGCGCACGGCTGCCATCCACCGTGCGCAGCAGGCGCTGCGAGATGACGCCGCGCAGCGAGGCCGCGAGGTCGCCCAGCAGGGTGGGGCGCACCTCCACCGGGTAGAAGCTCAGGATGCGGTTGAGCGCGTGGTAGCTGTTGTTGGCGTGCAGGGTGGCCAGGCACAGGTGGCCCGACTGCGCGTAGGCGATGGAGGCCGACATGGTCTCGCGGTCGCGGATTTCGCCGATCATGATGACGTCGGGCGCCTGGCGCAACGCGTTCTTGAGTGCCACGTGCAGCGAGGCCGTGTCGGTGCCCACCTCGCGCTGGTTGACGATGGACTTCTTGTTGCGGAACAGGTACTCCATCGGGTCTTCCACCGTCAGGATGTGACCGGACATGTTCTCGTTGCGATGGTCCAGCATGGCCGCCAGCGTGGTGCTTTTGCCGGCGCCGGTGGAGCCCACCATGAGCACCAGGCCACGCTTGACCAGGATCATCTCTTTCAAAATCTCCGGCACACCCAGGGCGTCGAGTTTGGGCACCTCGGTCTGGATGTAGCGGATCACCACCGCCACCGTGCCACGCTGGCGCATGCCGCTGATGCGGAAACGCCCGACGCCGGGCAAGGCGTGCGCCATGTTGAGCTCGCCGGTGCGGGCCAACTCGTCCATGTGGTCTTCCGACAGCACCTCGGCCAGCAGCGCGCGTGGCGCATCGGCCGGCAGCACCTGCCCATTGATGGGCTGGGTGACGCCGTTGATCTTGATCTGCACCGGCGAGCCGGCCGACATGTAGACGTCCGATGCTTTTTTCTCAGCCATCAGACGCAGGATGCGCTCCATGGTGCCGGTGCCGTTGGTTGTGCTCACAGGTGGTCTCCGGTGGGTGACAGAGGGTCCGCGCAGCGGAAAAAAATCAGTCGCGGAGCAGGTCGTTCAGGCTGGTCTTGGAGCGGGTTTGCGCATCCACCGTCTTCACGATGATGGCCGCGTAGGTGCTGTAGTCCTGGCCCGACTTGGTCTTTTTGGGCAGGTTGCCGCTGATGACCACGCTGCCGCTGGGCACACGGCCATAAACCGTTTCGCCGGTGTCGCGGTTGAAGATGGGGGTGCTCTGGCCGATGTAGACGCCCATGCCCAGCACCGAGTTCTCCTCGATCACCACACCCTCAACCACCTCGGAGCGGGCGCCGATGAAGCAGTTGTCTTCGATGATGGTGGGGCCGGCCTGCAGCGGCTCCAGCACACCGCCGATGCCCACGCCGCCGCTGAGGTGCACGTTTTTGCCAATCTGTGCACAGCTGCCCACGGTGGCCCAGGTGTCCACCATGGTGCCTTCGTCCACATAGGCGCCAATGTTCACATAGCTGGGCATCAGGATGGCGCCCTTGGCAATAAAGCTGCCACGGCGGGCCACGGCCGGCGGCACCACACGCACGCCGGTGGCCTTCATCT
>CAYUAH010000338.1:0-3575 GCA_964442375.1 uncultured Hydrogenophaga sp. | reverse complement strand
TGATGGACACGGCCACGATGTAGAGGTTGTTCTTGTTGTCCTTGAAGTTCACGCCTGCCAGGATGCGGATACCGGTGGCCGCCACCATGCCAAACATCACCAGGCCGGCGCCGCCCAGCACGTATTGGGGCAGCGACTCGATGAGCGCCGCCATTTTGGGGATCAGGCCCAACACGATGAGGATGATGCCGCCGGCCACACAGACGAAGCGGCTGCGAACACCGGTCACGCCCACCAGACCCACGTTCTGCGAGAAGCTGGTGTAGGGGAAGGTGTTGAAGATGCCGCCGATCAGCGTGCCCAGGCCGTCCGTGCGCAGGCCGGCGGTGAGGTTTTGTTGTGTCATCTTGCGCCCGGTCAGGTCGGACAGCGCCAGGAACATGCCGGTCGATTCGATGAAGGTCACGATCATCACCAGCACCATGGTCACGATCAGCACCGGGTCAAAAATGGGGGCGCCGAAGGAGAAGGGCAGGACGACGTCGAACCAGCTGGCGCTGGCCACCTTGTCGAAGTGCATCTTGCCCAGCACGGCGGTCAGCACGCCGCCGGCCACAATGCCCAGCAACACCGAGATGTTGGCCAGGAAGCCGCGCCCGAACTTGGCGATGGCCAGGATCACGGCCAGCACGAAGAAGGCGATCGCCAGGTTGTCCAGCGCACCGTAGCCGGCGTTGACGATCATCTTGCCGGGGTTGGCCGGGTCGGGGATCTTGGCCAGGAAAGCCGGGCCGCCCAGGGCCCAGCCAATGCCCACGCGCATCAGGCTGATGCCGATGACCGCGATGATGGTGCCCGTGACCACCGGTGGGAAAAAACGCAGCATTCGGCTGACCAGGGGCGCGATGAAGATGCCTATGACCCCGGCCGCGATGATGGCCCCGAAGATGGTGCGCGCGCCCTCGGTGCCGGGCAGGCTGTTGGCCATGGCCACCATGGGGCCGACGGCCGCGAAGGTCACGCCCATCATGACCGGCATGCGGATGCCGAACCACTGGGTCATGCCCAGCGACTGGATCAGGGTGACGACGCCGCAGCAAAACAGGTCAGCCGAGATCAGCAGGGCCACCTGTTCGGGCGAGAGCTTGAGCGCGCGGCCCACGATCAGGGGCACGGCAATCGCCCCGGCGTACATGACCAGGACGTGCTGCAGACCCAGGGTGAACAGGCGCCCGTTGGGCAGGCGCTCGTCCACCGGGTGCACGCCGGTGGGGGTGGTGTGGTTCATCTTGTCTCCTCGTTGGTATGGAATAAGTGTGGCCTTGAGGTGGGCCTATGAGCGAGGATAGGTGTCGCGGTCCAATCGAGAAAGATGCACAATCAGATAATTCAATCGGATATGACGATCAAATCCTCTTTGCCCGAATTGCGGGTCTTCATCACCCTGGCCGAAAGTGGCCACTTCACCCGTGCGGCCGAGCGCTTGGGCATGTCGCAGTCGTCGTTGAGCGCCTCGCTGGGCAAGCTGGAGACCCTGCTGGGCACCCGCCTGTTTGATCGCCACACCCGGGGTTGCCGCCTCACCGATGCCGGCAACGCCTTGCTGCCAGCGGCCCACCGGCTGGTGGCAGACTGGGACCAGTGGGTGGTCGATGCGCGCGACTTTGCCCGTTTCTCGCGCGGGCGGGTGTCGGTGGCCGCGCCCAACGCGCAGTGCGCCATGTTGCTGCCACCCGTCATCAAACGCTTTCGCGACAGCCACCCGGGCGTGCGTGTGACCGTGCACGATGTGCCCGAGCACGAGGTGCATGCCCTGGTGCGCAGCGGTGCAGCGGATTTGGGCATTGCGACGGCCACCGAACTGCGCACCGACCTGATTGCCACCGCGCTGTTCGCAGACGAGTTCGTGCTGGCCATGCACCGCGATCACCCGCTGGCGCGGGCCCGCCGGCTGGACTGGCCGGAGGTGGCGCGCGAAGCCCTGATCGGTTATTTGCCTGGCAACCCGGTGCGTCGGCTGCTGGAGGATCTGCTGACCGAGCGCGGCATACAGCTGGCCTATGCCTATGAAATCGCCTTGCCCTGGACCATGATGGGCCTGGCCAGCGAAGGCCTGGGCGTGGCGGTGGTGACGCGCGCCCTGCGGCCGCTGGCGCAGTGGCATGGGCTGGAGGTGCGCGCGGTGGGGTCGCCGCCGCTGGCGCGCACGCTCACGCTGCTGCGTGCGCCGGGCGGCTCGCCCTCGCCGGCGGTGGCCGCCTTCCGCGAGGAACTGCTGAAGGCCGCTGTCAGCTGAGCAGGTCCAGCAGCGTGCGGGCGATGACGCGCGTGGCGCCTTGCAGGTCGGACAGCTGCACACGCTCGTCCGCGCGCTTGGCGTGCGATTCGAGCACGGTGCGCGGGCCGGCGCCGTAGATCACGCCGGGAATGCCACGTTCCACGTACAGGCGCACGTCGGTGTACAGCGGCGTGCCCACGGCCGGGATGGGCTCGCCGAAGACCTCGCCGCCGTGTTTCTGGATCGCATCCACCAGCGGCTGGTTGCCGGGCAGGGGCTTCATGGCGTTGGCCAACAGCATGCGGCGCACGTCCACCTGCAACTGTTTGCCGCCGCGCGGCGGGTTGAAGCTGGCCGCCGCGTCGGCGATGGTCTGGCGCAGGGCGGCCTCGACCTCGGCCGGGTTTTCTTCGGGGATCATGCGGCGGTCGAGCTTGAACACCACCTTGCCGGGCACCACGTTGGTGTTGGTGCCGCCGCTGATCTGACCGATGTTGAGGTAGGGGTGGGTGATGCCCTCGACCGCCGACGTCACCTTCATGTAGTCGGCGTTGAGTCGGTGCAGCGCGTTCAGGATGTGGACCGCGCCCTGCAGCGCGTCGGTGCCGCTGTCGGGGATGGCGGCGTGCGCCATCTCGCCTTGCACCGTCACCTCCATTTGCAGGCAGCCGTTGTGGGCAGTGACCACCTGGTAGCTGAAACCGGCCGCGATCATGAGGTCGGGCTTCGTCAAGTTGTTCTTGAGCAACCAGCCCGGGCCCACCTCGCCGCCGAATTCCTCGTCGTAGGTGAAATGCAGCTCCACGCCGCCCTTGAGCTTCAGGCCCTGAGTTTGGGCCACGGCTTCCACCGCACGCAGGGCGAAGGTGAAGCTGGCGAAGTCGCTTTTGCTCACCGCCGTGGCGCGGCCGAACATCTGGCCATTGACCACTTCACCGCCGTAGGGGTCGTGGGTCCAGCCCTCGCCGGGCGGCACCACGTCGCCGTGGGCGTTGAGCGCGATGGTCTTGCCACCGTCGCCAAAGCGGCGGCGCACGATCAGGTTGGTGATGGTCTGCAGGCCGGCGGCCTGCACCTCGGCCGCGGGCACCGCGTGTTTTTCGGCCGTGTAGCCCATGCCGGCCAGCAGCTCGGCAGCGCGTTCGGCGTGGGGGGCGTTGTTGCCGGGTGGCGTGTCGGTGGGCACACGCACGAGTTCGCGCAGGTAGGCCACTTCCTCATCGAAGTGGTCGGCGATCCATTGGTCGAGGGCGGCGTGGTTGGTGCTCATGTTGGGTATCAAAGGGGGTTGGCGGCCAGGCCGTCGAGCAGGTGGGCAAAGGCTTGCACACACAGCTGCATGTCGTCGCTGGTGGTG
>CAYUAH010000337.1:0-3597 GCA_964442375.1 uncultured Hydrogenophaga sp. | reverse complement strand
AGGTGCGCCCGCGCATGAAGTTCATGCTCTTGACCTTGATGCGGCTGCGGATCAGCTCGTTGGTGGCGGCACGTCCCCACTCGCCGGCGTTTCCGCCATCGCCCTTGGCCAGGAATTCCAGGTTGTCGTCGAGCGCGCCCATCCACGGGCCCATCTTTTCTTCTTCGGTGCCGGGCAGAAAGCCAATGTCCTCCCCCACGCTCACGGTGGCGCGGGTCATGATGATTTCGGTGTAGCGGCGGTCGTCCAGCACCTGGGTGAGACCGGCTGCCAGCGCCATCAGCGTCTTGCCGGTGCCGGCCGTGCCGGCCAGCGTGACGAAGTCCACCTCGGGGTCCATCAGCAGGTTGAGGGCGAAGTTCTGCTCGCGGTTGCGGCTGCTCACGCCCCAGACCGCGTTTTTCAGGTGGGTGTAGTCCTTGAGGGTCTTGAGCACCGCCGTCTTGTCGCGGATCTCGACCACGCGGGCGTACAGCGGCGGTTCACCCGGCGCCTCAAAGTACACGAATTGGTTGATGTGGAACTGCGTGACCGTGGGGCCGCTGACGCGGTAGAAGGTGTGGCTGCCCTGCTGCCAGCTCTCAATCGTCTTGCTCTGCAGCGTCCAGAAATCGGTGGGCAGTGCCAGCGCGCCCGAATACAGCAGTTCGCCGTCGTCCAGGGTCTTGTCGTTCTGGTAGTCCTCGGCGGCCAGGCCCAGTGCGCGCGCCTTGACGCGCATGTTGATGTCCTTGGACACCAGGATGACTTCGCGGTCCGGCTGGCGCTGGCGCAGGGCCTCGACCACGCCGAGGATCTGGTTGTCGGCCTTGCCCTGGGGCAGGCTGCCGGGAAGGGCGTAGTTCAGCACCTCGGTCTGGAAGAACATGCGGCCCTTGGCGCCGCTGTGGCCGGTGCTGTCCAGGGCAATGCCCTTGGTCATGTCGCCGCCATCCTGTGCCACGAGGGCGTCGAGCGTGCGGCTGCTCTGGCGGCCGTTGCGGGCCACCTCGGTCATGCCTTTCTTGTGACCGTCCAGTTCCTCCAGCACGATCATGGGCAGGAAGATGTCGTGTTCCTCGAAGCGGAACAGGCTCATGGGGTCGTGCAGCAACACGTTGGTGTCGAGCACGAACAGCCGCGGCTTGCCACTGCGCTTGGTGGCAGCAGACGCGGCCTTGGCTGGCTTGACGCGTGCCGGCGTCGGCTTTTCGGTGACGGCCATGGTCACCGCAGCGGCACTGACCGGTGCCACAGTGGGCGCCGGGGCCAGTGGCTGCTCCGCCTGCGGGCGACTGCGGCGGCTGCGCGAGGGCTTGGCCGGTGGCGCGTCGGCAGCGGGCTGGGTCACAACAGGCGCGGCAGGTGCCACAACCACCGTGTCCTCGTCGCCTGCGTCAAAGCGGGCAGGCGCGTGGGTTTTGTAGGCCTCGTTGGTCAGCAGGGCGGCTTTTCGGGTGGGGGCGGGGGGCAGTGGCATGTGGGCGTGGTCTGTTTCAGGGGCCGAAAAAGCAAAAAGCCGTCAGGGCAACCTGGCGGCTTCGATTTGGGAGAGGGGAATCTGTGATCCGGGTCTCGGGGGCATGAATTCATTATGCACGAGCGTTGTGAAGGGCCCGATCCACCCCAAAGCCTGTAGGCTGAAAACGACAACGCCCCGCAGGCGGGGCGTTGTTGGCTAAAGTGGCCGGCTCAGGCGGCTTTTTTCAGCGCCTTCACGGCTTTGAGCACGTCTTCCACGTGGCCCGGCACTTTCAGGCCTCGCCACTCTTCCTTCAGCACGCCGTCCGGGCCGATCAGGAAGGTGCTGCGCTCGATGCCCTTGACCTTTTTGCCGTACATGATCTTGTTCTTGACCACGCCGAACATGTGGCACATTTTTTCTTCCGTGTCGGCGATCAGTTCGAAGGGCAGCTCCAGCTTGGTCTTGAACTCGTCGTGCGACTTCATGTTGTCGCGCGAGACGCCAAACACCTGGGCGCCGGCTTTCACGAAATCTTTGTACTTGTCACGGAACTGCATGGCTTCCGTGGTGCAGCCGGGGGTGTTGTCCTTGGGGTAAAAGTACAGCACCACGGTCTGGCCCAGGTGGGTCTGGTTGCTGACCTTCAGATTGCCCGTGGCGACGGCTTCGAATTCGGGAATGGGTTTGTTGACAACGACGGCCATACTGTGGGGACCCTTGGGTAGGTTGGTTTGATTCGTCGGATTCCCTCGGCGGCGCGCAAGCACCGTCATGTGCCTGCGTGCTCAAAAATGGAGCAACCAGGCCGGAAACAATCTGGTATTTTAACCGGTTTGCTCGCCGGCCTCGGCTTCGACCAGCAGGGCGGCCACCACGCGGCGACTTTCGCCCGCCAGAATGTTGTAGGTGCGGCAGGCTGCCGGCGTGTCCATGGTTTCGACACCGATGTTCTGACCGACCAGTGCGCGCACCAGAGCCGCGGGCGGGAATCGCAGCCGTTCGCCGCTGCCGAAAACCACCAGCTCAGGGTTTAAAGCAAGCAATTGCTCGAAGTGGCTGGCGGTCAGTGCCTCGAAGCCGGCGACCTGCCAGTCAAGCCGGTCGCCGCGCGCGCTCACCACCAGGCTGTGGTGCACCCGTTCGCCATTGACCGCCACCCACCCTGGGCCATGCCCCGTGATGGCCAGGGTGTCGAATCGGTCGGGTTGGAGTTTCATGTGCGATGGCGTCGGTGCTGTCCGCTGGACGGTCTGGAAAGTATGGTGAAATTATAGGTTTCGCCCCTTTGAACCTGATTCCACCATGAGCCAGCGCCCCATCCTCAAATCGGCCAAATTGGCCAACGTGCTATACGACGTGCGAGGACCCATCGTTGACGCGGCCAAGCAGATGGAGGACGAGGGGCAGAAGATCATCAAGCTCAACATCGGCAACCTTGCGCCCTTTGGTTTTGATGCACCCGAGGAAATCCAGCAGGACATGATCCGCAACCTGCCCAATTCGGCCGGTTATTCGGACAGCAAAGGCATCTTTGCCGCACGCAAGGCGGTCATGCATTACACGCAGCAACAGGGCGTGGCGGGTGTGACGCTGGAGGACATCTACCTGGGCAATGGCGCCAGCGAACTGATCGTGATGGCGGCCAACGCGTTGCTGGACAACGATGACGAATTGCTGGTGCCTTCGCCCGACTACCCGCTGTGGACGGCGGCCACCAGCCTCTCGGGCGGCACCCCGGTGCACTACCGCTGCGACGAGGCCGATGGCTGGCAGCCCGATCTGGCCGACATGCGGGCCAAGATCACGCCGCGCACCAAGGGCATCGTGGTCATCAACCCCAACAACCCCACGGGCGTGATGTACAGCGACGAGCTGCTCAAGGGCATCGTCGATCTGGCGCGTGAATTTGGCTTGGTGATCCTGGCCGACGAGGTCTACGACAAGGTGCTTTACGACGGTGTGACGCACACCGCCATGGCCAGCCTGTCCACCGACGTGTTGACCCTGACCTTCAACTCGCTGTCCAAGGCCTACCGCTCCTGCGGCTACCGCGCGGGCTGGATGGTGCTGTCGGGCCCCAAGACCATTGCCAAGGACTTCATCGAAGGCCTGAACATGCTGGCCAACCTCAAGCTGGGCTCCAACGTGCCCGG
>CAYUAH010000336.1:0-3616 GCA_964442375.1 uncultured Hydrogenophaga sp. | reverse complement strand
GACCCGCGTGTGATCGACACCTACCTCGGGGCCGCCAAACAATGAACGCCTACCGACCCAACCCGGCAGAAACCACCTTTCTGCTGTTCGACGTGCTGCGCCTGCCGCAGCAGCTGGCCGAACTGCCGGCCCTGGCCGACGTGGCCGACCCGGCCCTGATGCTACAGGTGCTCGAAGAAGCCGGCAAATTTGTGGGCGAGGTGGTGGCGCCGCTGAACCGGGACGGCGATGAAATCGGCTGCCGCTTCGAGGCCGGCAAGGTCACCGCGCCGCCCGGTTTTGCCGACGCCTACCGCGCCTTCTGGCAGGCCGGCTGGCCCGCGCTGGCCACCGCGCCCGAGGACGGGGGTCAGGGCCTGCCCAGCGTGCTCGAAGCCGTGCTGTACGAGTGGCTGAGCGCGGCCAACCACGGCTGGACCATGGCACCCGGCCTGCTGCACGGCGCGTACGAGTGTGTGAAGCACCACGCCTCCGACGCCCTCAAGGCGCAGTACCTGGAGAAGCTGGCCACCGGCGAATGGTTGGCCACCATGTGCCTGACCGAACCCCACGCCGGCAGCGACCTGGGGCTGGTGCGCACCAAGGCCGTGCCGCAGCCTGATGGCGGCTACCTGCTCAGCGGCACCAAGATCTTCATTTCGGGTGGTGAGCACGACCTGAGCGACAACATCGTCCACCTGGTGCTGGCCCGCCTGCCCGACGCACCTGCCGGGCCCAAGGGCCTGTCGCTGTTCCTGGTGCCCAAGTTCTACGCTGACGGCCGCCGCAGTGCCGTGGTGTGCGAACGCATCGAGGAAAAAATGGGCCTGCACGGCAGCCCCACCTGCGTGATGCGTTTCGATGAAGCCCACGCGCACATCGTGGGCGAACCGGGCCGAGGCCTGAACGCCATGTTCGTGATGATGAACGCCGCCCGCCTGCACGTGGCCCTGCAGGGGGTGGGCCTGCTGGACGCCGCCTGGCAAAAGGCCGATGCCTACGCCGCCGAGCGCCGCCAGATGCGCGCGCCCGGCCCGCGCGTGGACGGTGAAGCGGCCGACCTCATCCACCGCCACCCCGCCATGCGCCAGAAGCTGGACACCCAGCGCGCCTGGGTCGATGCGGGCCGCGTGCTGGCCTACCGCACCGCGCTGGAGCTGGACGTGGCCAAACACCACCCCAGTGCCGAGCGCCGTGCCGCCGCGTTGCGCTGGTGTGCACTGACCACCCCGGTGCTCAAGAGCGCGTTCACCGAACAAGCCTTCAGCGGCGGCAGCGAATGCCTGCAGGTGTTTGGCGGCCACGGCTACGTGCGTGAGTGGGGCATCGAACAAATCCTGCGCGACGCGCGCGTGAGCATGATTTACGAAGGCACCAACGAAATCCAGGCCATCGACCTGCTGCTGCGCAAGGTGCTGCCCGATGGCGGCGCGGCCTTGAACCAGCTGCTGGACGAACTGGGCGACGGCCAACACGTCGGCGCGCTGCGTGCGATGACCGCCGCCGTGCTGCAAGCCGCCCCCATGAGCGACACCCTGGCACACGAGGTGGCCAACGACTTCCTGCGTGCCACCGCCCTGGTGCTGCTGGACTGGGCCTGGCAACAGATTGAAAACGCCGCGCCGGCCCACGATGAACGCTGGCAGCGCCCTGCCCTGGCCCTGCGCCAGCGCGTGTTGCCCGAATTCGAGATGCGCCGCCAGATGGTGCTGGCGCGCTGTGCACAATAAACGCTTCAAACCATTCAGAGCATGAGCAAGTCCACCTTCTACGAGATCCAGGTCCAGTTCGGCGACTGCGACCCGGCCGGCATCGTCTTCTTCCCCAACTTCTCCAAGTGGATGGACGCCGCCTCGCTGCACTTTTTCATGGCCAACGGCGTGCCGCCCTGGCGCGAGCTGATCAAGACACGGGGCATCGTCGGCACGCCGCTGCTGGAGATCAACACCCGCTTCATGGTGCCCGCCACCTACGGCGAAACGCTGCGCATCGAAACCACGGTGGAGGAATGGCGCGAAAAGGTCTTCATCCAGAAACACGTGGTGCGCCGGGGCGACACGGTGCTGTGCGAAGGCCGGGAAACCCGCGCTTTCGTGGTGCACCCGCCCGAAAACCCGGACCGTATCAAGGCCATCCCGGTGCCCGAGGACATCAAGGCCTTGTGCGCCTGAACAGGCCCCGCGCATGGCCGAACCCAGCACCGCCCGCAGCCTCAAACGCAGCTCGGCGCCACGCAAGGCGACGGCGGCCGTGGGCGACATCGACACCAGCTACCTCGAAACCCTGACGGGCTACAACGCGCGGCGGGCGGCGCTGACCATCATCTCGGTGTTCCTGGAGCGCATGGCGCAATACGAACTGCGCCCGGTCGATTTTTCGGTGCTGTCCCTCATTGCTCACAACCCCGGCATCACCTCGCGCCAACTGTGTGGCGCGCTCGACATCCTGCCGCCCAACCTGGTGGGCATGCTGCGCGAGCTGGAGGGGCGTGGCGTGATCGAAAAGCGCGAACACCCCACCGACCGCCGCGCCCAGGGTCTGCACCTGAGTGCGGCCGGCAAAAAACTCTACGCCAAGGCCCAACGCACGGCCACCGAACTCGAAGTGGATGCGCTGGGCGACCTCAGCGTGGAAGAACGCGAGACCCTGCACAGCCTGTTGCGCCGGGTCTACCGCACGCGCCGTGCGGCGGCTGAGGGCGATCAGGCAGCGTAGGGCGCAACGGCCAGGTCAGATCAAGGCCAATGCGGACTTGCCGTCCGCGACCACTTCGGTCGCCAGTTTTGGATCCATGGTCGCCAGTTTGCCTTTGTTCGCTTTGGCCAAGGCCAACAAATAGCTGTCCGTCACCCTGCTGTGGCTCGACAACAGCGCTGGATCGGCCCATGCGCTGTCCACCAAGCTCACACTGTCGGGCCAAAAGGTGTGCCCCGGCAAAGCGCGTATGGCTTTCAAGGCAGCCACGACCGCACTCGGTGGTCCAGGGCTGTTGGGATATTTGGGGTGCCCAACAATCCGGAGCAATCCGTTTTCCGTGATGGGACAGGTGGCAAACGCCTTGTGCCCCACCCGCCCAAACCACTCGTGAACCTGATCGTGTTGCAGATGCGCAGGATCAATGAGTGCAATGAGCACGTTCACGTCCAGCAGGTAGCGCGTCACACTTGCTCGTCCCGCAGTTGGTTCACCAGTTCAAGCGTGATGGGCACCGAAGATTTGTGGCTGGGGAGAAGCGGAATGCCGTTGCGCTCCACCTGGTGGCCCCGCGTGCTGCGGGACAGCCCCTGCCGCGCCAGCGACGAAATCACCTCGCCCATACTCCTGCGCTCGCGCTCTGCCAAGTGCTTGGCCGCCGCCAGGACGTCGTCGTCAATCGCAAGTGTTGTCCGCATGGCACTACCCTGCTGGATGTTGATGCAACGCATCATACATCACGCATCAAATCAGAGATGCCGGGGGGCGGCTCAGACCACCGCCACCACCCGCTGCCGCTGTTCGCCCAAGCCAGCACCGCCCAAAGTCATCACGTCGCCAGGTTTCAAGTACACCGGCGGCTTGAAACCCATGCCCACGCCGGGCGGCGTGCCGGTGGGGATCACGTCGCCGGGTTGCAAGGCCATGAAACGGCTGAGGTAGC
>CAYUAH010000335.1:0-3625 GCA_964442375.1 uncultured Hydrogenophaga sp. | reverse complement strand
CCGTGTTGATGACCATCACGATGTCGCCGTTCTTGATCATGTCCACGATGTGCGGACGGCCTTCGGTCACCTTGTTGACGGTGCCGCAGGCCACACCGGCCGCGGTGATGGCAGCCGCCGTGCCCTTGGTGGCCACCAGCTCGAAGCCCATGGCCACCAGGTCGCGTGCGATGGCCACCGCACGCGGCTTGTCGCCGTTCTTGACCGTCAGGAACACCTTGCCGGTGGGCGTGCCATCGGCCTTGAACGGGCGCGGCAGGTGGGTGCCGGCGCCGAGCTGGCTCTTGACGAAAGCCTCCCCAAAGGTCTTGCCCACGCCCATCACCTCGCCGGTGGACTTCATCTCGGGGCCCAGGATGGTGTCCACACCGGGGAACTTGACGAAGGGGAACACCGCTTCCTTGACACTGAAGTAGGGCGGCGTGACCTCGTGGGTGATGCCTTGCGAAGCCAGTGTCTGCCCGGCCATGCAGCGCGCGGCCACCTTGGCCAGCTGGATGCCGGTGGCCTTGGAGACAAAGGGCACGGTGCGCGAGGCACGCGGGTTGACTTCGAGCACGTAGATCACGTCCTTGCCTTCCACCTGCTGGATGGCGAACTGCACGTTCATCAGGCCCACCACGTTGAGCGATGCGGCCATGGCCGCGCTCTGGCGCTTGATCTCGCCCACCGTTTCGGCGCTCAAGCTGTAGGGCGGCAGCGAGCAGGCGGAGTCGCCGCTGTGCACGCCGGCCTGTTCGATGTGCTCCATCACGCCGCCGATGAAGGTCTTGCCCTCGGGGTCGCGCAGGCAATCCACGTCGCACTCGATGGCGTCGTTCAGGAAGCGGTCCAGCAGCACCGGCGAGTCGTTGCTCACCTTCACGGCCTCGCGCATGTAGCGCTCCAGGTCGCGCTGCTCGTGCACGATTTCCATGGCGCGGCCGCCCAGCACGTAACTGGGGCGCACCACCAGCGGGTAGCCCAGGGCGGCGGCTTTTTCCAAGGCCTCCGCCTCGGTGCGGGCGGTGGCGTTGGGCGGCTGGCGCAGGCCCAGCTCGTGCAGCAGCTTCTGGAAGCGCTCACGGTCTTCCGCCGCGTCGATCATGTCGGGGCTGGTGCCGATGATGGGCACACCATTGGCCTCCAGACCCAGGGCCAGCTTGAGCGGCGTCTGGCCGCCGTACTGCACGATCACGCCGGCCGGCTTTTCCTTGTCCACGATCTCCAGCACGTCTTCCAGCGTCAGCGGCTCGAAGTACAGGCGGTCGGAAGTGTCGTAGTCGGTGGACACCGTCTCGGGGTTGCAGTTGACCATGATGGTTTCATAGCCGTCCTCGCGCATGGCGAGCGCGGCGTGCACGCAGCAGTAGTCGAACTCGATGCCCTGGCCGATGCGGTTGGGGCCACCGCCAAGCACCATGATCTTCTTGTTGGTGGTGGGTTCGGCCTCGCACTCGCTGAACTCGGCCTCGTAGCTGGAGTACAGGTAGGCGGTGTTGGTGGCGAACTCGGCCGCGCAGGTGTCCACGCGCTTGTAGACCGGGCGCACGCCCAAATCCTTGCGCGCGTTGCGCACGGCGGTATCGGTGGTCTTGAGCAGCTTGGCCAGGCGGCGGTCCGAGAAGCCTTTTTGCTTCAGGGTGCGCAGGGTGGTGGCGTCGAGCGAGGCCAGGGCGCCCTCGCCCTTTTCGGCGGTCAGCTTGTCCAGCGCGAGTTCGATCTTCACGATCTCTTCGATCTGGATCAGGAACCACTTGTCGATCTTGGTGATGTCGTGCACTTCGTCCAGCGACCAGCCGGCGGCAAACGCATCGCCCACGTACCAGATGCGCTCGGGGCCGGGCTCGCCGAGTTCGCGCTCCAGGATCTCGCGGTCCTGGGTTTTTTCGTTCATGCCGTCCACGCCCACCTCCAGGCCACGCAGGGCTTTCTGGAAAGACTCCTGGAAGGTGCGCCCCATGGCCATGACCTCGCCCACCGACTTCATCTGGGTGGTCAGGCGCGAATCGGCGGCCGGGAACTTCTCAAAGGCGAAACGTGGGATCTTGGTGACCACGTAGTCGATCGAGGGCTCGAAGGACGCGGGCGTGGCGCCGCCCGTGATCTCGTTGCGCAGCTCATCCAGCGTGTAGCCGATGGCCAGCTTGGCCGCGACCTTGGCGATGGGGAAACCCGTGGCCTTGGAGGCCAGAGCGGACGAGCGCGACACGCGCGGGTTCATCTCGATGACGATCATGCGACCGTCCTTGGGGTTGACCGAGAACTGCACGTTGGAGCCGCCGGTGTCCACACCAATCTCACGCAGCACCGCCAGCGAGGCGTTGCGCATGATCTGGTATTCCTTGTCGGTCAGCGTCTGCGCCGGCGCCACGGTGATCGAGTCACCGGTGTGCACGCCCATCGGGTCCAGGTTCTCGATCGAGCAGACGATGATGCAGTTGTCCTTCTTGTCGCGGACCACTTCCATCTCGTACTCTTTCCAGCCCACGAGCGACTCTTCGATCAGCAGCTCGTTGGTGGGCGAGGCTTCCAGGCCGCGCTTGCAGATGGTCTCGAACTCTTCCGGGTTGTAGGCGATGCCACCACCCGTGCCGCCCAGCGTGAAGCTGGGGCGGATCACAGTGGGGAAACCCACGTTTTTCTGGACCGCCCAGGCCTCTTCCATGCTGTGGGCGATGCCCGAGCGTGCCGACCCCAGACCGATCTTGGTCATGGCGTCCTTGAACTTCAGCCGGTCTTCCGCCTTGTCGATGGCCTCGGGCGTGGCACCGATCAGCTCGACCTTGTACTTGTCGAGCACGCCGTGGTGCCACAGGTCGAGTGCGCAGTTCAGCGCGGTCTGGCCGCCCATGGTGGGCAGGATGGCGTCGGGCCGTTCCTTGGCGATGATCTTCTCGACCGTCTGCCAGGTGATGGGCTCGATGTAGGTGACGTCGGCCGTGGCCGGGTCGGTCATGATCGTGGCGGGGTTGCTGTTGATCAGGATGACCTTGTAGCCCTCTTCGCGCAGCGCCTTGCAGGCCTGCACGCCGGAGTAGTCGAACTCGCAGGCCTGGCCGATGATGATGGGGCCGGCGCCGATGATGAGGATGCTTTTGAGATCGGAACGCTTAGGCATTTTTGTGCTGCTCCATCAGTGCCGTGAAGCGGTCAAACAGGTACGAGATGTCGTGCGGGCCGGGCGAGGCTTCCGGGTGACCCTGGAAACCAAACGCCGGCTTGTCGGTGCGGGTCATGCCCTGCAACGTGTTGTCGAACAGGCTGATGTGGGTGGCGCGCAGGTGGGCGGGCAAAGCGGCCATGTCCACCGCAAAACCGTGGTTCTGGCTGGTGATGCTCACGCGGCCGGTGTCCAGGTCCTTGACCGGGTGGTTGGCGCCATGGTGGCCCACCCGCATCTTGAAGGTCTTGGCGCCCGACGCGAGAGCCATGATCTGGTGACCCAGGCAGATGCCGAAGGTGGGGATGCCGGTGTCGATCAGCGTCCGGGTGGCCTCGATGGCGTAGTCGCAGGGCTCTGGGTCGCCCGGGCCGTTGGAGAGGAACACGCCATCGGGCTTCAAGGCCAGCACGTCGGCCGCAGGCGTCTGGGCCGGCACCACGGTGACCTTGCAGCCGCGCTCGGCCAGCATGCGCAGGATGT
>CAYUAH010000334.1:0-3639 GCA_964442375.1 uncultured Hydrogenophaga sp. | reverse complement strand
GGCGGCGGCGCCGACCTTGCTGTAGCGCACGATGATGGCCACGGGGTCGTGCTGTCGGCACAGGGCCACCACGTCGTCCTCGGTCGGGGTCTTGCCCGCGTAGATGACGTCGAAGTCGGTCAACAAGGCCTGGGCCTGGGGCGCCAGGTCGGCGCCTGTGATTAGCAGAACAGGGCGCTTGCTCACAGCGTTTCCCCTTCCCGGATGACGCCGGCGGCGCGCAGCGCGCCGTTGAGCCAGGCCGGGGCCAGCGCCTCGCGGCTCTTGATCTGGGCGATGCGCTTGGTTTCGGCGTCCACCTTGTGTTGCGCCAGCGGCAGCATGGCGGCGGCCTTGGCGCGTTCGATCACGGTCACGCCGTCGGCATCACCCACCACCAGGTCGCCCGGGTTCACGGTGACGCCACCGATGGAGATGGGGTGGTTCAGGCGCCCGGGCACGAACTTGGTGGGGCCGTTGGGGTTGAGGCCGGCGGCGTACATCGGGAAGCCCAGTTCACGGATGGCCTCGCTGTCGCGCACCGCACCGTCGATGACCACGGCGGCCACGCCCAGGGCCACACATTGCTGCGACATGATCTCGCCCATCAGGGCGCTGGAGAGGTCGCCCTTGCCATCGACCACGAGGACGTCGCCCGGCTGGGCGATGGCCATGGCGGCATGGATCATGAGGTTGTCGCCCGGGCGCACTTCCACGGTGATGGCGGGGCCGGCAAAACGCATGCTGGGCGCCAGCGGCGCAATGCGCCCGTGCAGCGCGCCGCGCCGCCCGGCGACGTCGGCGAGGATGGAAGAGGGAAACTGGGCGGCCTGGGCAACGACTTCGGCGTCCACGCGCTCGATGTGGCGAACCACGTCAGGCAATGCAGCGGCTTGACTCATGAGAATCTCCAGAAAGGCCGGCGGGTGCCGGCAGAAGGATTGACGAAAGGGATGGTCAGTCGACGCGGGCGCCCGACTGTTTGACGACCTTGCCCCAGCGGACGATGTCGTCCTTGATGAGGGCAGCGAACTGCTCGGCTGTGCCACCTGCGGGGTCGGCCCCCTGGTCGCCCAGCTTCTTCTGCAGGTCGGGTTGTTTCAGCGCGGCGTTGAACTCGGCATTCAGCTTGGTCACCACCTCCTTGGGCGTGCCCGCGGGCGCCAGGAAACCGAACCAGGTCACGGCGTCAAAACCGCTGTAGCCAGACTCGTTGATGGTCGGCACGTCCGGCAGATCGTCCGCGCGCTTGGCCGACGTCACGGCCAAGGCCCTGAGCTTGCCCTGCTTGATCTGGCCCAGCAGCGTGGGCACGGAGGACATGTAGAGCTCGACGTTGCCGCTCACCACATCGGTCAGCGCCTGGGCGGCACCCTTGTAGGGCACGTGCTGCATCTTCGCCGCCGCCGCCGCCTGGAACAGTTCGCTGGTGAGGTGGGCCACCGTGCCGTTGCCGGGCGAGGCGAAGTTGAGGGTGCCCGGCTTGGCCTTGGCCGCCTTCACGACCTCGGCCAGTGTCTTGTACGCCGACGTGGCCCCGGTCACCATGACCAGCGGCGCATTGGCCACCAGCAGGATGGGGGCGAGGTCCTTCACCGAGTCGTAGGGCATCTTGGCGTACAGCGTCGGGTTGATGGCCAGGTTGCTGGTCTGGCCCAGCACGATGGTGTAACCGTCGGCCGGCGACTTGGCCACCGCGTCCACGCCCAGGTTGCCGCCGGCGCCAGGCTTGTTCTCCACCACAAAGGTCCAGCCCGTGGTTTGGGTGACCCGCTGGGTGACTTCCCGGGCGATCAGATCGGTGCCGCCACCTGCCGGGAACGGCACGACCACGCGGATGGGTCGGTTGGGAAAGGTTTGGGCCTGCGCGGCGACGGCGGCGGTGAATGCGGCGAGCGCAACAAAGGTGCGGCGGTTCAATGTCATGTTTGTCTCCAAGGTCGGGTTCCCGGCAACCGTGCCGGCTTCCCGTTGATGGGCTTGAGTATTGGGCCTCCAACAGATACAGTCCAATCGATAATTTCTTTGAATACATCAATTTTTCTTTTGATATGGATCTGCGGGACCTGCGTTACTTCGAGACCATTGCCGAACTGGAGCACATCGGCCGCGCCACGGAAAAGCTGCACCGCACACAGCCGGCCTTGACCAGTTGCATACGCCGCCTGGAGGAAGACTGCGGCGCGCCGCTGTTCGAGAAGGACGGTCGTGGCATCCGCCTGACCGCCGCAGGCAAAGTCTTGCTCAAATGGGCGCAGCGCATCCGCTTTGACGCCGAGGATGCCAAGCGCGAAATGGGCGACATCGGTCGTGGACTGTCGGGCCACATCCGCCTGGGCATCGTGCCGACGGCGGCGCAGTTCCTGCTGCCTCGCGCGGCCCGGCAACTGATGGCGCAGGCACCCGAGGTCACGCTCAAGACGGTGGTGGGCCTGGTCGACACCCTCAGGCCACAGCTGTACGCCGGCGAAATCGACCTGATGGTCGGCACAGAAGGGGCCGACGCGCCCGGCTACGTGTCGCAGGTGCTGGCCAGCGACACCATTGTGGTGGCGGCCAGCGCCGACCATGAGATCCACCACCTCAAACCCGGCCTGCGCGACCTGACCCGCTACCGCTGGGTGCTGCAGCCGCCGGGCGCGCCCACGCGCGACTGGCTGGACCACTGCTTCGACCGCAAGCGCCTGCCGCGCCCCCGCGTGCAGGTGGAAAGCACCATGCTGCTGATGCTGCCCACGCTCATCGCCGAGACCGGCCTGCTCAGCTTCATTTCCCGGCATCACCTGGCGCAGTCCCACGCCTTGTCCCCGTTGAAGGAGGTGCCGGTCAAGGAGGCCACCATGCACCGGCGCCTGGTGGTGACCTACCGTGAAAACAGCTATGTGCCACCTGCGGCCAAATTGCTCATCTCTTTGCTGGCAAGGACGTGAGCGGTCAGAACAGCTTGCCCACGTTGAGCAGCGTGAGCACCCCCAGCACCGCGAAGATGGCGGCCGCGATGGCATGCACCAGCGTCATCGACACCTTGGCCGCGATCTTGTCGCCCATGAACACCGCCGGCACGTTGGCCAGCATCATGCCCAGCGTGGTGCCGGCCACCACGGCCACGATGTCGCTGTAGCGCGCGGCCAGACCGACGGTGGCGATCTGCGTCTTGTCGCCCATTTCAGCCAGGAAGAAGGCGACCACGGTGGTGCCGAACACGCCAAAGCGCGACACCGCGTCGGCGTCGCCCTCGTCCACCTGGTCGGGGATCAGCATCCAGCCGGCCATGGCCAGGAAGGACAGGCCAATGACCCAGCGCAAGACGTCGGGCCCGAGCGCGCGCGCCACCCAGTCGCCCACCGCACCTGCCATGGCGTGGTTGGCCAGCGTGGCCACGAGTATGCCCAGGATGATGGGCACGGGCTTGCGAAACTTGGCGGCCAGAAGCATGGCCAACAACTGGGTTTTGTCGCCCATTTCACCGAGCGCCACCACGCCCGTGGACACGAGAAAAGCTTCCATGAGAACTCCGGGGCCGGCACGAACGCAAAGACCGCACCGCCCAGCCGGCCCAACCGGAGGCAGTGAGGTCAAAGGTCTTGCCAGGCCAAAAAGCTGCACGCGCCATGGTCGTGAGGACCAAGTCTGTTGACGCGAACCCCTGCGTTGCACAGG
>CAYUAH010000333.1:0-3656 GCA_964442375.1 uncultured Hydrogenophaga sp. | reverse complement strand
TTCATTGACCAGCGACACCGCCACGCCCGGCATCAGCACCGCCTTGCTGCGCAGCAGGTGGGTCAGCTCGCCCAGAGGCAATGCGGCCGAATCGAAGTACTTGGCGTCGGGCCAGGCGCGCACCGTGGTGCCCTGCTTGCGCTCGCCGTCCTGCAGCGGGCGCGTGGCGATGGGCTCCACCACGTCGCCGGCGGCAAACACCAGGCGGGCGAACTGGCCTTCGCGGTGGCTGCTCACCTCCAGCCGGGTGGACAGCGCGTTGGTCACGCTCACGCCCACGCCGTGCAGGCCGCCCGAGAAGCTGTAGGCGCCGCCCTTGCCCTTGTCGAACTTGCCGCCCGCGTGCAGGCGGGTGAACACCAGCTCAATGACCGGCGCGTTTTCTTCCGGGTGCAGGCCGTGCGGGATGCCCCGGCCGTCGTCCTCCACGCTCACCGACCCGTCGGTGTGCAGGATGACCTTGATCTTCTTGCCATGGCCGGCCAGCGCCTCGTCGGCGGCGTTGTCCAGCACCTCCTGGATGATGTGCAGCGGGTTGTCGGTGCGGGTGTACATGCCCGGCCGCTGCTTGACGGGCTCCAGCCCCTTGAGGACACGGATGGAGCCTTCGGAATACTCGGGAACGGGTTTGACTGACATGGGCGGCGATTGTAGGCGGGGCCCACCGGCCCCCAACGCCGCCCGCCCATCGGTGGGTCAGGACCCATTTGCCGGTGCCGGCACGGGGAGTCCCGAGGGTGCGGCGCACCGGCGCACGCTTGACCACCCCTTTCATGACGCCTGGAGCGTTGGCGATGCGGGTGGGCTCGGTGTCACCGCGAATCGCTTGCAAAAAGGGCCCCCATCGCTGGGGGCCAACCACGGTCGGGTCATCGGAACGCCCGTGGAGCTCGACAAGACAATGCGGGTGCGGGTCCGGTGCGGGTGGGGCCGCTCAGAACGACGACCACTCGCCGCCGGCCGCGCCGGCGGTGGCCATGGCCATCGCCGGCCCCGAGATCGGCTTGAGTGTTGGGCGCCGTGCCGCCACCTTGCGCAGGGCGACCGCCTGAGACACCGGCGCACGCACCGCAGCCGGGGCCTGGGCCGGGCGGTGCGTCGCCTGCGCCACGGGTGCAGGCATCGCAGCGCCTGGGGCCGGCAGATGGAACACCGACACCGCCTGCAGCAATTGCGCAGCCTGTTGGCGCAGGCTGTCCGCCGCCACCGCGCTTTCTTCCACCAGGGCCGCGTTCTGCTGGGTGGCCTGGTCCATCTGGGTGACGGCCTCGCCGATCTGCGACACGCCAGCGCTCTGTTCCGCGCTCGCGGAGGTGATTTCGCCCATGATGTCGGTCACGCGGCGGATGGCATCGACCACCTCCTGGATGGTGTGGCCGGCCTGGTCCACCAGGGTCGTTCCCTGGTCCACCCGCTGGGTGCTGGCGGTGATGAGTTCCTTGATTTCCTTGGCGGCATTGGCGCTGCGCTGTGCCAGGTTGCGCACCTCGCTGGCCACCACCGCAAAACCCCGGCCCTGCTCGCCGGCGCGCGCCGCTTCCACGGCGGCGTTGAGCGCCAGGATGTTGGTCTGGAAGGCGATGCCGTCGATCACGCCGATGATGTCGGCAATGCGGCGCGAGGCCTCGTTGATGCTGCGCATGGTGGCCACCACCTCCTGCACCTCGTGGCCGCCTTTGACGGCCACCGTGCTGGCGGTCACGGCCAGCTGGTTGGCTTGGGCTGCGTTGTCGGCGTTCTGTTTGACGGTGGTGCTGAGTTCCTCCATCGAGGCCGCGGTTTCCTCCAGCGCGCTGGCCTGCTCTTCGGTGCGACCCGACAAGTCCTGGTTGCCAGTGGCGATCTGGGCCGAGGCCGAGGCCACCGATTCGGCGTTCTGGCGCACACCCGCCACGATGCCCGCCAGGCTGTTGCGCATGCGCTCCAGTGCGGCCATCAGGCTGCGGCTGTCGCCCTGCGCGACCGGGATGGGCGTGCCCAGTTGACCTTCGGCAATGGCTTGCGCCATCTCGGCGGCCAGCTTGGGCTCGCCGCCCAGCTGGCGCGTCACGCTGCGCGCCACCCACAAGCCCACCGCCACCGACAGGCCAATGGCCGCCCCGATCAGGACCAGGGTGGTGCGGGTGATTTCCGCCACGATCACGTCGCTGTCGTCGTAGGCTTTCTTGCCCAGCGCGATGTTGAGGTCCACGATGGTGGACAGCAGGTCGTCGTATTTCTGGAAGGCAGGAGCCGCCTCATCACGCATCAGCCGCATGGCTTCCACGTTGTTGTCGGCGTAGCTGGCGACCATCACTTTTTTGGCGGCGGCCAGGTAGGGCGGCCAGGCGGCATCGGTCTGCTTGAGCAGGTCCACCTCGCGCGGCGTGAGCTGGGTCTGTTTGTACTTGCCCATCAGTTTGTCCATCTGGGCAATGTTCTTGTCCATCTCGGCCGCGATCACGTCCATCTTGGGCTGTGAGGACTCAATGACGTAGGCGTACAAAGCACGGTTGTGGTAGATCGCCTGCATGTTTGCGTTGGCCACGTCGCCCACCGGCACCAGGTTGGTGTCGTACATGCTGTTGAGCATGCCGTTGACCTGCGAGGTGCGCCACAGGCCCATGAGGCCAATGGCCAGCGTGAACGTGGCGCTGATGGTCACGATCAGCAGCAGGCGGGTGATGACCTTGGTGTTCTCGAGTTTCATTGTTGTCTCCCTGAAAAATGGCCGAATACCGGCACGACATGACATGACGACACACGCACACGAAGGCCTGGCTGTGGCCCGTGTTCCGTGGCACGAAAAAAAGGGGAATGGGCGCGCCAGCACGCGCGCGATCACACAGCGCCAGACCCAGGGGGCGCGCAGGCTGTGGCAGAACGGGGGCGGGTGACATGAGGCGCGGCCATCTGGACATCCAGACAGGCCGGGCGACGCAGTCGGCGGCGTGGTGACATGAGGCTTCTCCCTGTGATTCTTCGCCATTGATTGACGTTTTTTGACACTTTAGCCTCATCGACGGCGGCGGCAAAGTCCGCTCGGCGCCGACCACGGAATTTCCGACACAACTGTCACCTTCATGGCATTTGCACCGCAAGGATTTGAACGCTTTGCTACATTTGTCCGATGCAATCCCCTGCCCGACTCTCCATCGCCCAGGTGCTCATCTGCGGCGGCGCCATCGTCACACTGTCCATGGGCATACGTCATGGTTTCGGCCTCTGGCTGCAGCCCATCATCCAGGCCCACGGCTGGACGCGGGAGAGCTTCGCCCTGGCCATCGCCGTGCAAAACCTGGCCTGGGGCGTGTTCGGCATCTTCGCCGGCATGCTGGCCGACCGTTTTGGCGGCGCGCGGGTGCTCATGGGAGGCGCCCTGCTCTACGCCGCAGGTCTGGCCGGCATGGCACTCACCACCAGCCACGTGGGCTTTGCGCTCACCACCGGTGTGCTCATTGGCATGGCCCAGGCCGGCACCACCTACGCCGTGGTCTACGGCGTCATCGGCCGCCAGATCCCGGCGGACAAACGTTCCTGGGCCATGGGCATGGCGGCCGCTGCCGGCTCCTTCGGGCAATTCCTCATGGTGCCCGTGGAGGGCCTGCTGATCGCCAGCTATGGCTGGCAAGACGCGCTGTTGGTGCTGGGCGCGGCGGTGCTGCTGATCGCCCCGC
>CAYUAH010000332.1:0-3669 GCA_964442375.1 uncultured Hydrogenophaga sp. | reverse complement strand
TGTCGTCGCCGTAGGCGGCGGCCAGCAGGCTCTTGCCCAGGTCGGGCTTGCCCTGGTCGTCCTTCTCGATGATGACCAGCTTCTTGCCCGCCACTTCCATGGTGCCGCCGGTGGCGTAGTCCAGGCCCATCATCAGGCCCACATGGGTCTGTTTGGCATAGGCTTCCAGCGGGCCGGTCTTGCTGTAGACGTGGGCGATGCGGATTTCCTTGGACTGGGCCCAGGCCAGGGTGGACGCGCAGGCCAGCGCGATGACGGCCAGGCGGCGGGTGGTTTGGATCATCTGTGTCTCCGTTGTGTTGGGAAGGGCGGCGGTGGCCGCCACCTGCGCTGGACATTGCACAAGCCGTGCCAAGCCGCCAAGCCCTTGATTCACAAGAAGATGTGTTCAGTTTCGGTCTTGATATGTCTGAATTTCAGACATCAATTTCAGCATCAATTGTCTGATTTTCAGACATATGTCTGTTATTCAGACACAACCAGCTTGTCGTAAAAACTGGCGCGCGACATGCCCAGCAGCCGGGCCGCTGCCGCGCGGTTGCCGCCGGTGTGCTCCAGCGCAGCCTGCATGGCGCGGCGCTCCAGGGCCGCCACCTGCTCAGCCAGCGGGCGCAGCAGCTCACCGGCATCGGGCGGCGGCGCCATGGACAGCGCCTCCGGCAAGGCCACCTGCTCCAGCCCGGCGCTGCGCAACACGCCGGCCAGCGTGGGGCCATCGATGTGGTGGTCGTCGGTGCGCAGGGCCACCTGCTCCAGCACGTTGCGCAGTTCGCGGATGTTGCCGCGCCAGGCCTGGGCCTGCAGCAAGGCCAGGGCCTCGGGCGCCAGGTCCATCTGCACGCCGCCGCTGCGCGCAGCGATGTCTTCGCACAAGACCTCGGCCAGCATGGCGATGTCGCTGCGCCGCTCGCGCAGCGGCGGCAGGCGTATGGGCAACACGTTGAGGCGGTAGAACAGGTCTTCGCGGAAACGGCCTTCGCGCACCAGCTGGGGCAGGTCGCGCGAGGTGGCGGCCACCACCCGCACGTCCACCCGCACCAGCTTGTTGGAGCCCAAGGGCTCCACCTCGCCCTCCTGCAGCACACGCA
The DNA here is from genome assembly GCA_964442375.1 of uncultured Hydrogenophaga sp. Lineage (GTDB taxonomy): Bacteria > Pseudomonadota > Gammaproteobacteria > Burkholderiales > Burkholderiaceae_C > Hydrogenophaga. The sequence continues at coordinate 2,581 of CAYUAH010000332.1, read as the reverse complement.
GCAGCTTGGCCTGCACGGCGGCCGGCATGTCGCCCACCTCGTCCAGGAACAGGGTGCCACCGTCGGCCAGCTTGAACTTGCCGTCCCGGCCCTTGCGGTCGGCGCCGGTGTAGGCGCCGGGTGCCACGCCAAAAAACTCGGCCTCCAGCAAGGTGTCGGGCACGGCGGCGATGTTGATGCCGACAAAGGGCCGGCCCGCGCGGTCGGACGCGGCGTGGATGGCGTGCGCCAGCAACTCCTTGCCGGTGCCGGTTTCGCCCAGCAGCAGCACCGGGCTGGCCGACTGCGCTGCGCGCCGCGCCTGGCGTTTGACCTCGACCGCCGCCGGGCTGCTGCCCACAAAACTGGCAAAGGTGTACTTGCTGCGGCGCTGGCTGGCCAGCTCGCGTCGGGCCTCGTTGAGGTCGTTCTCGATGCGCGCGAATTTGGCAATCAGCGGCTGCAGCGTGGTCTCGGGGTGGTCGAACAGCACGATGCCCAGAGCCCCCATCACCTCCCCCGCGTCGTCGCGCAGCGGTATGCGGCTGACCACGAAGGTGCCGGCCTTGTTGGTCAGCAGGTCGATGAGTATGGGCTTGCCGGTGGCCAGCACCTGGTGCAACTGCGTGTTCTGCACCACGCTGGACACCGGGTGGCCGACAAAGTCTTCCTCGCGCTCAAAGCCCAGGGCCGGCAGGAAGCGCCGGTACTGGTCGTTGATCCACACCACCCGCGCGTCGCGGTCCACCAGCATCATGCCCTCGCTGGCGTTGGCGAACAGGTCGAACATGGAGCGCGCCGCCAACTCCAGGATGCTCTGGGCGTCGCGTGGCAAGCGGGTGTCTGGGGCGGGTCCGGTGGGCATGGAGCGCATGGTAGCGGGCTGGGAGGCTGCGCGGCCGAGGCACGGGCACCTTGAACTATGTCAGCCGGGCCGCAGCCAAGCTGAACCACCTTGTCCCTGGCTGTTTCTCAACCACAAGCTGGCCACCATCAAGTCGGTAGCTCAGTTGGCAGTGGTGTTTGGGGTTGGACAGCACGCGCGGGTTGAAGATTGCAAAGCTCTCCCCGGCCGGCCGGCGAACCGACCGAATCACCAAGCCCGGATGGCCTTCGCGGTGAATGCGCGCGCCCACCGACTGGCAAAAAGCGTGGTCTGAGGGGTGCAACAGCGCCGGGTGCTCGGACGTGGCTTGGCGAAAATCCAGCAACGCTGCAGCGCAGCTCACCAGATAGACCTTGCGTTCGGCCACCACCGCCTCGTGCTCAAAACCGGCGTCACTCAGCAGGCCGTGGTACCAGTGGTAGGCCGTCTCAAATACCGTCGTTTCCACCGATTCCGCGCCGTACCACACCCCAAACGAACCATCCGAGAAGCGGCTGGACTGCCGGTGTTGAAAAGGCCAGGCGATCGCGTTGAACCATTCGGCATCTTCAAACGGCCGGTCGATGATGGGGGTGCGCGAGCGGTAGGTGGGTGGCTTGACGGCATCCTCCACCTGCTGGGCCAGTTGCCACCCTGCCGGATCGTCGCTGAGGTCGTCGAACAGATCTTGCGACGGATGCAGCGACACGATGTTGCGGACCACATCCTGCTCGATGTCGGCCAGCGCCAGATGCGCGAACAAACGGTTCATTCGCGGGTCTGTTCACACCCCACGGGCGCGGTCCAAATAGCCGCGCACCATCAACAGCCCCGCAAAGCCCCACTGCTTCACCACGTCCACCGGGGTCAGGTTGTCGAACGCCCGGTTGCGGGTGCTCATCCAGCGGTAGGCCAAGTCGCGGTTTTGGGGAAACAGCAGACGCAGGTTCTTGTGAATGCCCAACAAATGGCCCACACGCTCCAACTGGTCGCGACTGGTGCCAATCGGTTTGCCGCTGCGGTAATTCGACAGTGCGGCCCGGTTGCTGGTCGCAATGCCCAGCAGCGCGGCCTGGTCTTCGGTGCTCAGTTGCCAGTGGTCCAGCAGCGTCATCACCATTTTGGCGAGCGCGCCACGGTCCTGCGACGCCAGCACTTCGCGTTCAACAACCGCTTCCATGGCCTGCTCCTTGTCGGGTGTGGGTCAGAACCTGGAGCATAACAAACCGTGTTAATCAAAACAAATAATGTTTTGATTAACACGGAAAATCCACTCGATTCAAGCCCTGCGGTGCCAGGCCAGCAAACGCGGCGTGAGCAGCACCAGCACCACCACCACCAGCAGCGTCAGCGACATCGGACGCTCGATGAAAACCACCCAGCTGCCGGAGCCTATGGACAAGGCGTTGCGCAGTTGCGCTTCGGCCAGTGGACCCAGGATGAGGCCGACGATGACCGGGGCGATGGGAAAGTCGTAGCGGCGCATGAGCAGTCCCACCAGCGCCAGGCCGTACATCAGGTACAGGTCAAACGCACTCTGGCGCATGCCGTACACACCCACCGTGGCAAAAATCAAAATGCCGGCGTAGAGCTGCGCCTTGGGAATCTTGAGCAGCTTGACCCACAGGCCCACCATGGGCAGGTTGAGCACCAGCAGCATGACGTTGCCGATGTAGAGCGAGGCGATCAGCGCCCAGACCAGGGTGGAGGAGGTCTGGAACAGCTGCGGGCCGGCGT
>CAYUAH010000331.1:0-3687 GCA_964442375.1 uncultured Hydrogenophaga sp. | reverse complement strand
GGCCAGCACACGGTGGCCGAGCTGGTGGCCCAGGTGAACGCGGACCCGCGTCGGGGCGAAGGCCACTCCACCTCGCTCACCAAGATCCGCTTCGACGACATCGCCCGCGCCCGCCTGGCCGAACAAGGCCTGAACGAACACAGCGTGCCCACGCTCGGCCAGCGGGTGGTGTTGCGCAACAACGCCAACCTGTCCACCGGCGGCACCGCCACCGACGTGACCGATGAGGTCCACCCTGAAGTGGCGGCCCGCGCCATCGCTGCGGCCCTGATGGTGGGCCTGGACATCTGTGGTGTGGACGTGGTGTGTGAAAACATCGCCCGCCCGCTCGAGGAGCAGTCGGGTGGCATCGTGGAGGTGAACGCCGCGCCCGGCCTGCGCATGCACCTGAGCCCCTCGTTCGGCAAGGGCCGCAACGTGGGCGAGGCGGTCATCAACCACATGTTCCCGCACGGCGATGACGGCCGCATCCCGGTGGTGGCTGTGACCGGCACCAACGGCAAGACCACCACCGTGCGCCTGACCTCCCACCTGCTGCGCGCCAGCGGGCAACGTGTGGGCATGACCAACACCGACGGCGTGTACGTGAACGGTCGCCAGACCGACAGCGGCGACTGCAGCGGCCCGCGCAGCGCGCGCAACGTGCTGATGCACCCGGACGTGGACGTCGCCGTGTTCGAGACCGCGCGCGGCGGCATGCTGCGCGAAGGCCTGGCCTACGACCGCTGCCAGGTGGCGGTGGTGACCAACCTGGGCGCGGGCGACCACCTGGGCCTGAACTACATCACGACGCTGGAAGACCTGAGCGTGCTCAAGAAGGTCATCGTGCTCAACGTGGCCAACAGCGGCATGGCCGTGCTCAACGCGGCCGACCCCGAGGTGGCCGAAATGGCGGCCGACTGCCCGGGTCAGGTCACCTTTTTTGCCCAGGATGAGCACCACCCCGTGATGGCCATGCACCGCGCGCAAGGCAAGCGGGTGGTGTTCGTGCAGGACGGCCAGGTGGTGGCCGCCGAAGGCCCGCGCGTGGTGCGCATCCCGCTGACTCAGATCCCCGTCACGCGCGACGGCACCATTGGCTTCCAGGTGGACAACGTCTTGTCCTCGGTGGCGGCGGTGTGGGCCCTGGGTGTGTCGTGGGGCAAGATTTGTGAGGGGCTGGCGAGCTTCGAGAGCAACGCCCGTGCTGTGCCGGGCCGCTTCAACCTGTTCGACCACAAAGGTGCCACGGTGATTGCCGATTACGGCCACAACCCCGACGCCATCCAGGCCCTGACCAGTGCGGTGCTGAACATGCCGGCGCGCGAGCGTTCGGTGGTCATCAGCGGCGCCGGCGACCGGCGCGACGAAGACATCCGCCAGCAAACCCGCATCCTGGGCACGGCTTTCGACGAAGTGGTGTTGTACGAAGACGCCTGCCAGCGCGGCCGCGTCGAGGGCGAGGTGGTGGCGCTGTTGCGCGAGGGTCTGCAGGGCGCCACCAAGACGCGCCGTGTGCACGAGGTCAAAGGCGAGTTCAAGGCCATCGACCTGGCGCTGGACAACCTGCAGCCGGGCGACCTGTGCCTGATCCTCATCGATCAGGTGGAAGAGGCGCTGGCGCACATCGCAAAGAAGACCGGCTCTGCCTGAACACGGGAGCCCTGCCCCAACCCAAAGGCCCCACCGTGAGGTGGGGCCTTTGTCATGGTGCCAGCGTCAGCGTGTGGCGCCAGCTATCGGGCTTCATTTTCAGCGCCCGGTACTGCACCGCCGCCCACTCCGGGCTCATGTCGCGGTAGCGGCCTGAGAACACGTGGCCACTCTGTCCGGTCTGATAGACAAAGCGCGAATTCTCCAGGTCCGACAGGTCGTACAAGGCCCGCAGGCTGGCCGCGTGGCGATTGGCATAGGGTGCATCGGCCTTGTCCAGATGGTACTGGCCCACGTTCACCGTGAAGGGGTCGCCGCCAGTGGGCACGCGCACCTCGAACAGCCTGGCCAAGGGCGCCACGCTGCTGAAAGGGCGGTGGATGGAGATGGCGGGGTGGGCGGCGCCCCAGGTCCACTTCGCCACATCCCCGCCATAGGTGGCTTGCAGCTTGTCCAGCGCCCGCGTGAGCGCCTCGCCCGACGCCTTGGCGCAACCGCCCTGCCCGCACCACGCCACGTCGTCACGCGCCAGAATGCCTTCCACACCAGCACGGAACAGGCGCTTGCCGTAGAGCTTTTCGAAGCGCTCCTGCCCCACCCGGCCGCCGATGACACCGCGCGTGAACGCGTCCACCCAGGCGCTGTAGATCAGCGGCGCGGCGCTGTCGGCGCGCATGTTGCCGTCAAAGCCCTGCAGCTGCGCCAGTGCAGCCGCCGCCAGTGGATGGCCCGACGTGGTCTTTTGCAGGTAGGGCAGCAGCAGCAGCGTCGCGTCCGATTGCTGGTCGCCGTGGATGGCCTGCATGCTGGCGAAGTCGTGTTTGGGCGTCTTCTCGAGCAGGTGCTCGATCCGCTGCTGGCGCCAGGGCGGCGCCCAGTCCTGGGTGATGAAATGCGGGTAGTTGGCCGCGTGAATGCGCTGGTTGGCCGTGGCGATCCAGCCCCTGGCGCCATCGTCCTGTGGGGTGTCCTCATAGGGCAGCCAGCCCGTCCAGTCGTAGCGGGCGTCCCAGCCCGGCGAGGGCGCAATGCCACGGATGGTGTTGGCCGCAGCGCGCACCGGCACCTTGCCGGCGGCCTTGTAGGCGATGCGGCCTGCCACGTCGGCCATCACCACGTTCTGCATGGGTGAGTGAAAGTGGCGGTAGGCCTCGATCAGGTCACCCACCGATTGCGCCTGGTTGGACAACACCCCCGCCAGCACGTTGCTGTTGTCGGCGTCCAGCGCGGTCCAGCGCAGCGCCAGCACATGTTTCGCGGTGTCCAGCACTTCGCTGTGCGAGGCCTGTGCATCGCTGAGCACGGGGCCGTGGCGCGTGCTGCGCACCACATGCTTCACGTCGGGCTGGCCCTTGACGCGGATGGTCTCCTCGCGCGTGGCAAAGTCGGCCCACGCGGTCTGGCCCTCGGGCGCCGGCACGCGGTACTGCGCCGCGTTGGCCGGGTTGATCTGCTCCAGGTAGAGGTCTTGCACGTCGGGGCCGGTGTTGGTGAAACCCCAGGCCACGGTGGCGGTGCGCCCCAGCACCACCGACGGCAGGCCGGGCAAGGTGGCGCCGATGACGTTGAGCGCGGGCTGGCCGTCGGCCGCCGGCGCCTGCAGGCGGGCGAAGTACCAGATGGCGGGCGCGCTCAAGCCCAGGTGCGGGTCGTTGGCCAGCCAGGGTTTGCCGGTGGCGCTGCGGCTGCCCGCCACCACCCAGTTGTTGCTGCCTTTGCCGTCCACGTTGCCCACTTCCTGCGTCCAGGCCACCACCTCTTGGGCCAATTGGGCGCGCAGGCGATCAGCTGGTCCGCCGTCGGCGGGGAACTGGGCGGCGGCGGCGGATTTTTGCGTGGCTTTGTACACACCCAAATCACGGTACAGCTTGGCCAGATCGGCGCTGGCGGCCGGTGGCTCGCCGGGGTAAGGCGGCAACGCCTGCCACAAGGCGGCGGTGTCCAGCACCTGCAGCATGGACAGGCGCGCGAATTCCGTGCCCCAGTTGCCCCCCAGGTCCAAGGCCATCATGATGGACCAGCCCATGCTGTCGAGCACGTCCCAGTACTGGCCGG
>CAYUAH010000330.1:0-3688 GCA_964442375.1 uncultured Hydrogenophaga sp. | reverse complement strand
AAGCGCGTGATCTCCACCGTGCCGCCCAACGAGATCGACGTCGTCATTCCCATCCCGGAGTCGAGCCGTCCCAGCGCCATGCAGCTGGCGCAACTGCTGGGCATTCCCTACCGCGAGGGTTTTGTGAAAAACCGCTACGTCGGCCGCACCTTCATCATGCCGGGCCAGGCGGTGCGCAAGAAGTCGGTGCGTCAGAAGCTCAACGTGATCGGCAGCGAGTTCAAGGGCCGCAACGTGCTGCTGGTGGACGACTCCATCGTGCGTGGCACCACGTCCAAAGAGATCGTGCAGATGGCGCGCGACGCCGGTGCCCGCAAGGTCTACATGGCCAGCGCCGCGCCGCCGGTGCGCTACCCCAACGTCTATGGCATCGACATGCCGACCAAAAGCGAGCTGGTGGCGCATGGCCGCAGCATAGACGAGATCCGCCAGATCATTGGCTGCGACGCGCTGATCTACCAGGACGTGGACGCCATGAAGAAGGCCATCGGCGTGCTCAACACCGGTCTGACCGGCTTCGATGCCTCGTGTTTTGACGGCGTGTACGTGACCGGCGACGTGACTTCGGACGACATCGTGCGCCTCAACGAAAAGCGGGTCGGCACGGAAGAGGGCGATGACGACACCTCGCGCCTGGCCTTGCCGAATTCGCAAGAGGGCTGAACGATGACCCGCCCCTTGCACCCCGACACCCTGGCTGTGCGCGAAGCCGTGGAGCGCTCGCAGTATGGCGAGAACTCCGAGGCCCTGTACCTCACGAGTGGCTATGTGCAGCCCAATGCCGAAGCCTCGGCGCGCCGTTTTGCCGGCGACGAAGAAGGCTTCACCTACGGTCGCTACGGCAACCCCACGGTGGCCAGCTTCGAGCGCCGCCTGGCGGCCATGGAAGGGGCCGAGGCCTGTTTGTCCACCGCTTCGGGCATGTCGGCCATCCTGATGATGTGTATGGGCCTGCTCAAGGCGGGCGACCATGTGATCTGCTCGCAGTCCATGTTCGGCTCCACCATCAAGCTGATCGGCTCCGACCTGGCCAAGTTCGGTGTCGAGTCCAGCTTCGTGTCGCAGACCGACGTGGGTGCCTGGCAGGCAGCGGTGAAGCCCAACACGCGCCTGCTGTTCGCCGAAACCCCCACCAACCCGCTGACCGAGGTCTGTGACATCCGGGCCCTGGCCGACATCGCCCACAACGCCGGCGCGCTGCTGGCGGTGGACAACTGTTTTGCCACGCCGGTGCTGCAAAAGCCCATGCGCTTTGGGGCCGACATCGTCATGCACTCGGGCACCAAGTACCTGGATGGGCAGGGCCGCGTGATGGCCGGTGCCTTGTGCGCCAGCCAGCAGTTGGTGACCGAGAAGTTTCTGCCCGTGCTCAAGAGCGCTGGCATGACGCTGGCGCCCTTCAACGCCTGGGTGGTGCTCAAGGGCCTGGAGACGCTGGACATCCGCATGAAGGCGCAGACCGAAAAGGCCTTTGCGCTGGCGCAGTGGCTGGAGTCTCACCCCGCCGTGGCCCGCGTTCACTACCCAGGCTTGGCCAGCCACCCGCAACACGCGCTGGCCATGCTGCAGCAATCGGGCCTGGGCGGCGCCGTCTTGTCCTTCGACGTCAAGGCGTCCGACCCCGAGCAAGCACGTGAGCGCGCCTTCCGCGTGCTGGATTCGCTGCAGGTGCTCTCGCTGTCCACCAACCTCGGTGACACCAAGACCCTGTGCGCCCACCCCGCCAGCACCTCACATGGGCGCCTCACCGAGGGCCAACGCCAAGCCGCCGGCATCGGCCAGGGGCTGGTGCGCGTGGCCGTGGGCCTGGAACATTTTGACGACGTGACCGCCGACCTCGATCGCGGTCTCAGCAACTTCTGAACATGACAGTCCGTACCCGTTTTGCCCCATCGCCCACCGGCTTCATCCACCTGGGCAACATCCGCTCGGCCTTGTACCCGTGGGCCTTTGCCCGCGCCAGCGGCGGCACCTTCATCCTGCGCATCGAAGACACCGATCTGGAGCGCTCCAGCCAGGCCGCGGTGGACGTGATCATTGAAGGCATGAAGTGGCTGGGCCTGGACCACGACGAAGGCCCGTTCTACCAAATGCAGCGCATGGACCGCTACAAGGCGGTGCTGGCCGAGATGGTTGAAAAAGGCCTGGTCTACCCTTGCTACATGAGCGTGGCCGAACTCGACGCACTGCGCGAGCGCCAGATGGCAGCGAAGGAAAAGCCGCGTTACGACGGCACCTGGCGGCCCGAGCCGGGCAAAGTGTTGCCCGCCATCCCCGAAGGCGTCAAGCCCGTGTTGCGCTTCAAAAATCCGCAGGGCGGTTCGGTCGTCTGGGAAGACAAGGTCAAGGGTCGGGTTGAATTCAGCAACGACGAACTCGACGATCTGGTGATCGCTCGCCCCGACGGCACGCCCACCTACAACTTCTGCGTGGTGGTAGACGACATCGACATGGCCATCACCCACGTGATCCGGGGCGATGACCACGTGAACAACACGCCGCGCCAGATCAACATCTTCAAGGCCCTGGGCAAAGAGCCGCCGGTGTATGCCCACCTGCCCACCGTGCTCAACGAGCAGGGCGAGAAGATGAGCAAGCGCAACGGCGCCAAACCCGTCACCCAATACCGCGAAGAGGGTTACCTGCCCGATGCCATGGTCAACTACCTGGCCCGCCTGGGCTGGAGCCACGGCGACGACGAGATCTTCAGCCGCGAGCAGTTCCTGGGCTGGTTCAACCTGGACCACCTGGGCAGCAGCGCCGGCCGTTTCGACGAAGCCAAACTGCGCTGGGTCAATGCCCAGCACCTCAAGGCCCTGGACAACGCCGTGCTCGCGCCGCTGGTGGCCGAGCAACTGGCCAAGCGTGGCATCGCCGCCGATGCCCGCTTGCCCGCGTTGTGCGCGCTCTACAAAGACCGCTGTGACACCACCGTGGCCCTGGCGGACTGGGCGCAGGCGCACTACGCCGACGTGACGCCCAAGTCCGAGGACCTGGCCCAGCACGTGACCGATGCGGTCAAGCCCGCCATCGCCTCGCTGGCCCAGCGGCTGCAGGCCTGCGTCTGGGACAAGGCAACGATTGCCGCAGCGCTCAAGGAGACGCTGGCCGAGCACGGCCTCAAGATGCCGCAATTGGCCATGCCGGTGCGGGTGCTGGTCATGGGCACACCCAACACGCCCTCGCTGGACGCGGTGCTCGAACAGCACGATCGCGAAAAAATTGTGGGTCGCTTGCAAAAAGCTTAAAAAGTCCCCTATAATTTGAGGCTCGCTAGGTCGCAACGACAAACAGTAAAAACTGAATGAAAAAGTGATCTGCGAACAGCAGTCTTGTTGGGGGTATAGCTCAGCTGGGAGAGCGCTTGCATGGCATGCAAGAGGTCAGCGGTTCGATCCCGCTTACCTCCACCAACAAAGCACAGAGAAACATGGTTTTAACGTGCTAGAATGCTGGGCTTCGGAAGTCGAAAGACAACTGAGCAAACTGGAAACAGTCCAAGGTTTTGACCCTATCGTCTAGAGGCCTAGGACATCACCCTTTCACGGTGAGTACCGGGGTTCGAATCCCCGTAGGGTCGCCAAGTTGTAGCGCTTGGCTGGTTGATGTGAATTGACCAGCGAATGCTGCCTGCCAGGAGTGGTAGTTCAGTTGGTTAGAATACCGGCCTGTCACGCCGGGGGTCGCG
>CAYUAH010000329.1:0-3694 GCA_964442375.1 uncultured Hydrogenophaga sp. | reverse complement strand
GACCTCATCAACGGCGGCCCTTTGCTGCGCGAGTGGGTGGACGATGTGACCGCCGCACCCGAGGTGCTGGAGCGCGCGGCGGCGGCCGATGAGGCGGCCTGGGCACAAGCCCGTCGACCGTTTCTAATATATTGAAATGAGCACCAGGCTCCCGATCAACCTCGCCGATCTGTTGCGCCAGCGCACGGTTGAGGGCGAGCGCATCGAGTACAAGGCCGGGTGGAATCCCGACCCGATCATCCGTACCGTGTGCGCCTTTGCCAACGACTTCGAAAACCTCGGTGGCGGTTATGTGGTGATCGGGCAGGACTGCAACACCAATGGCCAGCCGGTGTTTCCGCCGGTGGGTTTGGCCGACAACCAGCTCGACAAAATCCAGCGGGAACTGCTGGCTCACTGCCAGTTGATCCAGCCACCGTACTTCCCGGTATTGAGCATCGAGGAAGTCGAAGGCCGCAAGTTGATTGTGCTATGGGCGCCGGGCGGACAGACCCGGCCCTACAAAGCGCCGGAAGCCGTGACTGCCAACAAGAAGACTTGGCGCTATTACATCCGGCGCTACAGCAGTACGGTCGAGGCCAAGGGCGATACCGAGCAGGAATTGTTGAGCCTCGCAGCCAAGGTACCATTCGACGACCGCTACAACCAGCAGGCTCGGATCGATGATTTGTCCAAGCCTTTGATGCAGGCCTTTTTGCAGGAGGTGGGCAGCGAACTTGCGGCTGATGCGCCGGGCCTGTCGGTCGAAGCCTTGGCGCGGCAGATGAACGTAGCAGGCGGTCCCACCGAATCACCGTGGCCCAAGAACGTGGGCCTGCTGTTTTTCAACGAAACACCGGAGCGCTTCTTCCCCGCCGTGCAGATCGATGTGGTCTGGTTTCCCGAGGGCGCGGGCGGGGATCGCTTCGACGAAAAGATCTTCAAAGGCCCTCTGGCGCGGATGACGCGCGAGGCATTGAGCTACATCCAGCGCAACTTCTTGCGCGAGACAGTCATCAAGCATCCCGACCGGGCCGAAGCCACGCGGGTTTGGAACTTCCCCTACGCAGCCATCGAGGAAGCGCTGGTCAACGCGGTCTACCACCGGTCATACGAAGAGCGCGAGCCCATTGAGGTACGTATCAGCAACGATGAGCTGGTCATCTTGAGCTTCCCCGGCCCGGATCGGTCGATTCGAATGGAGGAATTTCAGGCCGGGCGCGCGGTCAGCCGCCGCTACCGCAACCGGCGCATCGGTGAATTCTTGAAGGAGCTTGACCTGACGGAAGGCCGCTCGACGGGTATCCCGAAAATCCTCAAGGTGATGGCCGCGAATGGCTCGCCCGCTCCGCTGTTTGAATCGGACGAGGATCGACTTTCGTTCGTGATCCGCCTACCTTGCCATCCCCTGGGTGGCGGCGAAATGTCACGTACCGAGCAAGTTACCGAGCAAGTTACCGAGCAAGTTACCGAACAAATCCAACGCCTGCTCATCGCCTTGGTTGGAGAGATGTCGCGCCAACAATTGCTCGACGCATTAGAAATGACTCACCGCGAACATTTCCGCAGCACTTATCTGAAGCCCGCATTGGATGCAGGGGTGGTGGAAATGACCCTGCCCGACAAGCCGAACAGCGGCAATCAGCGGTACAGGCGGACCACCCTCGGCAATCGGTGGCTTGAGATGAGCGACCGGATCAACAAACCATGAACCAGAACTTGTCTGGGCGAGGAATGCTCAGTCCAACCATTTCTGCATGAACTGCGCGTGGCCCATGGCGGGGTCGAGCTGGTAGTTCTCAAAACCGATGCGCTCGTAGAGCCGGCAAGCACCGGTGTTGCCCGACAACACCTCCAGCGTGAGCTTGCAGGCGCCGCGCTCGCGGGCGATCCGCTCGGCCAAGGCCAACATCTGTTCGCCGATGCGCCGGCCTCGGTGGCTGGCCAGCACCGCCACGTCGTGCACGTTGACCAGCGGCTTGCAGGCGAAGGTGGAGAAACCTTCGATGCAGTTGACCAAGCCCACCGGCAACTCGCCGTCAAAGGCCAGGATGCTGAAAGCCGTGGGACGTGCCGCCAGCGAGGGAACCAGGTGGGTCTTGGCGAAATCGCTCAAGGGTTCGCCGCCCCCGGCGGGATCGCTAGCGTAGGCGTCGAGCAGCATCACCACCGCTGCCGCATCCGATGCGTTGGCGAAGTCGGCACGCCGAACCGTCACCGTGCTCATCCCGACACCGCCGCCACCAAACGCTGCGCGCAGGCCAGTGCCTGGGCGGCATCACGCGCCTCCACCATCACCCGCAACAGCGGTTCGGTGCCACTGGGGCGTATCAACACCCGGCCGTTGTCACCCAGCTCGGCTTGCACCTCGCGTTGGGTGGCTTGCAGGTGGGGGTTGTTTTTCCAGTCGGTGCCGGGCGCAAAACGCACGTTGAGCAGGGTTTGCGGGAACAGGGTCAGGCCCGCCAGCAGCTCGCTCAGCGACTGGCCGCTGCGCACGCACGCCTGCAGCACCTGCAGGGCCGACACCAGACCGTCGCCGGTGGTGTGCTGGTCCAGCACCAGCAGGTGGCCGGAGCCCTCGCCGCCCAGCAGCCAGCGGCGCGCCACCAGCTCTTCGAGCACGTAGCGGTCGCCCACCTTGGCGCGCACCAGCGGCACACCCTTGGCCTTGAGCGCCACCTCCACGGCCATGTTGGTCATCAGCGTGCCCACCACACCGGGCACGTGCTCGTCGCGGCCCAGGCGTTCGTCGGCCAGCAGGTAGAGCAGTTCATCGCCGTTGAACAGGCGGCCTTGTGGGTCCACGATCTGCAGGCGGTCGGCGTCGCCGTCGAGTGCAATGCCCAGGTGTGCACCGTGGGCCTGGACCGCGTCCACCAATGCCTGCGGGTGGGTGGCGCCGACGCCCTGGTTGATGTTCAGACCGTCGGGTGAGCAGCCAATGGCCACCACCTCGGCACCCAGTTCATGAAAAACCTTGGGCGCAATCTGATAGGCCGCGCCGTGGGCCGCGTCCACCACCAGCTTCATGCCTTTGAGGCTGAGCTCCTTGTCGAAGGTGCTCTTGCAGAATTCGATGTAGCGGCCGGCCGCGTCGTCCAGGCGGCGGGCTTTGCCCAGTGCTGCGGAATCGGCCCACACCGGTGGCTCGTCGAGCGCGGCTTCGACGGCCAACTCCCACTCGTCGGGCAGTTTGGCACCTTGCGCGCTGAAAAACTTGATGCCGTTGTCGGCAAAGGGGTTGTGGCTGGCGGAGATGACCACGCCCAGGCTGGCACGCTGCGCACGGGTGAGGTAGGCGACGGCGGGTGTGGGCACCGGCCCCAGCAACAACACATCCACGCCGGCGGAGTTGAAACCAGCCTCCATGGCCGATTCCAGCATGTAGCCGGAGATGCGGGTGTCCTTGCCGATCAGCACGGTGGGCCGGCTCTCGTTGCGCTTGAGCACACGGCCCACGGCGTGGGCGAGCTTGAGAACGAAGTCGGGGGTGATGGGCGCCTGGCCGACGGTGCCCCTGATCCCGTCCGTTCCAAAGTATTTTCTTGTCATATCCCGCAATTATCCTCGCATGGCCGCCCAGACCTTGAGCGCGTCCACCGTCTCGCGCACGTCGTGCACGCGCACGATGTGCGCGCCCCGCTCCACCGCCAGCAAAGCGGCGGCCACGCTGGCGGCCACACGCTCGCCGGGCACGCTGCGCCCCGTCACC
>CAYUAH010000328.1:0-3714 GCA_964442375.1 uncultured Hydrogenophaga sp. | reverse complement strand
ACCACACGCACCATCTCCAGGCACTTGTTGGAGTAGCCCCACTCGTTGTCGTACCAGCTCACCAGCTTGACGAAGGTGCCGTCCAGCGCGATGCCGGCGTCGGCGTCGAAGATGGAGGTGCGGGTGTCGCCACGGAAGTCGGTGGCCACCACCTTGTCTTCGGTGTAGCCCAGGATGCCCTTCAAGGCACCTTCGCTCTGCGCCTTCATCTCGGCCTTGATCTCATCGTAGCTGGCGCTCTTCTCCAGCTCCACCGTCAGGTCCACCACCGACACGTCGGACGTGGGCACGCGGAAGCTCATGCCGGTCAGCTTCTTGTTGAGCGAGGGGATCACCACGCCCACGGCCTTGGCCGCGCCGGTGCTGCTGGGGATGATGTTTTCCAGGATGCCACGGCCGCCGCGCCAGTCCTTGTTGCTGGGGCCGTCCACGGTCTTCTGCGTGGCGGTGGCGGCGTGCACGGTGGTCATCAGGCCGCGCTTGATGCCCCACTTGTCGTGCAGCACCTTGGCCAGCGGGGCCAGGCAGTTGGTGGTGCACGAAGCGTTGGAGACGATGGCTTCGCCCTTGTAGGTGTCGTGGTTGACGCCGAACACGAACATGGGGGTGTCGTCCTTCGAGGGAGCCGACAGGATCACCTTCTTGGCGCCGGCGTCCAGGTGCTTCTGCGCGGTGACCTTGTCCAGGAACAGGCCGGTGGATTCGATGACGACGTCGGCGCCGACCTCGTTCCACTTGAGGTTGGCGGGGTCGCGCTCTTGCGTGAGGCGGATCTTCTTGCCGTTGACGATCAGGGTGTTGCCCTCAACGGAAACCGTGCCCTTGAAGCGGCCGTGCACGCTGTCGTACTGCAGCATGTAGGCCAGGTAGTCGGGCTCCAGCAGGTCGTTGATGGCCACGATCTCGATGTCCGAGAAATTCTGGATGGCGCTGCGCAACACGTTGCGGCCGATGCGGCCGAAGCCGTTGATGCCTACTCGAATGCTCATGGTGTCGATGGAAAAAAAGGTCAGACAGGAAGGGGTGCGGAGGACAGCAAGGCCCGCAGGTCGGGGATCACGCGGTCGGGCGCGCAGGCGCTCACGGGCTCACCCATGTTGTAGCCATAGGGCAGCAGCCACACGGGCAGGCCGGCGTTGCGCGCGGTGGCCGCGTCGATGGACGAGTCGCCCACGAACAGCGTGCGGTGGGCCGGCACACCGAAGTCGGCCAAGCACAGGCGCACGCCGGCTGGGTCGGGCTTTTTGGTGGGCAGGCTGTCGCCCGAGATGACGCGGTCGAACAGTGGCGTCAGGCCGTGGGCATCGAGCACGCGCCGGGTGTAGACACTTTCCTTGTTGGTCACCACCACCAGCTTCACGCCCTGGGCGCGCAGTGCTTGCAGGGTGTCCACCACATGCGGGTAGGGCTGGCTGCGGGTGCCGCAGCGCGCGGCGTAACGGCGGTCGAATTCGGCGGCGATCAGGGGCAGGGTGCCGCTGGCGCGCACGGTGGCCACGGCGCTGCCGCTGGCCTGGGCCAAGGCCTGGATCAGCAGCTCGCGCGTGCCGTGGCCAATCCAGCGTGCCACCTGTTCCAGCGTGGCCTCGGGCAGGTCAAAGCGGCGCAGGGTGTCGTTGACCGCATCGCCGATTTCGGGCGCGGTTTCCACCAGGGTGCCGTCGAGGTCGAACAACACCAGCTCAAACGGGGTGGGCATGGGCGTCTCCTCAGGCCAGGGCCGCTTGGGCGCGGCGTTGTGGGACACGTTGGCGCACCGCGTTCACCACCGCCTCCACGGTGATGCCGAAGTGCTGGTACAGCGCCTTGGCTGGCGCCGATTCACCAAAACTGGCGATGCCGATGACCGCGCCGCTGCGGCCCACGTACTTGCGCCAGAAGTCCGGGTGGGCGGCCTCCACCGCCACGGCGGGCAGGTGCGGCGGCAGCACCGTGTTCTGGTAAGCCGTGTCCTGGCGGTCGAAGGCGTTGGTGCACGGCATGGACACCACGCGCGTGGCGATGCCGTGACCGGCCAGTTCGGCCTGCGCGGCCAGCGCCAGGTGGGTTTCCGAGCCGGTGCCGATCAGCACCGCCTGCGCGCCCTCCATGTCCGACAGCACATAGCCGCCGCGCCGTATGCAGGGCGCACGCTGTGCATCGTCGACCACGCGCGGCAGGTTCTGGCGCGACAGGCACAGCGCACTGGGGCCGTCCGTGCGTTCGATGGCACTGGCCCAGGCGACGGCGGTTTCCAGCCCGTCGGCCGGGCGCCACACGTCCAGCCCGGGCATGAGTCGCAGGCTGGGCACGTGCTCCACGCTCTGGTGGGTGGGGCCGTCTTCGCCCAGGCCGATGCTGTCGTGGGTGAAGACGTGGACCACGCGCAGCTTCATGAGCGCGGCCATGCGGATGGCGTTGCGCGAATAGTCGCTGAAGGTGAGGAAGGTGCCGCCGTAGGGGATGAAACCACCGTGCAGGGCCATGCCGTTCATGACGGCGGCCATGCCGAATTCGCGCACGCCGTAGCTCAGGTGGTTGCCGGGCCGGTCGCGCCCCGCCGGCACACAGCCCTTGAAGTTCGTGAGGTTGGAGCCGGTCAGGTCGGCACTGCCGCCGAACAGCTCGGGCAGCTGGGGCGCGAGCGCGCTCAGTGCGTTCTGGCTCGCCTTGCGCGTGGCCACGGCGTCCGGCTGGCTGGCGATGGTCTCGAAGGCTGCGGCCGCACCGGGGTGGTGGCCGCAAGGCAGCTCACCGCTCATGCGGCGTTCGAACTCGGCTGCCAGCGCTGGGTGGGCGGCGCGGTAGGCCGCCATGCGGGCTTCCCATGCGGCCTGGGTCCGGGCGCCACGTGCGCGGGCATCCCAGGCCTGGGCAACGTCGGTCGGCAGCTCGAAGGGCGCGGCTTCCCAGCCCAGTGCGGTGCGGGTGGCCGCCACCTCGGCCGGGCCCAGCGCGGCGCCGTGCACGTCGTGGGTGCCGGCCTTGTGGGGCGAACCCTGGCCGATCACGGTCTTGCAGCAGATCAGGGTGGGGCGGCCATCGGTGCTGATGGCTTGCGCCTTGGCGGCCTGGATGGCGGCGCTGACGGCCACCGGATCGTGGCCGTCCACCGGCGCGATCACGTTCCAACCGTAGGCGGCAAATCGCTGGGGCGTGTCGTCCGTGAACCAGCCCTGCACGTGGCCGTCGATGGAGATGCCGTTGTCGTCGTAGAAGGCGATCAGCCTTGAGAGGCGCAGCGTGCCGGCCAGCGAGCAGGCCTCGTGGCTGATGCCTTCCATCAGGCAGCCGTCGCCCAGGAACACGTAGGTGTGGTGGTCCACCACGGTGTGGCCGGGGCGGTTGAATTCGGCTGCGAGTTGCTTCTCGGCCAGGGCCATGCCCACCGCGTTGGCCAGGCCCTGGCCCAGGGGGCCGGTGGTGGTTTCCACACCGGGGGTGATGCCCACCTCGGGGTGGCCGGGCGTCTTGCTGTGCAACTGGCGAAAGGCCTTGAGCTCGCTCATGGGCAGGTCGTAGCCGCTCAGGTGCAGCAGGGCGTAGAGCAGCATGGAGCCGTGGCCGTTGCTCAGCACAAAGCGGTCGCGGTCGGGCCACAGTGGGTCGGCCGGGTTGTGTTTGAGGTGGCGGTTCCAGAGAACCTCGGCGATGTCGGCCATGCCCATGGGGGCGCCGGGGTGGCCGGAATTGGCAGCCTGAACCGCCTAGCACGCCATGAATCGGAAGGCCTTT
>CAYUAH010000327.1:0-3729 GCA_964442375.1 uncultured Hydrogenophaga sp. | reverse complement strand
CCACCCCGTTTTGCAGGCACAGCACCAAGGCGCCCGCCTTGAGGTGGGGCCGCATCTGCTGGCCCGTGGTTTCGGTGTCGGGCGACTTGACGGCAAACAGCACCACGTCGGCGCCGGCCACGGCAGCGGCGTCCGTGCTGGCCGCCACCGGCACCTGTTCGTCGAAGGACAGGGTCTGCATGCGCAGGCCGTCTCGCTGGAAGACCTGGACGTGCTGGGCGCGGCCGATCAGCGTGACGGCATGGCCGGCGCGCGCCAGCATGCCACCGTAGAAACAGCCGACGGCACCGGCGCCGATGACGGCAACACGCAAAGCGGAGGGGGCAGGGGAGGTCATGCGGGTTATTCTAGAAGCCCTGTCTCCCGGACCATGAGCTTGCCACCATGCCCAGCCTGCCCCCGCTGTTGATGTTCGCCACCGCGTCGCTCGCGCTGGCGGTGATTCCCGGCCCGACCATGTTGCTGGCCTTGTCCAACGGCATGAGCGGGGGCCTGCGGCGCGCGGCCTGGGGCATGGCCGGCGCCACGCTGGGCAGCGCCGTGGTGATCGCGGTGGTGGCCATCGGTCTGGGTTCGCTCATGCTCGCCTCGGCCTGGCTGTTCGAGATGATCCGGGTGGTGGGCGTGCTCTACCTGCTGTGGCTGGCGGTGCAACTGTGGCGCAGCCCCGTGGCCGACGTGCAGACCACGCTGGCCCAGGTGCCTGGGCGCGAGGTGCGCGGGCGCGCGGCCTTTGTGCGCAGCCTCACGGTGGCCTTGTCCAATCCCAAAGCCCTGCTGTTTTTTGCCGCCTTCCTGCCGCAGTTCGTCGATCCGGCGCACGCGCTGGCGCCGCAGTACGCGCTGCTGGGGGCGCTGTTTGTGGCCATCGACGCCGCCGTGATGGTGGCCTATGCCCTGGCCGGGCGGCAGGCGGTGCGGTGGCTGTCGCAGGCGGGTCTGCGCTGGCTCAACCGGGGCTGCGCGGCAGGCATGGGCCTGCTGGCCCTGCTGCTGGCCGTCTACCGGCGCCCATTGGCTTGATGGCTGGCCGGAGCCCCCCATGCTCGACCTCCTGATCACCAACGCCACCCTGCCCGACGGCCGCAGCGGCATGGGTGTTGCGGTGCTGGCTGGCCGCATCGTCGAAGTGGCGCCAGCTTGGCAGGCGCCCGCACACCAGGTGGTCGATGCCGCCGGCCAACTGCTGAGCCCGCCGTTCTGCGATCCCCATTTCCACATGGATGCGACCCTGAGCTATGGGCTGCCGCGCGTGAACCAGAGCGGCACCTTGCTCGAAGGCATCGCGCTGTGGGGTGAACTCAAGCCCCTGTTGACCGAAGAGGCGCTGGTGGAGCGCGCGCTCACCTACTGCGACTGGGCGGTGGCCAAAGGCCTGCTGGCGGTACGCAGCCATGTGGACACCAGCGACCCCAGCCTGCTGCCGGTGCGTGCCATGCTGGAGGTCAAGCGCCGCGTGGCGCCGTACCTCGATCTCCAGCTGGTTGCCTTTCCGCAGGACGGCGTGTTGCGTTGCGAGGGCGGGCTCGACCAGCTCAAGCGCGCCCTCGACCTTGGCGTGGACGTGGTGGGTGGCATCCCGCACTTCGAACGCACCCATGAACAGGGGGCGGCCAGCGTGCGGCTGCTGTGCGAACTGGCGGCCGAGCGTGGCCTGCCGGTGGACATGCATTGCGACGAATCGGACGACCCGCTGTCGCGCCACATCGAGACCCTGGCCTTCGAGACCCAGCGCCTGGGCCTGCAGGGCCGTGTCAACGGCTCGCACCTGACTTCCATGCACAGCATGGACAACTACTTTGTGTCCAAGCTGATCCCCTTGATCGCAGAAAGCAGCGTGAGTGTGGTGGCCAACCCGCTGATCAACATCACGCTGCAGGGGCGGCACGACACCTATCCCAAACGCCGGGGCATGACCCGCGTGCCCGAGCTGATGGCCGCGGGCGTGACCGTGGCTTTTGGTCACGATTGTGTGATGGACCCCTGGTACAGCCTGGGGAGTGGCGACATGCTGGAGGTGGCGCACATGGGTCTGCACGTGGCGCAGATGACCAGCCAGGCGGGCATGCGCCAGTGCTTCGACGCGGTGACCACCAACGCCGCGCGGGTGATGGGGCTGACCGGCCATGGCATTGAAGCCGGCCGGGACGCGAGCTTTGTGTTGTTGCAGGCGCGCGATCCGGTGGAGGCCATCCGCCTGCGCGCCACGCGGCTCAAGGTCTGGCGCAAGGGCCGGTTGCTGGCGCAGTCTGCACCGGCCCAGGCCGAACTCATGTTGCCCGACCGGCCGCAACACACGGCCTTCATGCCGACGCGACTCAGCTTTTCTTCACGAACTCGGACTTGAGCTGCATCGCGCCAAAGCCCTCTATCCTGCAGTCGATGTCGTGGTCGCCCTCGATCAGGCGGATGTTCTTGACCTTGGTGCCGACCTTGATGACGGCCGACGAGCCCTTGAGCTTGAGGTCCTTGATCAGGGTGACGCTGTCGCCATCGGCCAGCACGTGGCCCACGGCGTCCTTCCACACCCTGGCTTCTTCCGTGGGTTCATCCGCGCTGGCCTTGCCCCACTCGTGGGCACATTCGGGGCAGATGTAGAGATCGCCGTCCTCGTAGGTGAAGTCGGACTGGCATTTCGGGCAGCGGGGCAGGCTCATGGCGTTTGGGGGCGGTGCGTGGGCTGCGTCGTGCAGCGGGTACGGCCCCGAACTGTACCCGCTCGGGGCCACCGCTCACCTCGCTGGCTCAGCCCGCGCAGGCGCGCAACACCTCTTCGGCGGTGGCCGGGGCATTCATGGCCTCAGGTCGCCCGCCCGCCTGGGCCACGGCGTCGCGCAAGGCCTCGTACACGCTGATGCCCAGCATGAAAGGCGGCTCGCCCACGGCCTTGCTGCCGAACACGTTGTCCTCGCGGTTGGGCTCGGGCCAGAGGGCCACCTTGAAGTGTTCGGGCACGTCGCCGGTCGTGGGGATTTTGTAGGTGCTGGGCGCGTGGGTGGCCAGGTAGCCCTTGTTGTTCCACACCAGTTGCTCGGTGGTGAGCCAGCCCATGCCCTGGATGAAGGCGCCCTCGATCTGGCCGATGTCGATGGCCGGGTTGATGCTCTGGCCGACGTCATGCAGGATGTCCACGGCCAGCACGCGGTACTCGCCGGTCAGGGTGTCTATGGCCACCTCGGTGCAAGCCGCGCCATAGGAGAAGTAGTAGAAGGGCCGCCCCAGCATGGTGTGCTTGTCGTAGTGGATCTTGGGCGTGCGGTAGAAACCGTCGCTCCAGAGCTGGATGCGGTTGGCGTAGGCGGCGCCCACCACATCTTCCCACTGGCGGGTTTTGCTCGGGCTGATCACCTGTCCGCCCGAGAAGCGCACCGCGCCGGCGCCACAGCCGTCCAGCCCGGCCACAAAGCTGGCCAGGTTGTCGCGCACGTTGCGGGCGGCAAACTGCGCCGCGCGGCCATTCAGGTCGGTGCCGCTGGAGGCCGCGGTGGCGCTGGCGTTGGGCACCTTGCTGGTGTCGCTGGCGGTGGACAGCACACGCTCGAAGGGCACACCCAACTCGTCGGCCACGATGGCCGCCACCTTGGTGTTCAGGCCCTGGCCCATCTCGGTGCCACCGTGGTTGACCTGCACGCTGCCGTCGGTGTAGACGTGCACCAGCGCGCCGGCCTGGTTGAACAGCGTGGCGGTGAAGCTGATGCCGAACTTGACCGGCGTGAGCGCGATGCCGCG
>CAYUAH010000326.1:0-3737 GCA_964442375.1 uncultured Hydrogenophaga sp. | reverse complement strand
CCAAATTTTTGAACTGTCTTCATTATGCACCGCTGTGCATCTGAAATGAAGCGCCACAGCCGCCCGCCGGCCCATTTCTGCCCCCACCCGCGTCCCCATGAAAGCCTCTCAGTTTTTCGTTTCCACGTTCAAAGAAGCCCCGTCCGACGCCGAGGTGGTCAGCCACCGCCTCATGATGCGCGCCGGCATGATCAAAAAGCTGGGCGCCGGCATCTACACCTACATGCCCATGGGCCTGCGCGTGATTCGCAAGGTCGAGCAGATCGTGCGCGAGGAAATGGACCGGGCCGGCGCCGTGGAGCTGACCATGCCGGTGGTGCAGCCGGCCGAGCTGTGGCAGGAGACGGGCCGCTTCGACAAAATGGGCCCCGAGCTGCTGCGCATCAAGGACCGGCATGAGCGCGACTTTGTGGTGCAGCCGACTTCCGAGGAAGTGGTCACTGACATCGCGCGTCAGGAACTGCGCAGCTACAAGCAGCTGCCCAAGAACTTCTACCAGATCCAGACCAAGTTCCGCGACGAGCGCCGCCCGCGTTTTGGTCTGATGCGCGGGCGCGAATTCATCATGAAGGACGCCTACAGCTTCGACCGCGACCAAGGCAGCGCCAAGGCCAGCTACCAGGTGATGGCGGCGGCCTACCGCCGCATCTTCGACCGTTTTGGCCTGACCTACCGCGCCGTGGCGGCCGACAGCGGCGCCATCGGCGGCGACCTGAGTGAGGAGTTCCAGGTGATCGCCGCCACCGGCGAGGATGCCATCGTCTACTGCCCGAGCAGCGACTACGCCGCCAACATGGAAAAAGCCGAGGCCCTGGCGCCGGCCGGCGCTCGCCCGGCGGCCACCGCCGCGCTGGCCAAGACCCCCACGCCCGGCAAGGCCACCTGCGCCGACGTGGCCGAGCTGCTGGGTGTGCCGCTGGCCACCACCGTCAAGTCCCTGGTGCTGGCCACCGACGAGATCAATGAACGCGATGAAATCGTCAAAACCACCGTCTGGCTGCTGCTGCTGCGCGGTGACCATGACATGAACGAAGTCAAGGTGGGCAAGTTGCCCGGCCTGGACATGGGCTTCCGTTTTGCCACCGTGGCCGAAATCGAAGACCACTTCGGCTGCAAGCCTGGCTACCTGGGCCCGCTCAATCTGAAAAAACCGGTGCAGATCGTGGCCGACCGCGAGGTGGCGGTGATGGCCGACTGGATTTGTGGGGCCAACGAGGTCGATTTCCACATGACCGGCGTCAACTGGGGCCGCGACCTGCCTGAGCCTGATCTGGTGGCCGACCTGCGCAACGTGGTGGCCGGCGACGCCTCGCCCGACGGCAAGGGCGTGCTGGCCATCGAGCGTGGCATCGAAGTGGGCCATGTGTTCTACCTGGGCACCAAATACAGCCAGGCCATGAATGCCACCTTCCTGGACACCGACGGCAAACCCAAACCCTTCGAAATGGGTTGCTACGGCATCGGCGTGACCCGCCTGCCTGCAGCCGCCATTGAGCAGAACCACGACGAGCGCGGCATCATCTGGCCCGATGCGATCGCGCCGTTCAGCGTGGTGATTTGTCCCATCGGCATGGACCGCAGCGATGCCGTCAAGCAGGCGGCCGAACAACTGCACGACGAACTGGCGGCAGCCGGCGTGGACGTGCTGCTGGACGACCGTGGCGAGCGCCCTGGCGCCATGTTTGCCGATTGGGAGCTGATCGGCGTGCCCCACCGTGTGACCATTGGCGACAAGGGACTCAAGGACGGGGTGGTGGAGTACCAGCACCGGCGTGACACAGAAGCGACCAAGCTGGCCTTGGCAGACATCGCGGCGCTGATCCAGGGCCGCCTGAAGGCATGAATGCCCTGAGCGATCCCCGCAGGCGCCGCCTGTTGGGGGCTGCGGGTGCCTGGGTGCTGGCGGGCGGCGTGCCTGGGACGGCGGTGGCCGGGCAGCTGGAGGAGCCGCTGGCCGATTCGGTGCGTGGCGCGTTGGCCTCAGCCATCGCCAGCGCAGCACCGCCGGTGCCCGATTTCCACAGCACCGAGGCCCGCCTGGACTACCTGCGTTGGTTGGGTCGCATGAGCGAACGCCTGTCGCGCCGCCAGCCCGACTTGCAACACCGCGTCGAGTTTTTGCAAACCGTGTGGTACGAAAGCCGGCGCGCCGGCCTGGACACGGCCACGGTGTTGGGGCTGATCCAGGTGGAGAGCGCGTTTCGCAAGTTTGCCATTTCCAGCGTCGGTGCGCGTGGATACATGCAGATCATGCCTTTTTGGGTGCGTTTGATCGGTGATGGTGACGTGGGCAAGCTGTTCCACATGCAGACCAACCTGCGTTTCGGTTGCGTGATCCTGCGCCACTACCTGGATCGCGAAAACGGCGACCTGTTCATGGCGTTGGGCCGCTACAACGGCAGCCGGGGCCGTGATCCCTATCCGAACGCGGTGTTTGCCGCACAGAAAAACTGGGTGGTGGCCGCCTGAAGGTGGTGGCGGCTCACTGCAAAAAGCCCATGCGGGACTTGTTCCCGCCCGACCGGGGCAGATCGTCGGCCGCAATGGCATCGCGTCCGGCCAGCCTGGCGTTGCCAAACCCGGTCATGAGCGCACGCCGCATGTCGCGTGGCGCCAGGGTCGCCAGTTGGTCCAGCACGTCGTCGCCGGGTTCGTCGGCAAAATGCCGTCCCCAGTCGTGTTCGTCGCGTATCGTCGCGTAAAGATGGCGTGCGATGCGGCGTGCGGCCTCCAGCGTCGGGGCCTGGATCTCGTACACGTTCATGCGGTTGCGTATCGGCTCGGGGATGCTGCGCTCGTCGTTGGCGGTGGTGATCCAGATCACCTGACTGGCGTCCACCGCCACCTCGGCGAACTCGTCCACAAAACGCTGGGCGGTGTCGTGCTCCAGCAGGCTGTAGAGCGCGCCCAGCGGGTCGTACTGGGCGTCGGCGCTGGCCTTGTCGATCTCGTCCACCACGATGACCGGGTTGGCGTACTGGCCGTCCACCAGGGCCTCGAACACCTTGCCCGGCTTGGCGCCTTTCCATTGGGACGAGGAGCCCGAGAGCAGCCAGCCGGCGGTCATGGAGCTCATGGGTACCAGGCTCATGCCCGTGCCCAGCAACTCGGCCAGTTGGCGCGCGAAGTGGGTCTTGCCCACGCCGGGTGGCCCCAACAGCAGCATGGGGGTCACTTCCAATGCGTCACGGCTGTCCTGGCTCAGGGCGACGTGGCGTTTCACGTCGTCCAACACCTCGATGAAGTTGGGCAGCAGGTCGTACAGCGGCTCCATGCGGGGCACGCCCGAGGGCTTGACCGCAAAGCGCTGTGGGCCCCGTTCCAGCATGCGCTCGTAGGTGGCGCGCAGGCTTTCGTGTTCGCGCTCCGCGCCACTGGCCTGCAGCTTGACGAGTTTGCGCTTGACCTCGTCGGCATGGAACACGCTGCGCATGTGCGCGATGGGCAAATTCAGGTCGCTGGTGGCGACCAGGCTGCTCGAGCTCATCTGAGACCTCCTTGAATGGGAAACCGCGATGGATGCGGTTTCATTCAAGCACAAGCCATGCCCGCTCTTCAATGAGGCAAACGCCGGATGAGCGGCGGATGTTGCCTTTTGATCAAAGGATCAAGGCATCAAAGGCCGGCTGTCAGCCCTGCCCGGTGATGACCTGCTGCAGTTCACCCGACTCGTACATCTCCATCATGATGTCGGAGCCGCCGATGAACTCGCCCTTGACGTAGAGCTGGGGGATGGT
>CAYUAH010000325.1:0-3744 GCA_964442375.1 uncultured Hydrogenophaga sp. | reverse complement strand
CCGACAAGGCCGCCGGCAAGAAGGGCATGAGCGCCTTCCTCGTGCCCACCAGCGCCCCCGGTTACGTGGTGGCGCGCCTGGAAGACAAGCTGGGCCAGCACAGCAGCGACACGGCGCAGATCAACTTCGACAACTGCCGCATCCCGACCGAGAACCTGATCGGCGCCGAGGGCGAGGGCTACAAGATCGCCCTCTCTGCCCTCGAAGGTGGACGCATCGGCATCGCCGCGCAAAGTGTGGGCATGGCGCGCAGCGCGTTGGACGTGGCGATCGACTACGCCAAGCAGCGCGAGAGCTTCGGCCAGCCCATCTTCAACCACCAGGCCGTGGGTTTTCGCCTGGCCGAATGTGCCACCCAGCTCGAAGCCGCGCGCCAGCTCATCTGGCACGCCGCCGCCTTGCGTGACGCCGGCCGGCCCTGCCTGAAAGAGGCGGCCATGGCCAAGCTGTTTGCCAGCGAAACCGCCGAACGTGTGTGTTCGGTGGCCATCCAGACCCTGGGCGGCTATGGCGTGGTGAACGACTTCCCGGTCGAGCGCATCTACCGCGACGTGCGCGTGTGCCAGATCTACGAGGGCACGAGCGACGTGCAGAAGATCATCATCCAGCGGGCCTTGTGAACGCGGCCGAACCCTGTCCCTGCGGCCGCCTCGAGGCCCGGGGCCGCCCACTGGCGTACGCGGTCTGCTGCAGCCCATGGCACGCAGGGCAGCCCGCGCCCGACGCCGAGGCGCTCATGCGCTCGCGCTACTGCGCTTTCGTGCGCGAGGACGCGGCCTACCTGCTGGCCACCTGGCACCCGTCCACGCGACCGGCGACGCTGGACTTCGAGCCTGGTCAGCGTTGGTTGGGGCTGTCCGTGCGCCAACACCGGGTGATCGATGGCGAGCACGCCGAGGTCGAATTTGTGGCCCGCTCGCGTGTGGCCGGACGCGGTCAGCGCCTGCATGAGCGCAGCCGCTTCGTGCGCGAGGGTGGGCGCTGGTATTACCTGGACGGCGACATCAAGGCCTGATGGATCACCCGCGTGGCCACCACACGCCCACCAGCGCGCGCAGTTTCTGCCAGGCGCTGAGCTGCTCGTCCGACAGCGCGTCCAGAAAGTCCGACAGCCGTTTGGACTTGGCGATGGTGTAGACCGTCAGCGCCGTGGTGGCCACAAAGACCGCACCGAACACGGCCAGCCGGCGCGGCAGCGGTGCATCGGCCTCGGCCAGCAGGTTCATGCCCAGAAAACCGGTGGTGATGGTGCCGACCAGACCGAGGATGGTCACCACCGTCAGGCGCACCACCGTGTTGGCCTGGCGGCGCAGGCTGTCGGCGTCCAGGTAGCTGTTCATTTCGCCCACGCGCTCGCGCACCTCGGCGTACAGCGCGTCGGTCTGCAGGTGGTCGGCACTCATGCGGAACAGGGCGCGCGCCTGTGCCTGTTCGGCCACCTCGTGGAACCAGTAGCGGTGGGTGAAGCGCAGAAAGGATTCGAAACAGGTGCGTATGCTGCGTTTGAAGCGGCGCACGCTGCCGGTGCTGCCCACGTCCAGGCGGCGCAACGCCTCGGCCAGCCGGTCGGCGAACATCAGCAGGGCGGCTTTCTGAAAGTGCGCGATCACGAACAGCAGGAAATGCTGGTGCCGGAACTGGGCCAGCACGCCGCGGTCGCCGCAGGCAAAGAAGGGCGCGTTCGCGTCACCCACCACCACCAGCGAATGTCCGCTGCACAGGTAGCGGGTGTGGGGCGCAGCGCCGCTGGGGGTCCAGAAACGGTCGTAGCAATGGCGTTGTTCGAAGTCGGCCATGTCGCCTTCGGCCCCGCCAGCGCCGCCCACCAGGCCCAGGCGCATGAAGTCGCTGCGGCTCAGGCGTCTGGGATCGTCGATGGCCAGGTAGGCCATCAGCGGCATGCGGTAGTACTCGATCTGCCGAAAACGCAGCGCGCTCGCGTGGCCGGAGCGGTCGTCCACCAGCGGGTGCAGCAAATAGGCCCAGTGGGCGGCAATGCGCGGCGCGCGGTGCTCGCACACGTGGGCCATGAAGCGCTCGCGCTGCTGTGCGTCCGAGCAGGCCAGCACCTGGCCGCCGGCGTCCAGCCACTCGGCGCTGGCCACGCAGTGCAAGGCCTGACCATCGGCGTCCCAGCCGCTGGGGTAGCCGCGCCCGAAGCGGTACAACACCTCCTGTGCGACGGGCAGCGGCAGGCCGTCGATGGCGAGTTCGACATTGAGAAAAACCACGTCCACATCGAGGAAGAAGATCAGATCGATGTGCACCACGTTCAGCAACAAGGGCGCTTCGCCGGTCCGTGTCACCACCCGCGCTTTGGCCACGTCGCGGCGGCGGAACACACGCATGGCGGCACCATGCCCGGCCTCGCCGGTGGCGCCCCCTTCACCGTACAGAAAGCGCTGCACATAGGGCAGAAAGGTCACGAACTCGTTGTAGTGGCGCTCGTGGAAGCCTTCCCTGCCGCCGGTGTATTCGTCCACCACCTCGCGCCAGGGTGAATCGGCCAACTGGGCCAGCAACTCCCAGTGCCGCGACACCTGGGCCGACTCGCCCGCCACCGGCATCAGGCGCAGCGGCCACAGCAGCACCTGGCGCAGGTGGCGCACCGTGGGCGGGGTGGTGGGGGTGTCCGGTGGGGTCATGTCGGGCGCAGTTGCGGTGGGGTCCTCATGTTACCCAGTGGGGCCGTGTTTCAATCGGGGCATGACGTTTGATGCCGTGCTTTTCGATTGCGACGGGGTGCTGGTGGACAGCGAGCCCATCGTCAATCGCGTGCTGTTTGGCATGCTGCAAGACCTGGGGTGGACTGCCACCGCGTTGACCCGCGAGGCGGTGGACCATTTTTTCACCGGGCGCACCATCCGCGACGTGATGCTGGCCTGGGCGAGCGAGTCGGGTAACCACTTGCCGGATGACTGGATGGACCGTTTCCTGGCCCAGCGCAATGCCGCGCTGTCCGCCGAACTGGAGGCGGTCCCGGGCATCCATGGCGCGGTCGAGGCGCTGCACACGCGCCTGCGAGGCCAGATCGCCTGCGCTTCTGGCGCCGACCGCTTCAAGGTCGAGATGCAGCTGCGCCAGGTCGGCCTGCTGCCCTGGTTCGAGGAGCGGATCTTCAGCGGCCATGAGATGCCGGCCTCCAAACCCGAGCCGCACGTTTACCTGGCCGCCGCTGCGCATTTGGGCGTCGCTCCCGAACGTTGCCTGGTCATAGAGGACAGCGCCGTGGGCGCGCGCGCCGGCTTGGCCGCCGGGGCCACGGTGTGGGGCTACTGCCCCGAGGGGAGTGGACGGGCGTTTGCCGGGCTGCCGGTGGCTCGGGTGTTTTCGCGCATGAGCGAGTTGCCTGCCTTGATCAAGGCTTGAGTGACTGCCGGAATTCGGCCGGCCCCAGGCCGGTCCAGGTGCGAAAAGCGCGCGAAAAGCTTTTCTCGTTGCGGAAACCCGCCGCCTGTGCGATTTGTTTGATGGGGCGGTCGGTGCGCAGCAAGGCCTCGGTGGCCACCTGCCGCCTCACCTCGTCCTTGAGCGATTGCAGCGTGGCGCCTTCTTCCTTGAGCTGGCGGTGCAGGGTGCGCGCCGACACATGCAGCCGTTCGGCCAGGGCCTCCGCGCTGTGGCTGTGCTGTGGTTGGTGCTGCAGCGTTTGGCGCACCCGCTCCACCAGCAGGCGGTCGCGGTGGTATTGGCGCACGGTCAAGGGCAGCGCGCGCTTGAGCATCTGGTTCATGGCCGCCTCAT
>CAYUAH010000324.1:0-3762 GCA_964442375.1 uncultured Hydrogenophaga sp. | reverse complement strand
CAGCACCTTGAGCAGCCAGGCGTCGGTGATCTCGGGCTGCTTTTGCACCTTGGCGGCCACCGCCAGCGTTTCCAGGGTGCCCAACAGGCGCCGGGCGTCGCCGTCGGCATAGGCCAGCAGCCGCTGCTCGGCTTCGGGCTGCAGCGGCGGCACGGCGTCGAGCGCGCGTGCCTTGGCCACGATCTGGCGCAAGTCGTCTTCGGTCAGCGGTTGCAGCACATAAACGGCGGCGCGCGAGAGCAGGGCGGAGTTGACTTCGAAGGACGGGTTTTCGGTGGTTGCGCCGATGAAGGTGAACAGCCCACTTTCCACGTGCGGCAGGAAGGCGTCCTGCTGGCTTTTGTTGAAGCGGTGCACTTCATCGACGAACACAATGGTGCGGCGCTGCTCCAGCCCGTCGCGCGCCAGCAGGGCCTGGTCCACCGCCTCGCGGATGTCTTTGACGCCGCCGAGCACCGCGCTGATGGCGATGAACTGTGCGTCAAAGGCATCGGCCATCAGGCGGGCGATGGTGGTCTTGCCCACGCCGGGCGGGCCCCAGAGGATGCAGCTGTGGGGCTGCCCCGATTCGAAGGCGATGCGCAGCGGCATGCCTTCGCCCAGCAGGTGCTGCTGGCCCACCACCTCGCCCAGGGTGCGAGGGCGGAGGCGTTCGGGCAGGGGAATGTGGGGCGGAGCCATGACAGAAGGATGAGCGGTACTGCGTGCATTGTGGCTCAGCCCTGGGTGGGCAGGTTTTGGGGCGGCGCGGCACAATCTGCGGATGTCACCTCGCACCCGCCGCATCGTTCAAGCCGTTCTGTATGAATCCGTCGCCATCGCCCTCGTCACCCCGGCCCTGGGCTGGATGTTCAACGAACCCATGGGTTCGGCCCTGGGTCTGAGCGTGGCCATGTCCACGGTGGCCCTGACCTGGAACTACCTGTTCAACTGGGCATTTGAACGTTGGGAGGCGCGCCAGGTGGTGCGCGGCCGTTCGCTGGCGCGCCGGGTGGCGCACGGCTTTGGTTTTGAAGGGGGGCTGGCCCTGCTGCTGGTGCCGCTGGTGGCCCACTGGCTGGACATGAGCTATTGGCGCGCCCTCATCACCGACCTCGGCCTGCTGCTGTTTTTTTTGGTCTACACCATGGTGTTCACCTGGGTGTTTGACCGCGTGTTTGGTCTGCCCGCATCGGCCCAGCCGACCCCCGCCTCATGAGCCCGTTGACCGTTTATCACATCCCCGTCTGCCCGTTCTGCCAGCGGCTGGAGATCCTGCTGGCCCTCAAAGGCCGGCAGGATGCCGTGCGTTTTGTGGTGGTGGACATCACCCAGCCCCGGCCCGAATGGCTGCTGGCCAAGACGCGTGGCACCACCGCCCTGCCGGTGCTGGAAACGGCGGACGGCCACATCCTCAAGGAAAGCCTGGTCATCCTGCAGTACCTTGAAGATCTGTTCCCCGCCCCGCCCGTGGCGCAGCGCGGCCCCTACCGGCGCGCGGTGGAGGGCATGATGTGCCGCATGGAGGGCGATTTCGTGTCGGCCGGCTACAGCTACGTGATGAACCAGGACCCGGCCCGCCGCGACGCGTTGCGCGAAAACATGCTTAAGCAGTACGCCCGCCTGAACGATTTTCTGCGCCAACATGCCCCCGACGGCACCTGGCTGTTCGACGACTTCGGCTGGGCCGAGGCGGTGTACACGCCGTTCTTCATGCGCTTCTGGTTCCTGGCCTACTACGAGGGCTTCGAGCTGCCCGACGACCCGGCCTACGCGCGTGTGCGGCGCTGGCGCGATGCCTGCCTGGCGCACCCCGCTGCACAGCAGGTGACAGAGGAAGAAATCGTCAAGGTCTACCACGACTACGCCAAGGGCGCGGGCAACGGCGGCCTCTTGCCGGGCCGCACGCGGTCCTCGTTCAGTTTTGAGCCCCACTGGCGCAGCCGCCCCTGGCCGCCACGCAACAAATACGAACACAGCGCCAGTGACGCGGAGCTCGGATTGCTATGACACAAGACCTGTTTCGCAACGACAGCTACCAGCAGGCCTGCGAGGCCCGTGTGGTGGCCGTGACCGAGGCCGGCGTGGTGCTGGACCGCACGGTGTTTTACCCCCTGGGCGGCGGCCAGGCGGGCGATGCGGGTCAACTGGTGCTGGGTGACGGCCGCGTGCTCCACATCGCCGACACCCGCAAGGCGAAAGACGCCGAAGGCCGCCCCACGGCCGACATCGTGCATGTGCCAGCGCCGGGGCAGGAGGCGCTGCTGGCGGCTTTGCCGCCGTGCACATCCGTCAGCGCGCAGATCGACTGGCCTCGGCGTTTGCGCCTGATGCGTTTCCACACCACCACCCACCTGCTGTGCCACCTGGTGGCGCAACCGGTGGACGGCTGTTCCATCACGCCCGACTACGCGCGGCTGGACTTCCACATGACCGAGCCGCTGGACAAGGACGCGCTGACGCAGGGCATTGCCGCGCTGGTGGCCGCTGCACACCCGGTGGTGGTGGGCGCCATCACCGACGCCGAGCTGGACGCCAACCCGGCCCTGGTCAAGAGCATGAGCGTGTCGCCACCGCGGGGCAGCGGCACGGTGCGCACCATCCGCGTGGGGGCTGACGAGCTGATCGACCTGCAGCCCTGCGGCGGCACCCACGTGGCCAACACCGCCGAGATCGGCGCCGTGGTGGTGACCAAGATCGAGAAAAAAAGCGCCCTGACGCGGCGCGTGGTGCTGGGGTTCGCATGACCCGACTGGCCTGGTTTTGCCTCGCGTTGTGGGCGCCCCTGGCACCGGCGCAGACCACTGCGTCCCCACCCGACATCCACCTGATCTGGATGGGGGGCGACGACTGCCCGCCCTGCAAGGCCTGGCGCACCA
Source organism: uncultured Hydrogenophaga sp. (assembly GCA_964442375.1). Classification (GTDB taxonomy): domain Bacteria; phylum Pseudomonadota; class Gammaproteobacteria; order Burkholderiales; family Burkholderiaceae_C; genus Hydrogenophaga. The sequence goes on along the minus strand of CAYUAH010000324.1, from coordinate 904 downwards.
CCGAACTGCCGCAGTTGCTGGCGGCGCCGGAGTTCAAGGGCGTGCGCTTCAGCTACGTCACCAAACCGATTCGCGCATCGGTACCGCCGGCTGCGCAATTGCCACCCGAGGTGAGGCCTCTGAAAGACGCGCTCGACCGTGCCAGCGGCGGTCGCTCCGGCTCACCCCAGGCCGCGCTGGTGGTGAACGGGCAGGTGTACGACTACTACGTCAGCGCCCGCCCCGCCGAGACTGTGCTGGAGATGGTTGGCGCCGTGCGCGGCGAGTGGCGCTACCCGCTGCCGCGTTGCCTGCAAATGGCCGCCAAGGGCCGGGTGTGTGTGGAGCCGGTGCCTTGAGTGCGTTTATTGCCTGAGCACGTCCACGCCCGCCGGAGGCGTGAAACGGAAACGTTCTGCGGGCAAGCGGGTGCTCACATCGAGGGGGCCAAACCGCAACACCGAACGCTGTCCAAAGCTGTCCAGCATTTCCAGCGCAGCCAACTGCCCTTGTTTGAAGCCCAGGTGCACCGACTGGAGTTGGGCGTCGCGGTTGCGTGGCGTGGCCAGCACCCATTCCAGCCCATCGCGCTCGGGCGCGTTGCCCAGGGTGAACACGGCGGACAAGGCCTTGAGGTCGGCGGCCGAGGCGATGATGGCGGCCGGCGTGTTGCCCAGCACCTCGGTCTGCTTGCGTGCGGCCACCTGGTTGAGGTCGATGTCGTGCAGCCACAGCGTCTGGCCGTCGGCCACGATCAGCTGCTCGAAGGGTTTGGTGTACTGGAAGCGGAAGCGATCCGGCCGAGAAAACTCGAAGCTGCCGCTGGAGGTTTTGCTGCGCGCCACCGTCTCGCCCTGGCGCAGGGGCGAGGTCACGGTCTGGGTGAAGGTGGTGCTGCCACTCTGGGTGCTGCGCAGGAACTGCT
>CAYUAH010000323.1:0-3768 GCA_964442375.1 uncultured Hydrogenophaga sp. | reverse complement strand
AGTACAAGCCGGTGCAGCACATCGCGCAGGCCTCCACCACCGGCCACGGCACCAACATCATTGCCGGCCTGGGTGTGTCCATGCGCTCCACCGCCTGGCCGGTGGTGTTCGTGTGCATCGCCATCATGGTGAGCTATCAATTGGCCGGCCTGTACGGCATCGCCATTGCCGCCACGTCCATGCTCAGCATGGCCGGCATCGTGGTGGCGCTGGACGCCTACGGCCCCATCACCGACAACGCCGGTGGCATCGCCGAAATGGCCGAGCTGCCCAGCAGCGTGCGCGACATCACCGACCCGCTGGACGCGGTGGGCAACACCACCAAGGCCGTGACCAAGGGCTACGCCATCGGCTCGGCCGGCCTGGCCTCGCTGGTGCTGTTTGCCGACTACACCCACAAGCTGGAAACCTACGGCCACAAGATCAGCTTCGATCTCAGCGACCCGATGGTCATCATCGGCCTGTTCATCGGCGGCCTGATCCCCTACCTGTTCGGCGCCATGGCCATGGAGGCCGTGGGCCGCGCGGCCGGTTCGGTGGTGGTGGAAGTGCGGCGCCAGTTCAGCGAGATCAAAGGCATCATGGAAGGCACGGCCAAACCCGAGTACGGCCGCGCGGTGGACATGCTGACCAGCGCCGCCATCAAGGAAATGATCATCCCCAGCCTGCTGCCGGTGGTCGTGCCCATCCTGGTGGGCGTGCTGCTGGGCCCCAAGGCACTGGGCGGTCTGCTCATGGGCACCATCGTGACCGGCCTGTTCGTGGCCATTTCCATGTGCACCGGCGGCGGCGCCTGGGACAACGCCAAGAAATACATCGAAGACGGCCACCACGGCGGCAAGGGCAGCGAGGCGCACAAGGCCGCCGTCACCGGCGACACCGTGGGCGACCCCTACAAGGACACCGCCGGCCCCGCCGTCAACCCGCTGATCAAGATCATCAACATCGTGGCCCTGCTGATCGTGCCACTGCTGACGGTCTGAGCCGCACCGCACCTACCCAACAGGCGACCTCGCGAGAGCGGGTCGCTTTTTTTGGCCAAAGTGCAAAGAAGCCCTAACATTGCCGGTTACCCGCAGTCGAACAAACACAGGCACCCATCGCCCACACCGTGCACAGCCCCACCCTGCTGACCGTCACCACCCTCCTCATGGCCATCATGTGCGCCGTGATGTTTGCGGTCTGGCGCTTCAACCGCAACATCCCCGGCCTGCAGGCCTGGACGCTGTCCTATCTGTTCGGCTTCGGCGTGGCGGCCCTGGTGCTGGTGCGCGATGCCGGCGCGGATGGCCTGCACAACGCCTTGCCGGTGGTCAGCACCTTTGTCTGCATCTTCGCCTCGGCCTATTGCGGCCTGGTCGGGGCCCGCGCGTACGTGGGCCGCCCGCCCCTGTCCATGAGCGCAGCGCTGGCGGGTGCGCTGTTGATGGGCGGCATCGCGTTCTACTTCACGGCAATACAGCCCAACCTGGGCGCACGCGTGATGCTGGGCAGCAGCATCGCCGGCGTGCTGTACGTGGCCAGCGCCCGCACCTTTGCCATGGACGGTCTGGCGTCCTTTCCGGCCCGCCGCCTGATTGCGCTGGCCAACCTGCTGCACGGCGGCTTTCTGCTGCTGCGCCCCTGGCTGTTCAAACTCGGCGGCACGGTGGACGGCAAGCCCGATCTGGCGTCCCAGCTGTCGCATTTCATTCTGCTCGAATCGACGATCGCCTTGATCCTCATGGCCTTCGGCACCCTCATGCTGGTCAACGAACACGTGACCCAGGAGCTGCGCCGTGTCGCCGAAAAAGATTTCCTCACCGGCGTCTTCAACCGCCGCGCTTTTCTGGGTTTGCTGGACAAGGCCGGCAGCCTGGCCCACCGGACCCAGTCGGCCCTGCCGGTGCTGCTGCTCGACCTCGACCACTTCAAGCAGATCAACGACCGCTTTGGCCACCGGGTCGGCGACGAGGCCTTGCGGCATTTTGTGGCTGTGGCCCATGCCTGCCTGCGCAAACACGACGTGCTCGGCCGCATGGGCGGCGAGGAGTTCGCGGTGTTCCTGCCGCAAACCAGCCGGGACGACGCGCAGCGCGTGTCTGAGCGCCTGCGTTCGCTGGTGGCGGCCCAGCCGCTCATGAGCGAGCATGGCCCCGTGGTCCTCACGGTGAGCATAGGCATGGCCATGTGCCAGCCGGGCGAAGCGCCAGAGAGCGCCTTGCACCGGGCCGATCAGGCCATGTACCAGGCCAAGGAATCCGGGCGCAACCGAGTGGTCTCACTCCAGACAGCGGGTGCCTGAGGCGGTCATGCACCCCAGCCACACCGCCACACCTTCCACCGTGCCCACCGTGCGGCGCCTGCTGGTGGACCTGGACACGCCCTTCGAGCGCCACTGGTGCGATGGCGACCCCTTCCTCAGCGCATTTTTCAACGCGCTGTCCATGAGCTTTCCCTTTGGGGAACAGTTCTTCATTGATTCGGTTCGTGCGGGCATGGCCGTCCTGCCTGTGGAACAGGTGCAGGCCATGCGCGCCGAGGTCCAGGGCTTTGTGGGTCAGGAGGCCACCCACCGCCACCTGCACACCCGCTTCAACCGCCACCTGCAGACACAAGGCCTTGCCAACCACTGGGAGGCCCGTGGCCAGGCACGGCTGCGGCAGCTGCAAGGGCTGGACCCACGCCACGCGCTGGCCATCACCGCCGCCAACGAACACTTCACGGCCCTGTTTGCCGACTGGGTGCTGGCCCACCCCAGCCTGTTTGCCAGCACCGAAACACGGCTCAAGGCGCTGTGGCAGTGGCACAGCGCGGAGGAACTGGAGCACAAGGACACCGCCTTCGACCTCTACCGAGCGCTCGGCGGCAATGAGCGCTGGCGCCTGCGCTGGATGCGCCGCGTCACCGTCTTTTTTGTCACCGATGTGATACGGCAGACGCTGAGCAACCTGCGGTGCGATGGCCAGCTCTGGCGCTGGCGCACCTGGCGCAGCGCCTGGCGCCACCTGCTGGGCCAGGGCGGCTTGCTGCGCAGCTGCTGGACCGCCTGGCGGCGTTATTTCCGTGCCGACTTCCACCCCAACGAGCAAAACAACGAACGCTCCGTGGCGTGGTTGAACACCCACGGCTCGCTGTTCCAGCCGGCAGCGCCCACCGTCTGACCCCGGTCGCGCGGGCGGACACCCCGATCCTGGCCTCTACACCCCCGGGTAAACCATGAGGAATACGTGGTCGTCAAATTTGTATGATGACCACATGACCAGACAAAATCCAGCGCAAGCATGAACCTGGGCAACAGCGCCACCATCGAGCCCTTGCAGGCGCCCGAACGCCTGACCGACAAGCTCGCCGGCCTGTTGATGCAGCGCATCGAATCGGGCGAACTGGCGCCCGACGAGCGCCTGCCCACCGAACAAAAGCTGTCGGAGCAGTACGGCGTGTCGCGCACCGTGGTGCGCGAAGCGGTGAGCCGGCTCAAGTCGGTGGGCATGCTGACGTCGCGCCAGGGCGCCGGGGTATTCGTGGCCTCGCGCACCCAGGCGCGCGCCCTGGCCTTCGACCCCACCGTGCTGCACTCCATGGAAGCCGTGCTGCACGTGGTGGAGGTGCGCCGGGGCCTGGAGGCCGACGTCGCCGCGCTGGCGGCAGCCCGCATCAACCCCGACAAGGCGCGCGCCATCGGTGCCGCGCTGGCCACGCTGGAAGCCTGCCCGCCCCACGGCGCCGAAGGCGTGGAGGCCGATCTCGAATTCCACCGCAGCATCGCGCGCGCCACCGACAACCCGC
>CAYUAH010000322.1:0-3791 GCA_964442375.1 uncultured Hydrogenophaga sp. | reverse complement strand
GGTAGACGATGCGGTTGATGTGGTCGATGAAGTCCAGGTTCTGGTTGAGCAGCAGGCCGCCGCTGAGCACCCCCAGCAGGCGCCCGCTTTCATCACGCACCGGCAGCGTGGACAAAACCACCATCGCACGGTCTTCCACGCTGCGTTCGGTGGGCGTGGCGTTAAGCGTGGGCACCAGCGGGATGCGCAGGCGCTCCACCAGCGCCGGTGCGATGCCACGCAGGGTCTCCATGGGCAGCACCACCAGACGGGCCTGTTCCTGGCGCAAGGGTCCGCTGGGCAAGGTGGCCGCCAGCGCGGGGGGCAGGGTGGTCGCGTGGCTGGGGTAGAAATTCAGAAAGTCCAAGCGCAAACGGCTGCGCTCTTGCGCCAGCAGCCCCTCGGGCGGCTGCCGCTGTTGCAACGCCCGCACCAGGGCATGTGAGCCGGCCACCCCCAGCGTGCCCGAGCCCACCTCCACCAGCACCTGCTCGAAATAGCCCTGGGCCACCGCCAGGTCGGCCCGCACCTTGGTGATCATCAGGCGCTCGTAGGCCACGTTGCTCCACAGGGTGAGCGCCAGCACCAGCAGCGGAAACACCACCGCCAGCGGCAGCAGCGCCATGGCCAGCAGCTTGTGGCGTATGGAGGCGGCCAGCCAGGCGGGGCTGCGCCAAAAGCTCATGCGCCTTGCCACTCCGCCACGCGTCGCTCCAGCGTGCGCCTCGACACGCCCAGCAATTGCGCGGCTTTGGTCTTGTCGCCTTGCACCGAGTCCAGCACGCTCAGGATGTGGCGCTTCTCCAGCGTCTGCAGGTCGGTCACGGGCGCGTCGGTGGCCGGGCCGCTGGGCAGTTGTGGGTACAGGGCCGAGACGTTGAGCTGGCCCAGGATGAGCGAGCGCTCGATCAGGTTGCGCAGCTCGCGCACGTTGCCCGGCCAGTCGTACTGCAGCAGGAAGCGCTGCTCGTCGTCGCTGATGGCGATGGGCTCCAGCCCGAGGGCCGGGCACAGCTCGCCCATGAAGTGGGCCACCAGCGCGGGGAGGTCGGCCTTGTGCGCGCGCAGTGGCGGCAGGCTCAGGTCCACCACCTGCAGGCGGTAATACAGGTCGGCCCGGAAACGCCCGGCGGCCACCTCGTCGGCCAGGCGGCGGTTGGTGGCCGCCACGATGCGCACGTCCACCGGCACGAGTTGCTGGCTGCCCACCGGGCGGATGTGCAGGTCTTCGATGGTGCGCAACAACGTGGCCTGGATGGACAGCGGCAGCTCGGCCACTTCGTCGAAAAACAGGGTGCCGCCCTGGGCGTAATAAAACAGGCCGTCGCGCGAGCGCGTGGCGCCGGTGAAGGCGCCCTTGGCGTGGCCGAACAGCTCGCTTTCGATCAGCTCGGGTGAGACCGAGGCGCAATTCAGCGGCACAAAAGGGCCGTGGGCGCGGGCGCTGCGGGCGTGCAGTTCGCGCGCCACCAGCTCCTTGCCGGTGCCCGATTCGCCTTGCAGCAGCACCGTGCTGTTGACGCTTGCCAGCCGGGTGATGGCATCGCGCAGGCGGGCCATTTCAGGCGAGCTGCCTACCAGCGTTGAGCGGTCGCTGCGGCGCAGGCTGCAGTCGCGCTTGAGCACGAAATTCTCGCGCGCCAGCCGCGCGCGTTCATGGCTGTGTTTGACCGCGTTGAGGATTTGCGGCACCCGAAAGGGCTTGAGGATGAAGTCGGACGCGCCCGCACGCAGGGCCTCGATGGCGGTGTCCAGATCGGCGAAAGCGGTGATCAGGATGACCTCGCCCGAGAAGCCCTGTTCGCGCAACTCCTTGAGCCAGGCGACCCCGTTTTTGCCGGGCAGGGAGATGTCGAGCACGATGAGGTCGAAATGCTGTTCGCGCAGCAAGGCCGCGCCTTCTTCGGCGCTGCCCGCGCTCTCCACGAAGTGGCAGCGCGGGGCCAGTGTCTTGACCAGGAAGTGGCGCATGCCCTGCTCGTCATCGACGACGAGGATGGACCAGTTGGGCCAGCCTTCGGGGGAGGGGGCGTTGCCAATGGGGTTGGGGAGGGTTGCCACGGCGCTGGATTCTACGGAGGTATCCGTGTGAATCACTCGGCTATTGGCGAAATCCCCACAGCGCCTGGCAGCGCAGATGCGCGACAAATTGTCGCGACACGTGCGACAAGCTGGCGCCTTTTGAGGCGCTTTGGGTCGGCTTGCTGGGCAATGCGTCTGTCGAGTTGCCTGGCCCGTGATTTGCTAACGTGCCGCCGCTCGGGCGGGGCATGTGCGCGCTGGGAATATCAATTTCAACTGGCCGTGCGCATGGGGCAAAAAACACCCGTGCAAATGGTGTCGCCGCGCACTACAGTTGTTGCTGTTATGAAAAAAAGCCACACGTTGTGATGCGTGTGGCAGTTTGCGCACACCCAGGAGACACGCATGCGAAAACCCGATCCGGCCCAGCCCCGCTCGCTCAACCGCCGTTCCCTGTTCGCCGGTGCCGGCACCCTGGGGGCGGTGGCTGCCACCGCCACCTTGCTGCCGGGTACCCCTGACGCCGAGGTCCAAGCCGAACCCGCTTTGCCCAAGCCCGAGCGCGGCGGTGGCTACACCCTCACGGCCCACGTCAAGCAGTACTACAAGACCACCCGCATCTGACGGCGCGGTCGAGGAGAACCCCATCATGTTGTTGACCAAAAAATCCTCTGGCGGTGCGGGCGCAGGTTCGACCGCGTTTGTTCACAGCCTGCGCCGTGGCCTGCAGAACGCCTTGCCCACGGTGGACCGCCGCAGCTTCCTGCGCCGCTCCGGCCTGGGGCTGGGCGTGGGCCTCGCTGGCACCCAGCTCACACTGGTGAAGAAGGCCCAGGCCGCTAGTGGCGGTTCCATCGACGGCACCGGCAAGATCGAAGTCAAGCGCACCGTGTGCACCCACTGCTCGGTGGGCTGTGCCACCGACGCGGTGGTGGAAAACGGTGTGTGGGTGCGGCAGGAGGCGGTGTTCGATTCGCCCATCAACCTCGGTGCCCACTGTGCCAAGGGCGCGGCCCTGCGCGAGCACGGCCATGGCGAGTACCGCCTGCGTTATCCGATGAAGTTGGTCAATGGCAAGTACCAGCGCATCAGTTGGGACCAGGCGCTGGACGAGATCACCGCGAAGATGAAGGAGCTGCGTGACGCCAGCGGCGCCGACTCGGTCTACTTCGTGGGCTCCTCCAAGCACAACAACGAGCAGGCCTACCTGCTGCGCAAGTTCGTCAGCTTCTGGGGCAGCAACAACTGCGACCACCAGGCGCGCATCTGCCACTCCACCACGGTGGCCGGCGTGGCCAACACCTGGGGTTACGGGGCCATGACCAACTCGTACAACGACATGCAGAACAGCAAGGTCGCTCTGTACATCGGCTCCAACGCGGCCGAGGCGCACCCCGTTTCGATGCTGCACATGCTGCACGCCAAGGAAACCGGTTGCAAGATGATTGTGGTCGATCCGCGCTTCACCCGCACGGCCGCCAAAGCCGACGAGTACGTGCGCATCCGCTCGGGCACCGACATCCCCTTCCTTTTCGGCCTGCTGTACCACATCTTCAAGAACGGCTGGGAAGACAAGCAGTACATCAACGACCGCGTCTACGGCATGGACGCCGTGAAGGCCGATGTGCTCGCCAAGTGGACGCCCGACAAGGTGGAAGAAGCCTGCGGCGTCAAGGAAGAGCAGATGGCCAAGGTCGCCAAGATGCTGCACGACAACAACCCCGGCACCATCGTGTGGTGCATGGGCCAGACGCAGCACACCATCGGCAACGCCATGGTGCGTGCCTCGT
>CAYUAH010000321.1:0-3808 GCA_964442375.1 uncultured Hydrogenophaga sp. | reverse complement strand
GGCACCACGCCGCTGGCCATCACGTTGCGCTGGAACACATCGGCGTAACCGCCCAGCGAGGCCACGCCTTCCTGGATGCGGGCGCCGCCCGAATCGTTGAGGCCGATCACTGGCGCCCCCACCTTCATGGCCTGGTCCATCACCTTGCAAATCTTCTCGGCGTGGGCCTCGGACAGGGCGCCGCCGAACACGGTGAAGTCCTGGCTGAACACGAACACCAGGCGGCCGTTGATCATGCCGTAGCCCGTGACCACGCCGTCGCCGGGGATCTTCTGGTCCTGCATGCCGAAGTCGGTGCAGCGGTGCTCCACGAACATGTCCCACTCTTCGAAGGTGCCCTCGTCGAGCAGCACCTCCAACCGCTCGCGTGCGGTGAGCTTGCCTTTGGCGTGCTGCGCGTCGATGCGCTTTTGCCCGCCGCCCAGCCGCGCCGCAGCGCGCTTGGCCTCAAGTTGTTCCAAGATTTCATGCATGGTGGGGTCTCCGGAAAAATTCAGTCGAAAAGTTCAAGCAGTTGACGGGCTGCGGTGGATGCGGGCAAGGTGCCGGCCAGCACTTCTTCGGTGGCCAACGTCAAGCGCGCCTGCACCTTGGGGTGCTGGCGAAAACGTTGTTTGAGCGCCGCGTCGATGCGCTCCCACATCCAGGCCTTGGCCTGCTGCTGGCGCCGCGCGGCAAAGCGGCCGTTGGCGTTTTGTACGTCGCGGTATTGACACACGGCTGACCAGAAGCTGTCCACCCCTTGGCCCAGCAGCGCGCTGATCTGGATCACCTTGGGGTGCCAGATCGCGGTGTCGTGGTGCGCGTGTTCGGGGTGACCGTGCAGACCGAGCAAGCGCAGGCTGGAGGTGATCTGCGCCTCGGCGCGGGTGGCGGCATCGGGGTCGATGTCGGCCTTGTTGATGACCACCAGGTCGGCCAGTTCCATCACACCCTTTTTGATCGCCTGCAGGTCGTCGCCCGCGTTGGGCAATTGCAGCAGGCAGAACATGTCGGTCATGTTGGCCACCGCCGTCTCGCTCTGGCCCACGCCCACGGTTTCGACAATGACCACGTCGTAACCCGCTGCCTCGCACACCAGCATGGCCTCGCGCGTCTTCTCCGCCACGCCGCCCAATGTGCCGCTGCTGGGGCTGGGGCGGATGTAGGCGTGCTCGTGCACCGACAGGTGCTCCATGCGCGTCTTGTCGCCCAGGATGGAGCCGCCGGACACGGTGGAAGACGGATCGACCGCCAGCACCGCCACGCGGTGGCCCTGCGCGATCAGATAAAGCCCCAGCGCCTCGATGAAGGTGCTCTTGCCCACGCCGGGCACGCCGCTGATCCCCAGGCGCAAGGCGTGCCCGGTGTGCGGCAGCAGTGCGGTCAGCAGTTCATCGCCCTGGGCACGGTGGTCCGGCCGGGTGGATTCGAGCAAGGTGATGGCCTTGGCCATGGCGCGGCGCTGGACGGCGGCGTTGCCTTGCAGCACACCTTGAAGCAACTGGCTGGGTGTCATGCGGTGGCGCCGGGCTGGGCCCAGTTCTCCAGCTTCAAGCCTTCGATGCGCATGAACTCGCGGGTATTGTTGGTGACCATGGTGGCACCCAAGGCCAACGCATGGCAGCCGATCAGCAAGTCAATTTCGCCAATCTGGATGCCCGCCTTTTTAAGCCGTGCTTTTTGTTGACCAAAGTGCCACATCGCCTCCTCATCCCAGGACACGATCTGCAGCATGGACAAAAATGCATCCAGGTTTTTCCGGTTCGATTCGACACGGGTGCTCAACTCCACACCGTAAGCGAGTTCAGCGGCCACCAACGCCGAGACGAACAGGTCCTGCGGGTCATGCGCCTTGAACTGCGCCGTCACCGTGGGGTACTTGCGCGACATGAAGTAGGCGCATATGTTGGTGTCCAAAAAATACATGACGGCACTCAATCGAAGCTCACGGGATCGCTCAAACCCGAACGATCACGCTCCACCTCCTCAGGCATGCCGTCAAAAGCATCCAGCACCTTCTCCATGCGACGCCACCACTCGTCCTTGCTGAGCTTGGGGCGCAGGATGACCGCGTCCCCTTTTCGCTCGATGAACACCTCCTGGGTGTCAAAGCGATAAGCCTTGGGCAGACGCACGGCCTGGCTCCGGCCCGTGGTGAAAATTTTGGCGGTGTCAACAAGCGCGGTCATGGCAAACTCCGTTTGATACATACCAAATGATATATACCAAAACAGATAACAACAAGCTCAACCTTGTGCCTTCCTGATCTGCTCCAGCACGTCCTTGGCGCTGGCCGGGATGGGCGTGCCGGGGCCGTAGATGCCCTTGACGCCGGCCTCGTACAGAAAGTCGTAATCCTGGCGCGGGATCACACCGCCGACGAAGACGATGATGTCGTCGGCACCCTGTTTTTTGAGCTCGGCAATGATGGCCGGCACCAGGGTTTTGTGGCCGGCGGCCAGGGTGGATACACCCACGGCGTGCACGTCGTTCTCGATGGCCTGGCGGGCGCATTCCTCGGGCGTCTGGAACAGCGGACCCATGTCGACGTCGAAGCCCAGATCTGCAAACGCCGTGGCCACCACCTTGGCACCTCGGTCATGGCCGTCCTGGCCGAGCTTGCTGATCATCACGCGCGGGCGCCGGCCTTGCGCCTCGGCAAAGGCCGCGATTTCTGCCTGGAGTTTTTCCCAGCCTTCGGCCGAGTCGTAAGCGGCTGCGTACACACCGGTCACCTTTTGTGTGTCGGCGCGATGGCGCCCAAAAACCTTTTCCAGCGCGTCCGACACCTCGCCCACCGTGGCGCGCAGGCGGATGGCCTGGATGGAGAGGTCGAGCAGGTTGCCCTGCCCGCTCTCCGCGGCTGCCGTGAGTGCGGCCAAGGCGGCTTGCACCTTGGCGCTGTCGCGCTTGGCCTTGATGTGCTGCAAGCGGGCGATCTGGCCGTCGCGCACCTTGACGTTGTCGATGGCCAGGATATCGATCGGGTCCTCCTTGGCCAGTTTGTACTTGTTGACGCCCACGATGACGTCCTTGCCCGAATCGATGCGGGCCTGCTTCTCGGCGGCGCTGGCCTCGATCTTGAGTTTGGCCCAGCCGCTGTCCACGGCCCGGGTCATGCCGCCCATTTTCTCGACCTCTTCGATGATGGCCCAGGCCTTTTCCGCCATCTCGTTGGTGAGGCTCTCCATCATGTAGCTGCCGGCCCAGGGGTCCACCACGTTGGTGATGTGGGTCTCTTCCTGGATGATGAGCTGGGTATTGCGCGCGATGCGGGCGCTGAATTCGGTGGGCAGGGCGATGGCTTCGTCGAAGCTGTTGGTGTGCAGCGACTGCGTGCCGCCGAACACCGCCGCCATGGCTTCGATGGTGGTGCGCACCACGTTGTTGTAGGGGTCCTGCTCGGTGAGCGACCAGCCCGACGTCTGGCTGTGGGTGCGCAGCATCAGGCTCTTGGGACTCTTGGCGTTGAAGCCCTTCATGATGCGCGTCCACAACAGGCGGCCGGCGCGCATCTTGGCGATCTCCAGGTAGAAGTTCATGCCCACCGCCCAGAAGAAGCTCAGGCGGCCGGCGAAGTCGTCCACGTCCATGCCCTTGGCGATGGCTGTCTTCACGTACTCCTTGCCGTCGGCCAGGGTGAAGGCCAGCTCCAGCGCCTGGTTGGCGCCGGCTTCCTGCATGTGGTAGCCGCTGATCGAGATCGAGTTGAACTTCGGCATGTGCTTGGCCGTGTACTCGATGATGTCGCCGATGATCTTCATCGACGGCTCGGGCGGGTAGATGTAGGTGTTGCGGACCATGAACTCCTTGAGGATGTCGTTCT
>CAYUAH010000320.1:2450-3829 GCA_964442375.1 uncultured Hydrogenophaga sp. | reverse complement strand
GTGGGCATGCTGGGCGGCTACGCCACGCCGGTCTACCCCGACGCCACGCCCGAGGAAATCATGCACGTGGTCAGCAGCGTGCAGGTGCACTACGTGCTGGCCGAAGACCAGGAACAGGTGGACAAGGCGCTGGACCTGCGCGAGCGAGGCGCGCCGCTGCAGCACATCGTCTACGACAACCCGCGCGGCCTCTCCAAATACACCGCACCCGGCCTGGTGTCGTGGCAAGCGCTGCTGGACAGCGGTGCCGCGCGGCTGCAGGCCGACGCGACGCTGGCAAGCACGCTGACCACGCTGGCCCAGCCCGACGACCCGGCCGTGCTCATCCATTCCTCGGGCACCACCGGCAAGCCCAAGGGCGTGGCGCTGTCGCACTTCAACGTGCTCTCGGGCGTGGCCAACGCCTTCCAGGCCGAGTCCTTCAACTTCGGCGAAAGCATCCTGGCCTACCTGCCCATGGCCTGGGTGGGCGACTTCGCCATCACCCTGGGCGCGGGCGTGGGCCTGCACTTCACCATCAACATCCCCGAGCGGCCCGAGACGGTGCTGCATAACCTGCGCGAGATCGCCCCCACCTACTACCTGGCCGCGCCGCGCAGCTGGGACAACATGCTGACCCAGGTGCAGGTGCGCATGGAAGACTCGACCTGGCTCAAGAAGAAGCTCTACGACTTCTTCATGGCCAACGCCATCGCTTCGGAAAAACGCAAGCTCGCCGGCCAGGCACCCACCACCGCCCAGAAGCTGCTGCGCCCGCTGGGCGAGTGGCTGGTGACCGGCCCCATCAAGGACCAGCTGGGCATGAGCCGGCTGCGCAACGCCTTCACCGGTGGCGAGGCCATCGGCGAAGACACCTTTGTGTTCTACCGAGCGCTGGGTGTGCGCCTGCGCCAGCTTTATGGCCAGACCGAAAGCAGCGCCTTCAATGCCATGCAAGCGCCGGACGAAGTGCGCCTGCACACGGTGGGTCGACCGCTGCCCGGCGTGGAGGTCAAGATCAGCGACAGCGGCGAAATCCTGATCCGCTCGGGCAGCGTGTTCGCCGGCTACCACCAGAACGAAAAAGCCAGCGCCGAGACCCTGGCCGATGGTTGGCTGCACACCGGCGACGCCGGCTACCTGGAGCCCGATGGCCAGCTGGTGGTGCTGGGGCGCCTGTCCGAGGTGGTCTACACCGCGCACAACGAGCGCTACATCCCCAACTACATCGAGAACCGCCTGAAGTTCAGCCCCTTCATCAAGGACGTGGCGGTGCTGGGCAAGGGCCGCGAAACACTGGCGGCCATCGTCTGTATCGACAAAGAGCCGGTGGGCCACTGGGCCGAGGTGCGCGGCATCTCCTACATCTCCTACGCCGACCTGTCGCAAAAGCCCGAGGT
>CAYUAH010000320.1:0-2350 GCA_964442375.1 uncultured Hydrogenophaga sp. | reverse complement strand
GTCACCGAACGGCGGTTGACCGTCAAAGCCGTGGGAGCCTGACCGATGGACCTGATGTACCTCCTCGAACTGGCCGTCAATGGTGGCCTGGCCGGCCTGATGTACGCGCTGGTGGCCATGGGCATCGTGCTCATCTACAAGTCCTCCTCGGTGCCCAACCTGGCGCAAGGCGGGCTGACCATGCTGGGCGCCTACATCGTGCTGGCCTTCGCCAACGGCGCCGGTCTGCCCATGTGGCTGGCCATCCCGGCGGCCATGGCCACCATGTTCGGCATGGGCATGGGCATCGAACGGGTGGCGCTGCGCCGCCTGGCTGGCCGGCCCATCGTGATGATTCTGATGATGACGCTGGGCATAGACATCTTCATCCGCGCCACCACCATGACCATCTGGGGCGGCAGCGGCCGGCCCATGCAGATCGGCATCAGCGACGCGCCGCTGTTCCTGGGCCCGCTGCTGCTCAACCGCGCCTACGTGGTGGGCGCGGTGGTCTCGCTGGTGCTGTTCACCGCCTTCATGCTGTTCTTCCGCACGCGGCGCGGCGTGGTGCTGCGCGCCATCGCCGACGACTACACCGCCTCCTGGTCGGTGGGCATTTCGGTGGAGCGCGGCGTGGCGCTGTCGTGGGCGCTGTCTTCGGTGGTGGCCACCACGGCCGGTGTGTTGTGGGGCTCGGTGCAGACGGTGGACCAGACACTGTCCATGCTGCTGCTCAAGGGCATCACGGTGGCGGTGCTGGGCGGCATGGACAGCCTGGGTGGCGCCATCCTGGCCGGCCTGCTGCTGGGCATCCTGGAGAGCGTGGCCTCGGGCGTGCTGGATCCGCTGCTGGGCGGCGGCACCCGCGAGCTGGTGGTGGCCGCCGTGCTCATCCTTACCATCATGATCCGACCCCACGGTCTGTTCGGTCGCCACGACATCGAAAGGATCTGAGCGATGTTGTACCGACAAGCGGGCATCTTCCACACCCACTACGCGAGCGACCGGGGGCTGTTTCCCATCCCCTTCGAGCGCAAGGCCATCATCGCCATCCTGCTGATCGCACTGGCTGCGCCTTGGCTGTTCAGCTCGCTGGTGCTCACCAGCTACCTCAAGCCCTGGCTCATCTGGACCGCCGCCGTGCTCGGGCTCAACCTCATCCTGGGCTGGGCCGGTCAGTTCCACTTCGGCTACGCGGCCATCATGGGCATTGGCGCCTACGCCTCGGTGCATGCCACACGCCACGGTGTGCCGTGGGAGATCGCGGTGGTGCTGGGCGGCATCACGGCGGCGGTGGTGGGCGTGGTGTTCGCCTTCGCGGCGCTGCGCGTGAAAGGCCTGTACCTGGCCTTGTCCACCCTGGCCATGCAGTTCGTGATGGACTGGGTCATCTCGCACGTGCCCGCCATCAGCGGCGGCGTGTCGGCCACGTTGCAGTCACCGCCCATGAAGCTGCTGGGCCAGGCGGTCACGTCCGAAGCGGGCATCTACTACGTGGTGCTGGCCTGGGTGATTTTTGTCACCGTGTTCATGCTCAACCTGCGCCGCACCGCGCTGGGCCGCGCCCTGGTGGCCGTGCGCGAGAAGGACTTCGCGGCGGCCGTCATCGGCGTGCAAAGCTTCTACTTCAAGCTGGTGGCCTTCGCCACCTCGGCCTTCATCGGCGGCGTCAGCGGCTCGCTCCTGATCTTCGGTTTCTACAAGGCGGTCACGCCCGAACAGTTCGCGGTCAACGTCTCCATCGAGCTGCTGGCCATGGTCATCGTGGGTGGGCTGGGCAGCATCATTGGCAGCTTTTTCGGCACCGCCTTCATCCTGCTGCTGCCGGGGCAGATGAACACCTTCGTGGCCTGGATCGCCAAGCTGTTCGGCCTGGACATCGGCGTCGAGACCCTGGCCCACATCCCGCACATGGTCTACGGCGCCACCATCATCGCGGTGCTGCTGATCGAGCCCATGGGCCTGGGCAAGATGTACGGCAACGTGCGCAACTACCTGCTGGTCTGGCCGTTTGGCTACGCGCGCAAGTGAGAGACGAGATGAGCAACACCCCCATCCTCACGCTCAACAACATCGAGGTCATCTACGACCGCGTCGCCCTGGCCATCAAGGGCGTGTCGGTCGAGGTGCCGCAAGGCGGCATGGTGGCCCTGCTGGGCGCCAACGGCGCCGGCAAGAGCACCACGCTCAAGTCCATCAGCGGCCTGCTGTTGCCCGAGCGCGGCGAGGTCACGCGCGGCGACATCCGCTTCATGGGCCAAGACATCGCGGGCCTGGCGCCGCAGGCGCGCGTCAAGCTGGGCATCGTGCAGGTGCTGGAGGGCCGGCGCGTGTTCGAGCACCTCACGCCCGACGAGAACCTGGTGGCCGC
>CAYUAH010000319.1:0-3840 GCA_964442375.1 uncultured Hydrogenophaga sp. | reverse complement strand
TGGACTTGGGCTATCGGGGCGTGGATGCGCACAACCCGGATGTGCACATCGTGCATCTGCGCTACACCAGCGTGGCTTGACGGAATTGAAGGAACGATGATGCGGCATGCCGATCCAATCTGTCGTGTCCCCACTTGCCACCATCACCGCAGAAGAACTCAGCGCCCTCATCGCTGAGCGCGATGCCCTGGCCGGCGCGCTGCGGGTGTCCTTGCTGCGACCAGAGCTTGAAGGTCGCACCGACGCCGGCGCGCATCATCCCGCGCGGCCTGCTTACCGAGCAGGCCCAGGCCTGGATCATCACCGGCAAGTACCAGTTCGGCATGCCGCTGTACCGCACGGCTGCACTGCTGCGCCGCTTCGGCGGCGACATCGTGAGCAACACGCTGGCCGCGGGTGTTGTGCGCATCGGCCAGGCCGTGCAGCCAGTGATCAATCTGCTGCGCGATCGCTTGCTGGACTCGGACCTGATCTACGGGGACGAGACCACGGTTCAGGTGCTCAAGGAACCTGGTCGCAAGGCGCAGACCAAAAGCTACATGTGGGCGCAGATGAATGGGCCCGGTACCGGACCGTCGGTGAGGCTGTTTGCCTATGCGCCAGGCAGAGGCGAGGTGCATGCCAAGAAGCTGTATGCCGGCATCCGGCCTGGGGCCACGCTCGTGAGCGATGGCTATCAGGTCTATGACGGTATCGCCGCAGACCATGGGTTGACGCATCTTGGATGTTGGGTTCATTATCTTGAGCACGAATTTATGTGGAGTGCTGACATAGATCGACAGGCGCTCTGCGGCCTACGGGCTCTTTGGACTCCACATAAGGTCTTCGCAGTCAAAGGGCCTGCAAGAAGGCGAGTAGGTCGGCCTTGGGCTTCCACGCCTTCGTGTTGGCGGGTCCGATGCCGGCCTGCTTCCAGAATGCCTGCATCGCCTCACGCTTCATCTGCAGGTTCGTCGTGATGTAGCGCCCCGTCGTGGCCACGATCGCGTGCCCCAAATAGTCACGAATCACCGTGACATCAGTGCCGGACTGCAGCAGGGCGACAGCACAGCTGTGGCGCAGTACGTGGGGCGTGATTCGCTTGCGTTGCAGGGTGGGCTTGTCCTTGGCCGCCGCCGCCGCGTGCTTGCGCAACACGTAGGCGATGCCGTCGCGCGTGAGTGGCTGACCGTGGCGGTTGATGAACACACATTGCGAGCTCCCCGCAGGAGCCATTGCCCGCAGCCGCTGCAAGGCATTGGCCGTCTCCCGCCACAGGGGCAGTAGTCTTTCTTTCTTACCCTTGCCGCGCAGGCGAACCTGCCGTGGCGCGGTCAGCTGTAGATCATCCCACCGCAAGCCGGCTGCCTCGCTGACCCTGGCGCCACAGTTGTAGAGGAACAGCAGCAGCGTGTAATCGCACCACCCATCGGGCGTGCGCTTGTCGGGTGTGCCGATGATCAACCGGGCATCCTCGGGCTCGAGATACGTAGCAGGCCGTTGTCGCGCCTTCTTGGCTGGAATGGCCAGCACCCGGATGTATTGCTGCGAGTGCGCCAGGTCGTTGCGCAGAAGATGCTTGAAGAAGCTGCGGATCGCTGCGCGCCGGCAGTTGCGTGTGGCGGCCGATTTGGACCGATCGGTTTCGATGTGATCCAGGAACAGCATCACCGCTTCGGCATCCAGGTCGGCCACCTGCAGCGAGGCCAGACCACAGCCGCGCCGCTTTGCCACGAACTTCAGCAGCAGCGCCAGTGCGTCACGGTAGGCCCGAACGGTATGAACGCTGGCACCACGCTGACGAGCCAGATAGTCGCTGAAGTACGCGAGCGCATGTCTACCGGTGCCGCACACAGCCAGAGGGCGTCAATGCGGATCACCGCAACACCTCGCGCAGCCAGGCTGCGCAGTCCGCTGAAGCGCTGACGGGCCACGTCACGCTGACGCCCAGTGCTCCGCGTTTGAACTCGAGCGTGATCGTCTGCGACGTGGCGTTGAGAGGACTCGCCGGCGGGGCAGGGACCGGTGGCTCGGCCAGCGGAACTGCCAACTCAATGAAGCGGGGCGGAGCTTCAGCAATCCCCATTGAGGCCACACCTGGAGCCTTCGGGGCGCCACGACCGCGGCGCCACTGATGCACCAGGTTGTCGTTCAACTTGAATGCCAGGGCCACTGCCGCAACCGACGCCCCGGGCTCGGCGCACGCTGCCAGGACTTCGGCCTTGAAGGCTGCGCTGTGGCGGCGCCGTTGCTTCGGATTGACGGGCATTTTTGCTGTCCAGCTAACTTAGATGGACAGCATGGTCTATGCCTCAGGCTACAGCCTCAAGATGGTCTGGCCAGCCGCTTACAACCTCCTATACGCCGGCCATTTGCAACGCAAGGGCGCGGTTAAATGACGGCTTACCGATTGTCCCAATGTGAGCCAAACGGACATCACGGAAATTGAATGGAGCCCTGCTGAGCGGTTCGTATCTGGGGCCGCACCATGTGCAGCAAGCCCGACAGTAGATGTGCAGTCTGTTCCTCGTTTCAAACGAGCCGGTTGGCGTCAGTCGCAAGGGATTCCGTCATCAGGAAGAAAATTCACGCAACCAGCAGTTAACTACGTGGGAAGTCCCAGTAGGGATAACGCCCCGACGGAAAGCTTCTTGGGTCGGTTGAAAACGGCCAGCGTGCCTGGTCACAAATTCGCCACCCGTGAAGAGGCTAGGCGAGCGGTGATGGACTGGATGGTTTTCTTCAATCACCGCAGGCTGCATTCCTCGCTGGGCTACCTCAGCCCGATGCAGTTCGAGCAACGCTGGTACGAGGCACAGCGTAAAAAGTCAGCGTGAACTGTGGGCTCTAAGAACTACTCGAAGCAGGGGCAAGGTCACTAAACGTGCCATACCAACTCCGGCACAGCCGAGAACAGATCGGCCTCCAGGCCATAGTCGGCCACCGAGAAGATGGGCGCTTCGGGGTCCTTGTTGATCGCCACGATCACCTTGGAGTCCTTCATGCCCGCCAAGTGCTGGATGGCGCCCGAGATGCCGGCGGCGATGTAGAGCTGAGGCGCCACGATCTTGCCGGTTTGCCCCACCTGCAGGTCGTTGGCCGCGTAACCCGCGTCCACCGCCGCACGGCTCGCGCCAATGGCCGCACCCAGCTTGTCCGCCAACGGCGTCATGACTTCATTGAACTTCTCGCTGCTGCCCAGTGCCCGGCCACCCGAGACGATGATCTTGGCCGCGGTCAGCTCGGGCCGCTCGCTCTTGGCGATCTCATTGCCCACAAAGCTGCTCTTGGCGCTTGCAGGTTGGGCGGCTGCGGTTTCGACGGCTGCACTGCCACCGCTGGCCGCAGCGGCATCAAAGCCCGTGGTGCGCACGGTGAGCACCTTGGTCGCGTCCGTGCTTTGAACGGTGGCAATGGCGTTGCCAGCGTAGATCGGGCGCTCGAAGGTGTCGGCGCCACCTACAGCGCCTGGTATGACCTTGGTGATGTCGCTGACCTGGGCCACGTCCAGCTTGGCCGCCACACGCGGGGCGGTGTTCTTGCCACTGGCGGTGGCGGGGAACAGGAGGTGGCTGTAGTTGGAAGCGATGGCCAGCACCTGGGCGGCCACGTTCTCGGCCAGGCCGTGGGCCAGGCCCGCGTCGTCGGCGTGGATGACTTTGGCGACACCGGCGATCTGCGCGGCGGCGGCGGCTGCAGCAGCGGCGTTGTGGCCGGCCACCAGCACATGCACCTCACCGCCGCAGGCCAGGGCGGCGGTCACGGTGTTGAGAGTGGCGCCTTTGATGGCGTTGTTGTCGTGTTCGGCAATAACAAGTGCGGTCATGATCAGATCACCTTGGCTTCGTTCTTGAGTTTGTC
>CAYUAH010000318.1:0-3843 GCA_964442375.1 uncultured Hydrogenophaga sp. | reverse complement strand
CTCAAACGGGTCAAGTAGAATCTGCCCCGCGCCGCTTTAGCTCAGTTGGTAGAGCAACCGCCTTGTAAGCGGTAGGTCGTCAGTTCGATTCCGACAAGCGGCACCATCTCTTCTCGCGCCCCGCGCGCTCAGCGCCAGCTGCCCTGCTGCACCTTGATGCGCAGTTGCCCGACCGCCAGACCCTTGTGTTCGAGGGCCAGCTTCATGGCCGGCATCATCTGGCGCAGCTTGGCCGCTGCGGCCGTGTTGTCCACCAGCAGGCACCAGTCGGCGCCGTCCAGCGGGCCAGAGCGCACCGCTTTGCGCATGCCCACCGGCAGCAATGGCAAAATGACGGCCAATCTTTTTTGGGACTGCGCCACCAGGTCGCTCAAGTGGGCCAGCGTGGGCGCGGCATGGATGGCCTGCTGCAGGCTCATCATCTGGTGGGTACGGGTCTGAGCATTCATGTGGGGCCCGCAACTGGGAACGTATGCATCTGATTATCACCGACGCCTGGGCGGCCCGCAGCCGTGCCATACACCTCAGCGGGGTGCAGTTGGTGCTGGCCGGACTCAGCTTGTCGGCGGTGCTGGTGTTGACCTCGCTGGGTCTGTACCACTGGGTGTTTCTGGAGGGTGCGCGCCAAGGCTGGCCGGTGGTGGGGCCCATGGTCAAGCTGCTGCTCAAGAGCGAGATGGCGTCGCAGGACGCGGTCATGCGCGACAACCTGGATGCCATGGCCAAACGCCTGGGGCAGATGCAGGCCCGGCTCGTTCAGCTGGAGTCGCTGGGTGACCGTGTGGCCGGACTGGCGGGCGTGCCGCCGGTGGACCCCAGGCTGCGCGGTGCGGCCGGAGGTGCGCTGTTGGCCCCACGCTCGCTGACCGCAGAAGACCTGTCCCAATCGCTGGACCGGCTGGACGCCGCTGCCGTGGGGCAGATGGACTGGCTCACCATCACCGAGTCGCGTCTGTTCGAGCAAAAGGTGAAAAACAGCCGCCTGCCGACACAACACCCGGTGGACGGTGTCGATCTGGGCTCGGGTTTTGGCTGGCGGGTGGACCCCATCACGGGCCAGTCGGCCCTGCACAGCGGGCTGGACTTCCCCGCCGACACCGGCACGCCCATCGTGGCGGCCGCTGGTGGCGTGGTGGTGTTTGCCGGCTGGCACGCGGCCTACGGGCAGATGCTGGAAATCGACCACGGCAACGACCTGGTCACGCGTTACGCCCATGCTTCCCGGCTGACGGCCAAGCAGGGCGACCTGGTGCGGCGCGGCCAGAAGATTGCCGATGTGGGCAACACCGGCCGCTCCACGGGCGCGCACCTGCACTTTGAGGTGCTGGTGGCCGGCGTGCCCCAGGATCCGCAGAAATTCCTCGATGCCGGCAAGCTGGCCGCGCAGCCTCAGGAAGCCCGCGCCGGACCGGCCACACGCGTCTCCAGCGGCCCTCGCCGCTGAGTCGCCTGCCACCCCTGTGCCCCAGGCTCAGGGGGCTGCGCAGGTAGAATCGCCCGGTTGGGCGCTGTGCGTCCATTCCCTTGTTTTCAACGGCTTGGCAGATCCCAAGAGCACCTAGAACCGTCACGCCCAGCGCCCGCCCGCAGTGCGGCAGCGCGAGTGAAAAACACCTATGGCCACAAATTTCCTGACCAAAATCTTTGGCAGCCGCAACGACCGCCTGCTGAAGACCTACCGCAAGGCGGTGGAGCAGATCAACCGCCTGGAGCCAGAGTTCGAGCAGCTCAGCGATGAGCAGCTGAAGGCCAAGACCGAAGAGTTCAAGCAACGCCTGGCGCAGGGCGAGGCCATCGACAAGCTGCTGCCCGAGGCGTTTGCCGTCGTGCGCGAAGGCAGCAAGCGTGTCATGAAGATGCGCCACTTCGACGTGCAGTTGCTGGGCGGCATCGCCCTGCACCACGGCAAGGTGGCCGAAATGCGCACCGGCGAGGGCAAGACCCTCACCGCCACGCTGCCGGTGTACCTGAACGCGCTCACGGGCAAGGGTGTGCACGTGGTCACGGTCAACGACTACCTGGCCAACCGCGACGCGCAGTGGATGGGCCGCCTCTACAACTTCCTCGGCCTGTCGGTGGGCATCAACCTGCCGCAGATGCCGCGCGAGGACAAGCAGGCCGCCTACCGCGCCGACATCACCTACGGCACCAACAACGAGTACGGCTTCGACTACCTGCGCGACAACATGGTCTACGAGACGGCCGACCGCGTGCAGCGTGGCCTGCACTACGCCATCGTGGACGAGGTCGACTCCATCTTGATCGACGAGGCGCGCACACCGCTCATCATCAGCGGTCAAGCCGAAGACCACACCGCGCTTTACATCGCGATCAATCAGGTGGTGCCCCTGCTGACCCGCCAGGAAGGCGAAGCCGATCCGCGCACCGGCGAGGGCGTGACCAAGCCCGGCGATTTCACAGTGGACGAAAAAGGCCATGCGGTCCACATGACCGAGCAGGGCCACGAGAACGCCGAGCGCATCCTCACCCAGGCTGGTCTCCTGGCCGAAGGCGCCTCGCTGTACGACCCCAGCAACATCGCCCTGATGCACCACCTGGTGACGGCGCTCAAGGCCCATCATCTCTACCACCGTGACCAGCACTACGTGAACCAGGGCGGCGAGATCGTCATCGTCGACGAGTTCACCGGCCGCCTGATGCCCGGGCGCCGCTGGAGCGATGGCCTGCACCAGGCCGTGGAAGCCAAGGAAGGCGTGGCCATCCAGGCCGAAAACCAGACACTGGCCTCCATCACCTTCCAGAACTACTTCCGCCTGTACGGCAAGCTCTCGGGCATGACCGGCACGGCCGACACCGAGGCCTACGAGTTCCAGGAAATCTACGGCCTGGAAACCGTGGTGCTGCCGCCCAACCGCCCCAGCCAGCGCAAAGACGAACTCGACCGCGTCTACAAGACCACCAAGGAAAAGTACGACGCGGCCATCGCCGACATCAAGGAATGCCACGAGCGTGGCCAGCCGGTGCTGGTGGGCACGTCCTCGATCGAAAACTCGGAAATCATTGCCGAGTTGTTGAAGAAGGTGGGCTTGCCACACGAGGTGCTCAACGCCAAGCAGCACGCACGTGAAGCCGACATCATCGTCCAGGCGGGCCGGCCCAAGGCCATCACCATCGCCACCAACATGGCGGGCCGCGGCACCGACATCGTGCTGGGCGGCAACCTGGAGAAGATGACGGCCGCCATCGAGGCCGATGCCTCGCTGGACGAAGCCGCCAAGGCCCAGCGCATCGAGGCCCTGCGCGCGCAATGGCAGGCCGACCATGAGCAGGTCAAGGCCCTGGGTGGTCTGCGCATCATCGCCACCGAGCGGCATGAGAGCCGCCGCATCGACAACCAGCTGCGTGGCCGCTCGGGCCGCCAGGGCGACCCGGGCTCCTCGCGCTTCTACCTGAGCCTGGACGACTCGCTGATGCGCATCTTCGCGGGCGACCGCGTGCGCGCCATCATGGACCGCCTCAAGATGCCCGAGGGCGAGGCCATCGAGGCCGGTATCGTCACCCGCAGCATCGAAAGCGCGCAGCGCAAGGTGGAGGCGCGCAACTTCGACATCCGCAAGCAACTGCTGGAGTACGACGACGTCAGCAACGACCAGCGCAAGGTCATTTACCAGCAGCGCAACGACATCCTGGATGCACAGGACCTGAGCAGCCAGATCGCCGGTCTGCGCGAAGGCGCCCTCACCGACGTGGTGCGCGCCTACGTGCCCGAAGCCAGCGTGGAGGAGCAGTGGGACCTGCCCGGGCTGGAGCAGGTGCTGCGCGACGAATGGTCCGTCAACGTGGAACTGGCGTCTTATGTGGCCCAGGCCGAGGCCGTGACCG
>CAYUAH010000317.1:0-3852 GCA_964442375.1 uncultured Hydrogenophaga sp. | reverse complement strand
GTGTGTCGTCCATGCCGGCACCATAGCGGAAATTTGTTGCCATGAAGCCGACCGGTTATTTCACCCACTCCCTGTTCAGGCGTCATGAGATGGGCGAGGGCCACCCCGAATGCCCGCAGCGGCTCGCCGCCATCGAGGACCGGCTGCTGATCACCGGGCTGGACACCGCACTGGAGCGCCGCGATCCGACACCGGCAGCGCTCTCCGACATTGAGTTGGCCCACGACCGCATGCATGTGGCTGCCTTGCGTGGCCTGAGCGACCGCCTGATCGAAGACATGCTGGCAGGCGGCCCCACCCACGCCAACATCGACCCCGACACCGCCATCAACAGCCACACCTGGGAGGCCGCGCTGCTGGCGGCTGGCGCGGCCATCGACGCCACCGATGCGGTGATGGCGGGCGAGCTGGAAAACGCCTTCTGCGCGGTGCGCCCGCCTGGGCACCACGCCTGCCACAACAAGGCCATGGGTTTCTGCTTTTTCAACAACGTGGCGATTGCAGCGAAGTACGCCCTCGCGCGGCATGGGCTCAAGCGCGTGGCCATCATCGACTTCGACGTGCACCATGGCAACGGCACCGAGGACATTGTGGCCGGCGACGACCGCATCCTGATGTGCAGCTTCTACCAGCACCCGTTTTATCCCGAGTGCGAACATTCCAACGCCGCCAACCTGGTCAACCTGCCGGTGCCGGCCTACACGCGCGGCATGGACGTGCGCGAACTCATCGACATGATGTGGATGCCCCGGCTGGAGGCATTCCGGCCGCAGATGGTTTTCATCAGCGCCGGGTTTGATGCCCACCGGGAGGACGACATGGGGCAGATGGGTCTGGTCGAGAACGACTACATCTGGATCACCGAACGCATCAAACAGGTGGCCGACCGCCATGCCAAGGGCCGCATCGTGAGCTGCCTGGAAGGCGGTTACAACCTCAGCTCCCTGGCGCGCAGCGTCGAAGCCCACGTGCGGGTGCTGGCCGACGTTTGAGTCACCCGCCGGTCACGGGGCTTGGTTCACAATGAGCGGATGACCCAAGTTCCCACCCCAGAATCCCCCTTGCTGCACACCCGTGACCCGCGTGGCGTGCACACCCTGACCCTCAACACGCCCCTGGCCTACAACGTGCTCAGCGAGGCCATGCTGGCCGCGCTGCAGCAGGCCCTGGACGCCGTGGCCCGTGACGACTGGGCCCGTGTGGTGGTGCTGGCCGCCGCAGGCAAGGCCTTTTGTGCCGGCCACAACCTCAAGGAAATGCGGGCCCAGCCCGAGCTGGCCTATTACCAGCGCCTGTTCGCCCAGTGCAGCCGCGTGATGATGTCCCTCCAGAAACTGCCCGTGCCGGTGATCGCGCGGGTGCAGGGCCTGGCCACCGCAGCCGGCTGCCAGCTGGTGGCTCAATGCGATCTGGCGGTGGCGGCCGAGGGCGCCAGCTTTGGCGTCAACGGCATCGATGTGGGTTTGTTCTGTGCCACGCCCAGCGTGCCGCTGGTGCGCAACATGGCGGCCAAGCAGGCCATGGAGATGTTGCTGACCGGCGAGTTCATCAGCGCGGCCGAGGCGAAATCGCGTGGCCTGGTGAACCGGGTGGTGGCGCTGGAGGGCCTCGATGCCGAGGTCGAGCGTCTGGTGGCGGGCATCCTGGCCAAACCGCGCGAGGCCGTGGCCATGGGCAAGGCGCTGTTCTACCAGCAGCGCGAAACCGGCATCGAAGCCGCCTACCAGCTTGCCGGCCAGACCATGGCCTGCAACATGGTGCACGAGGTGGCGCAGGAAGGGGTGTTGGCCTTCATCGAAAAGCGACCTCCCGCGTGGCGCGCCTCGGCGGGGAGCGGGGAGGGCGCATGAGCAGTACCACATCCAACCGCCCCATCGACGATTTTTCTGTGTGGCTACAGGGCTTCTCGCAACCCGGCGTGCTGATCGAGTTGGGCGCCCTGGCCGTCTGCGTGGCGCTGGCGCTGGGCGTGGTGGCGTTGTTGCGGCGTTCGCTGGGCGGCAGCATCGACCAGCGCTCGATCTGGTTCGGTCGCCGCCTGGTGGACGGCGTGCTGTTTCCGACGCTGCTGCTGGTGCTGGGCTACGTGGCGCGTGCGCTGGTGCTCAAGTGGGCGCCGCTGGCGGTTTTCAAGGTCGCCATACCGGTGCTGGTGTCGCTGGTGATCATCCGCGTTGGCGTCAAGGTGCTGCGCGCTGCGTTTGAGGAAACGCCCTGGGTGCGCCTGATCGAGCGCACCATCTCCTGGCTGGCGTGGCTGGCCATGGTGTTGTGGGTCAGCGGGCTGCTGCCCGTGGTGCTGGCCGAGATGGACCAGATCACGTGGAAGGTGGGTGCCAGCCAGATCAGTTTGCGCAACGTGATCGAAGGCGCCATCACGGCCGGCGGCGTGCTCATTCTCAGCCTGTGGGTGTCTTCCGCCATCGAGTCGCGCCTCCTGCGCTCGGCCGTGGGCGGCGAGTTGTCGCTGCGCAAGGCCATCAGCAACGCCACCCGGGCACTGCTGATGTTTGTGGGGCTGCTGATTGCATTGTCTGCGGTGGGCATTGACCTGACCGCGCTGTCGGTGCTGGGTGGTGCCGTGGGTGTCGGCATCGGTCTGGGTTTGCAACGGCTGGCCGCCAACTACGTCAGTGGTTTTGTCATCCTGGCCGAGCGCAGCATGCGCATCGGCGACATCGTGCGGGTGGACAACTTCGAGGGCCGCATCACCGACATCAACGCCCGCTACACCCTGATCCGTTCGCTGGCTGGCCGTGAGTCCATCGTGCCCAACGACACCCTGATCACCAGCCGCGTCGAAAACCTCTCGCTGGCCGATCCCAAGGTCTGGCAATCGACCGTGGTGTCGGTGGCCTACGACAGCGATGTGGAGCTGGTGACCCGCCTGTTGCTGGAGGCGGCCTCGGCACCTGCCCGGGTGCTCAAGGACCCCGCACCCGCGGTGGCCATGACGGCCTTCGGCGCCGACGGGCTGGAATTCACGGTGGGCTACTGGTTGGCCGACCCCGAGAACGGTCAGAACAACCTCAAGTCGGAGATCAACCACGCCATCCTCAAGGCTTTCCGGCAGCATGGCATTGAAATTCCGTTTCCGCAGCGTGTCATGCATGTCGTCAAAGGGGCGCCCGCCGTATAATTCATAAAAAAGCACGGTCGTTCGTTTTTTCAGGTGATCTCGTTCTACAATCGCCGGCGAAGTTGACGTTGACGTAAACGTAAATTCGTTGGCACGTTTTTTTGCAACCTTTCAGGAGCCGCAGGTATGAAAGTCTTGGTCCCCGTCAAACGCGTGGTGGACTACAACGTGAAGGTCCGGGTGAAGTCGGACGGCACGGGTGTGGACATCGCCAACGTGAAGATGAGCATGAACCCGTTTGACGAGATTGCCGTCGAAGAAGCGGTGCGCCTGAAAGAAAAAGGCGTGGTCACCGAAGTCATCGCCGTGACCTGCGGCGTCACCCAGTGCCAGGAAACCCTGCGCACCGCCATGGCCATCGGCGCCGACCGCGCCATCCTGGTCGAGACCACCGAAGAACTGCAGCCCCTGGCCGTGGCCAAACTGCTCAAGGCCCTGGTGGACAAAGAACAACCCGGCCTGGTCATCCTGGGCAAACAGGCCATTGACGACGACGCCAACCAGACCGGCCAGATGCTCGCAGCTCTCGCCGACCTGCCCCAAGGCACCTTTGCCAGCAAGGTGGAAGTGGCCGGTGACAAGGTCAACGTCACCCGCGAAGTGGACGGTGGCCTGGAAACCGTGGCGCTGTCCATCCCGGCCGTCATCACCACCGACCTGCGCCTGAACGAGCCGCGCTACGTGACGCTGCCCAACATCATGAAGGCCAAGAA
>CAYUAH010000316.1:0-3861 GCA_964442375.1 uncultured Hydrogenophaga sp. | reverse complement strand
GTGGCCAACGTGGTGCAATCCACGGCTGGCGGCTCGGTGGACCTGTTCTGAACCCGCTGACTGACAGATGAGCAAGATCAAAGTGGTGGTGGTCGATGACTCGGCGCTGGTGCGCAGCCTGCTGGCCGAGATCATCAACCGCCAGCCCGACATGGCCTGCATTGGCACGGCCAACGACCCCTTGGCAGCTCGCGAAATGATCCGCGAGCTCAACCCCGACGTCATCACGCTGGACGTGGAAATGCCCAAGATGGACGGGCTGGAGTTCCTGTCGCGCCTGATGAAGCTGCGGCCCATGCCGGTGCTGATGGTGTCCACCCTGACCGAAAAAGGCGCCGAAATCACCATGCGTGCGCTGGAAATGGGCGCGGTGGACTTCGTGGCCAAGCCGCGCATCGGCGTGTCTTCGGGCCTGCGCGAGCTGGGCGACGAGATCGTGGACAAGCTGCGCATCGCGGCCAAGGCCCAGGTGCGGCGCCTGACCACCCCGCCGCCGGCCGCCACGGCCGGCGCGGGCGCTGCGGTGCCGGCGGCCAGCCGACCGTTTGGGCGGCTGTCCACCGAAAAAGTCATCTGCATCGGCTCCTCCACCGGCGGCACCGAAGCCATCAAGGAAATCCTCGTGCGCATGCCGGCCGACTCGCCCGCCATCGTCATCACCCAGCACATGCCGCCCGGCTTCACCACCAGTTTTGCCGCCCGGCTCGACAGCCTGTGCCGGATCTCGGTGTCGGAGGCGCGCGACGGCGAGCGCATCCTGCCGGGCCACGCCTACATCGCACCGGGTGGCATGCAGTTCCGCATCGACCGCAGTGGCGCCAACTACGTGGCAGTGGTGGAAGACACGCCCCCGGTCAACCGCCACAAACCTTCGGTCGAGGTACTTTTCAAATCGGTTGCCAAGGTCCTGGGCCCCAACGCCTACGGCGTGATGCTCACCGGCATGGGCGCCGATGGCGCCACGGCGATGAAGGAAATGCGTGACGCCGGCAGCTACAACTACGTGCAGGATGAAGCCAGTTGTGTGGTGTTTGGCATGCCCAAGATGGCCATACAGGCCGGCGCGGCCAACGAAGTGCTGCCGCTGCTGCAGATTGCCGACGCGCTGACCGAGCGCATTCGCGCCTCAGGTGGCGCGGTTCGTCACCGCATCTGACGCCGAATCGGCTGCGCTCAGACCTCGATGTCGATGAAGGTGCCCGGGCTGGAGGGGGGTTTGCCGCCTTCGGGCAGCATGTAAGGCGTTTCGTTGACGGGAATTTCGGTGCGCGGGCCCTCGGGCGACGCGGCGTCTGGGTTGGTGTTGGCGGTCAGCGCGTCGACGGCGGCGCGGCTGGCCTTCCAGAGGTTGGGGATGAACTCCTCGATTTGTTGGTCCAGCGCCTGTTCAACCGCAGATTTCGGCTCGGCCGGCAATTCACCCTTGAAACGCACCGCGGCATTCAGCGCCTCGGCCGGCGTGGCCTGCAGACTCTTGGGCAAATCGGCCTGCACCGCCTCGCCAGGGCCTGCCACCGGCGGCAGACTCGAAGGCAGGTAGGTCGTCTGCGCCCCGGTGCCATCGCCAGACGTCACACTGACCACGGTGCCTGCGCTGTTGTCGCGCTGCACCGAAGGACTGGCCCGCCCAGCCGCAACCGGCGGCGGCGGGTTCGCCACCGGCGTTTGTGGGGGCCTGGGCCCCACGCCAATCGATGATATGGTCAGCATGATGTTCTCCTTGCTGGACGGATACAGTCGACGGATTACCGCCGTTCCCTCCAGTTATCGGACACTTGAGTCAGGGCTTTAGGCTTTTTTTGACATTTTTTGTTTTCGCGATGCAAAACACGCTTTTCCAACGCCCCTGGCGTCTGAACACCCGCAGCGCCCTCTGGTGGGCGGCCATGGCCCTGGTGATGTGGGGCGCCTGGCGCCAGTACGGTGGCCTGGGCCTGCTGCTGGCCTTCAGCATGCTGATGTTCTGGGCCACCATCCAGTTCAGCCAGACCCTGCGGGTGCTCAAACGTGCCGCCGGCCAGCCCAAGGGCACAGTCGCCCAGGCACTCAAGCTGCACGTCAAACTCAAGCCAGGCATGAAGCTGCTGAGCGTGATCGGTTTGACCGGCAGCCTGGGCGAGATGTTGTCCGAGTCCGACGCACAGCCCGAAGTGTTTCGCTGGACCGATGCCAGCGGCTCGTCGGTGACGGCGCGCTTCCTGGACGGCCGGCTGCTGGAGCACAGCATCCAGCGGGCCGAAGCCCCCGACAACGCCCCGACCGACGCCCCGACCCCACCGTGAGCCGGCGCACTGCCCTGCTGGGCGTTTTCCTGCTGTCGGCCCTGACCATGGCGCTGTACCGCCTGCCCTACTGGATCGTGGAGGAATTTGGCGACATCAGCCTGGAGCAGGCCTGGTTCCACCTGACGCTGGACGGCGGCCAGACCCTGGCCACCGTGCCCACCGCCCTGCTGCGTGGCACCGCGCGCGAGTTGCTGCTCAAGCCGCTGGCCTGGGGCCTGGTCGTCACCTTGCTGACCGCTTTGCTGTGGCGCGGCTGGCCAGGCGGCCGGCGGGCAACCAACGGCCTGGTGCTGCTGGGTGCCCTGGCCCTGGGTGGCTTGGGCCTGGCCCGCGCAGCCCAGGCGCTCAACCTGCAAGACCACTGGACGCTGCCGGCCGATGCGCCCGACTGGATGGAGCACGACCACGTGGCACCCAATGTGTCGGCCTTGGCGCGCCGCGTGACCGAGCAGCAGCCGCGCAACCTGGTGCTGATTTATGTGGAATCGCTGCAGAACAAGTTTGTGCGGCCCGAGCGCCCGCTGGCGAAGTGGCGCGACCAGCACACGTCGGCGCGCCGTTTCATCACCCTGCCCGGCACGCAGTGGACCCTGGGCGGCATGC
This sequence comes from uncultured Hydrogenophaga sp., assembly GCA_964442375.1. Classification (GTDB taxonomy): domain Bacteria; phylum Pseudomonadota; class Gammaproteobacteria; order Burkholderiales; family Burkholderiaceae_C; genus Hydrogenophaga. The sequence continues at coordinate 973 of CAYUAH010000316.1, read as the reverse complement.
TGGCCAGTCAATGTGGCCTGCCCCTGATGCCCACCGGCTGGCGCGGCCGCAACAACTTCGACGAGACCCAGGCACCGCTGCGAGGTGCCACCTGCCTGGGCGACGTGTTGCGTGCCGCCGGCTTTGAAACCGCCTTTGTGGGCGGGGCCGACCCGGCCTTTGCCGGCAAGCAGTACTTTCTGCACGAACACGGCTTCAACCACGTGTACGGGCGCGATGACATACGCACCCAGATGAACGGCTACCAGTGGCCCGAGGGCTGGTGGGGCGCCGAGGACCACACCATGCTGGCCTTTGCCACCCAGGTGCTGGACGACCTGGAGCGCAGCCGCAAACCGTTTTTCCTCAGCCTGCTGACGCTGGACACCCACGGCCCGAACGGTCATCCATCGCGCCATTGCCCGCCCCCCCATGCCGAGCACCGCATGATGGACATCTTTGACTGCAGCCTGAGCGCCGTGGAAGCCTTTCTGGCCGAGCTGGAGCGGCGCGGGCGCCTGACCGACACCGTGGTCGTGCTCATGGGCGACCACCCGCTGATGGCGCCAGGCTGGTCGTCGCGCCGCCCGGCGCAGGCCGAAGACAGCGCCGAAGACGTGTTTTTTGCCATGGCCGTGCCAGGGCGCGCGCCGCGCCAGCTCGATGCCATCAACCATTTCGACGTGCTGCCGCTGAGCCTGCAGGCCGTGCTGAACCCTGCGGACCAGCCCCTGGCGCTGGCGCTGGGACGCACGCCGCCCCAGTTGCCCAGCCTGGTGGCACGCGATGGCCGCGACCCGCTCGCGGCGCGCCTGCGAGCCCCTTCGCCCGGCTACCAGAAGCTGTGGCAGGCGCCCGCCGCGCAGCCGTAAAATGCCGTCTTTGCCGCCACATGGTGCGGCGCAACAACAAAGGCAAGACATGTCCGTGATCCCCTCGATGTCCGACCGCGACGGCAAAATCTGGATGGATGGCCAGATGGTCGATTGGCGCG
>CAYUAH010000315.1:0-3866 GCA_964442375.1 uncultured Hydrogenophaga sp. | reverse complement strand
GTCGCCCCCTTGAGGGGGGATGCGGCCACGCGCAGCGGGCAAGCGACGGGGGTGGCCTGTTTCACTGCGCGTCGTCGAGGCCGATGTCAACAGCCGGCGCGGACTGCGTGATCTTGCTGGTGGAGATGTAGTCCACGCCCGTCTCGGCGATTGCACGAATGGTTTCCAGTCGCACGCCGCCCGAGGCCTCCAGCTTCACCCGCCCGGCCACCAACGCCACGGCCGCCTTCATGTCGGCCAGCGACATGTTGTCGAGCATGATCACGTCCACCTCGGTCTCCAGGGCTTCGCGCACCTGCTCCAGTCGGTCGCACTCCACCTCCAGCTTGGTCAACACCGGCAGCACCTGGCGCGCACGGGCCACCGCCGCCCGGATGCTGCCACACACGGCGATGTGGTTGTCCTTGACCATCACGCCACTGTCCAAACCCAGGCGGTGGTTCAGCGCGCCGCCGCAGGCGGCCGCGTGTTTCTCCAGCACACGCAGGCCGGGCGTGGTCTTGCGGGTGTCGAGCAGGCGGGCCTGGGTGCCGGCGATGGCGTCCACGTAGCGCGCGGTTTCGGTGGCGATGCCGCTGAGACGTTGCACGATGTTGAGCGCGGTGCGCTCGGCGGTGAGCATGCTGCGCGCCGAGCCGCTGACCTCCAGCAGGATGGCGCCTTTCGCCACACGCTCGCCATCGGCCACCAGCACCTTGATGCGCAACGAAGGGTCGTAACGCTGGAACACGCGTGCGGCCACCGCAATACCCGAGACCGTCATCGGCTCACGCGCGTTCATGTGGAAGCATGCTTCTTCCGAGGCCTCAATCATGGTCTGGGCCGTGAGGTCGAAGGCGCCAATGTCTTCGGTCAGCCAAAGATCGATCAGTCGGTCGGTCGCAAAGGTGTCGTACATGGGTGGCTCCTTCTGTGTCAGAGAGATGGTTGAGAACGTTTGATATTTTGTTTCGGTAGCGAATGATTTCATTATAGGAACGCTACATGAAAAAAGTCAAAAGAATTTTTCCTCCCACGGCAAACGCCACGCAGGCGCCGCACAGGCCGTGGCAAAAAGAAGGGAGACGGGAGATCCGGCGGACAAACGCCGCACACACTCACATCATTGCGATGCGAAGTTCCTGCGAGGTGCTGCCCAGGCGGCGTATGCCCATGCGCGCCAGCGCGGTCATGAAGGACAGCGCGGCTTCAGGGTGGGCATCGGTCCAGCCCTGGAAGGTGTCCCAGCCGATGGCGCCCACCAGCGCGCCATCGGGACCCGCTTGCGCGTAGGCGGTGCGCGCGATGCCGTTGAGAAAGGCCATCTCGCCCAACACCATGCCCGGGCCGATGACGGCCAACCGCAGAGCGGCCTCACCATCCGCTGCGGTGGACAGCGCCACGCTGCCCTCCTGCACCAGCATCAGGCGCCGGTCGACGTCGCCCGCGCGGATGATGAGCTGGCCGGCTTCAAACCGCTGGAACACCATGTGGGCCTCCAAGGCTATGCGAGCCGCGTTGTCCACACCGTCGCCCAGGTCGCCCAGGCGGGAGCTCGGCGGGTCGGACACCATCAGCGCGCGCGGGCAGTCGCGCAGCAGTTGGTCCTCGGCCCATTCGAGCGCGCGGTCGAGGTCGGGGAAGGTGCGCAGGTCGTCCAGCGCGTCCTGGTGGTGCTCGTGCACGCCGCTGATCAGCAAGGCGATGCCACGGCCGTGCAGGTCGTGCGCCAGCGTGCGAAAGCGCGCGTATCCCGTCTCGTCCCACGAGGGCACGCGCGCGGCGTCCAGCACCACACAGCGGTGGCCGTCGAGGTGGCGGTTGACCTGGTCCACCACCCACGCGGCCACACCAAACGAAACGATGCCCTGCAGCTCGAACACCGCCACCTGCGACATGCGCGGGGCCAGCCAGGCATCCACCTCGGCGCGGCGCACATGGCGCGAACGCAGCCGGCCTTCGAGGTGCATGCGCCGGATGGCGTGCGCCGCCGAGGTGCGCAACAACACCAGGGTGGACACCGTCAGCCCCGCAACCAGTGCCATGGCGCCGCCCGAAGCCGCGAACACCAGCGCCACCACCCAGGCCAGCCACCAGCTCTCACGCAGGGCACCACGTTGCGGCACTTGCCACATGCTGGACGGCACCATGCGCAAGCCCGCCACCACCAGCGCCCCAGCCAGCGCGGCCACCGCCACGCCGTGCAGCCACAGGTGCCCACTGAGGGCCACCAGCAACAACACCAGCGCATGCCACTGACCCACGCGCAAGGTGGGCTCGCCGGTGTAGGCCAGCGCCGTGCGCGAACGCGAGGTGCTGGTGGACGCCGGTATCAGCCCCAGCAAGGCACACGCCGCGCAGGCTGCGCTTTCGCGCATGAGCACGCGGTCGGGCTGGTTGCGCACACCGTGGCCTGTCTCCAGTTGCTGGTGGAACACCAGCACCTCCAGGCCGTTGACCACACCCATCAGCACCGACAGCGACAACAGCGCAAAGCCGGCCTGGCGGAACACCGGCCACCAGGGTGCGCCCAGCCAGTCGGGCAAGGGCGGCAACACCAGGCCATGGGGCTGTGAGGCCATCAGCAACAGGCCCTCGGGCGCCAGCCACCACAACGGCAGACTGACCACCAGCACCGCCAGCAACAGACTGGGGAAACGCGGCCACAAGCGCTGCAGCACCTGGCTCAGCACCACCACGGCGGTCGCCACGCCGAGGTGCCACAACAGCGCGACGGTGCCCACGTCGTTGCCGGCCCAGCCCTGGCCGCGCCACTGCGCTGCCACCAAAGACAAGCCCACACCGGCCGAAAACCCCTGGGTCACCGACACCGGCAAAAACCGCGACAGCACCGCCAGGCCTGCCCGCCCGATGAGCCACTGGAACACGAAACCCAGGGCCACAAAAACACCCGTGATGGCCAGCCCCTGCGCCGGCGTGATGCCGGCGCCCCCGCCCGCACGCATCACCAGGCTCAACATGCCGCCGAACAACAGCGCCACGGCGGTGGAGGGCGCATAGACCACGCCGCGCCCACGCACCACCAGGGCCATGAAGGCCCCTGGCAAGGCCGCCGACCACAAAGCCAGCGCGCCGGCGTGCCATTGCGACGCCACCGCCGCAAACGCAAGCAGCCCCAGACCGATGGCGTGGGGCAAGGTCACGGCCAGGGCCGCCGCCGCACCGACCAACGGGCGCGCTCCGCCGCCGGTGGTGGTGGCGCTCAGGCGGTGCCCGAGATCAAAGATCGAGGCAAAGGATTCGTCGGCAGAAGGCGGCTGGGTGGGCGAGCTCACCCGCCCATCTTCGCGCCGCAATGTGTCATCTCTGTGTCACACAAAGCGGTTGCACTGGGTGGTTGTTCAACGCTCAGAGGATGTAGCGCGACAAATCTTCGTTGCGGCTGAGCGCCCCCAGGCGGGCGTCCACGTAGGCTGCGTCCACGCTGACCGTCTGGCCTTGCAGCTTGGTGGCGTCGAAGCTGACCTCGTCCAGCAGGTGTTCCATCACGGTGGACAGGCGGCGCGCGCCGATGTTCTCGGTGCGCTCGTTGACGTCAAACGCGATCTGCGCCAGGCGGGTGATGCCCTCGGGCGTGAACTCGACCTGCACCCCTTCGGTGGCCAGCAGCGCCTGGTACTGGCGCACCAGGCTGGCGTGGGTTTGCGTGAGGATGGCCTCGAAGTCCTGCACCGACAGCGACTGCAACTCCACGCGGATGGGGAAACGCCCCTGCAACTCGGGAATGAGGTCGCTGGGCTTGGCCAGGTGGAAAGCCCCGCTGGCAATGAACAGGATGTGGTCGGTCTTGACCATGCCGTACTTGGTCGACACGGTGGTGCCCTCCACCAGCGGCAGCAGGTCGCGCTGCACGCCCTGGCGCGACA
>CAYUAH010000314.1:0-3880 GCA_964442375.1 uncultured Hydrogenophaga sp. | reverse complement strand
TGGGCTCGCGGTAGGTGTTGGCCACCACCCAGTCGTAAATGGCCTGGGCTTTCTGCACGTCGGTGCGTGCGCCCTTCGTGGCCTTGAGTGCGGTTTCGCGCACGATGCCGTCCGTGGGCAGCAGGCGGGTCGGCTGGGTCCAGAAGCGCAGCGAAGCGGCGTCTTCGGCGGGTGCGGTTTTCTGCGTCCAGTCGGCGGCTCGGTTGCGCGTGGCCACGCGGCTGGTCAACTCCACAAACGGGCGGGCCACACCGGCGTCAAAACGCACGTGCAGCATCTTCACGCCGTAGAGGCTGGCGTCGGTCAGGCGGGCTTGGCCGTTGCTCTGGAAGCCACTGCTGTAGCTGCGCTGCCAATCGCTTTCCACGGCGGGCAGCGGCAGCCAGACCTGGGTGGCGCCCTCGGGCTGGGCGATATCGACGCGGGTGGTCACGTCGAAGGTGCGCCAGCCGGCGGGCTGCGGGTTGAACGTTGTGCGGGTGGGCGTGGCCTGGGCCAGCGACTGGAATGGGACAGCAGGCAGCACAACAGACGCGGACGCGGCTGCCGTGCGCCGCAGAAAGGCGCGGCGATCGGTGGTCATCAAAAGAACTCCGGAGTGGGCAAAAAAGACCGGGGCGTCTGTGAAGGGACGCCCCGAGGTCAGCCACGATTATCGCCGCAGCAGCGTCTCTATCCAGCCCAGCGCCTGCGGGCTGCTCCAGTCCACCTCGCCACGGATGCGCTGGCGCGCGCGGCCGGCCGGGTCGATGAGGAGGGTGGTGGGAAACACCTTGACGCCCCAGGCCCGGGCGATGTCGCCCTGCGGGTCCAGCGCCACGGGCAGCGTGACACCCGCCGCCTGCGTGAACTGCGCAATGCGCCTCGGCCCTTCCTTGAAGTTCAGGCCCAGCACGGCCACCTGGTCTTCGCCCAGCACCAGGGGCAGTTGCTGCAGGGTGGGCATTTCGGCGCGGCAGGGCTCGCACCAGCTGGCCCAGAAGTTGAGCACCAGCACGCGGCCCTTGAAGTCGGCCAGCGTCACGCGCCGGCCCGACATGTCCAGGGCATCCAGCGCAGGTGTGGGCGCCTGGCGCGGCCAGTCGGTGCGCTCGGCGCTGGCCCTGGCAGGCGACAGGGCCAGGCCCATCAAGCCCGCGCCAGCCACCTGCAGTGCCTGGCGCCGCGTCAGCTTCACAGGCGCTGGGCCACCCAGGCCTGCACCGAGGCCAGGGCCTGCGGCAGCGCGGCCGCGTCGGTGCCGCCGGCCATGGCCATGTCGGGCTTGCCACCGCCCTTGCCGCCCACTTGTTGGGCGACAAAATTCACCAGCTCGCCGGCCTTGACCTTGGCCATGCTGTCGGCGGTCACGCCGGCCGCCAGTTGCACCTTGCCACCGTCCACGGCGGCCAGCACGATGGCGGCGGTCTTGAGCTTGTCCTTGAGCTTGTCCAGGGTGTCGCGCAGGGTCTTGGCGTCGGCGCCGTTCAACACGGCGGCCAGGACCTTGAGTCCTTTCACATCCACGGCCTGGGTCACAAGCTCATCACCCTGGCTGGAGGCCAGCTTGCCCTTGAGCGCAGCCACTTCCTTTTCCAGTGCCTTGATCTGCTCCAGCGTCTGGCCAATGCGCGCGTTCAGCTCGGCGGTGGGCGCCTTCAGGGCACCTGCGGCCTGTGCCACGGTGTCTTCCAGCGACTGCAGGTAGCTCAGCGCGTTGGCGCCGGTGATGGCCTCGATGCGGCGCACGCCCGCGGCCACGCCGCTTTCGGCCACGACCTTGAACAGACCGATGTCACCCGTGCGCAACACGTGGGTGCCGCCGCAGAGCTCGCGGCTGGAGCCGATGTCGAGCACGCGCACGGTGTCGCCGTACTTTTCGCCGAACAGCATCATGGCGCCGGTTTTCTGGGCCGATTCGATGTCCATCACCCGCGCCTGGGCGGCGGCGTTGGCCAGGATTTCGGCGTTCACTTTCGCTTCGATCTGGCGGATCTCGGCGTTGGTCACCGGGGCGTTGTGCGCAAAGTCGAAGCGGGTGCGATCGGCGTTGACCAGGGAGCCCTTTTGCTGCACGTGTGAGCCCAGCACCTCGCGCAAGGCCTTGTGCATCAGGTGGGTGGCGCTGTGGTTGCGCACGGTGGCCGCGCGCAGGTCGAGGTTGACCGAGGCGGTGACGGTATCCCCCACGGCCAGGGTGCCCTGCGCCATGCTGCCATGGTGGCCAAACACGTCGGCCTTGATCTTCTGCGTGTCGCCCACGGCAAACGTGGCCGAGCCGGTGCTGATCACGCCTTCATCGCCCACCTGGCCGCCGCTTTCGGCGTAGAAGGGCGTGGTGTCGAGCACGACCACGCCCTGCTGGCCGGCCTTGAGTTCGGCCACGGGCGTGCCATCGAGGTACAAGGCCACCACCTTGGCCGAGGCTTGCAATTGCTCGTAGCCGACGAAGGTGTTGCCGGCGCCGGTGTACTCCAGCGCCTTGTCCATCTTGAACTTGCCGGCCGCGCGGCCCTTGGCCTTTTGCGCCTCCATGGCGGCGTGGAAACCGGCTTCGTCAACGGAAACGCCGCGCTCACGGCATACGTCTTGTGTCAAATCCAATGGGAAGCCGTACGTATCGTGGAGCTTAAACGCCAACTCTCCAGATACAGCAGAGGGAGTCCCAAACTTGGTTACTGCGCCGACAGTGGCCGCCTGCCCAATTTGAGCATCGAGAATTTCCATGCCGTTGGCCAGCGTTTCGTAAAAGCGCTCCTCCTCGGCCTTGAGCACCTCGGTGATGCGCTGGGCCTGCGAGGCCATGTTCGGGTAGGCCTCGCCCATCATCTTCACCAGATCGGGCACCAGCTTGTGGAAGAAGGGCGTCTTCTGGCCCAGCTTGTAGCCATGGCGGATGGCGCGGCGCACGATGCGGCGCTGCACGTAGCCACGGCCTTCGTTGCTGGGGATCACACCGTCGCTGATGAGGAAGGAGGTGGCGCGGATGTGGTCGGCGATCACCTTGAGCGAGGGGTTGGAAAGGTCGGGGGTAGAAGTCTCGCGGCCAGCGGCCTGGATCAGCGCGTCGAAGATGTCGATTTCGTAGTTGCTGTGCACGTGCTGCAGGATGGCGGCCAGGCGCTCCAGGCCCATGCCGGTGTCCACGCAGGGCGCGGGCAATGGCGTCACCGAGCCGTCTTCATGCATGTTGAACTGCATGAACACGTTGTTCCAGATCTCGATGAAGCGGTCGCCGTCTTCTTCGGGGCTGCCCGGAGGACCGCCGGGAATGTGGTCGCCGTGGTCGTAGAAGATTTCCGAGCAAGGGCCGCAAGGGCCGGTGTCGGCCATCATCCAGAAGTTGTCGCTCTTGTAGCGACCGCCCTTGTTGTCGCCGATGCGGATCACGCGCTCGGGCGGCAGGCCAATTTCCTTGGTCCAGATGTCGAAGGCCTCGTCGTCCTCGGCGTAGACGGTGGCCAGCAAGCGCTCCTTGGGCAGCTTGTAGACCTCGGTCAGCAGTTCCCAGGCCCATTTCAAACTCTCGCGCTTGAAATAATCACCGAAGGACCAGTTGCCCAGCATCTCGAAGAAGGTGTGGTGGCGGGCGGTGTAGCCCACGTTTTCCAGGTCATTGTGTTTGCCGCCGGCGCGCAGGCAGGCCTGCACCGAAGCCGCGCGCACGTAATTGCGCTTGTCGGTGCCCAGGAACACGTCCTTGAACTGCACCATGCCCGAGTTGGTGAACATCAGCGTCGGGTCGTTGCCCGGCACCAGCGGGCTGGACGCGACCACGGTGTGGCCCTTGGAAGCAAAAAAATCCAGGAAGGACTTGCGGATGTCGGCAACGGTGAATTGGGTGGTCATGGTGTGAGGGCCAGGGTAAGCAACCCGCCATTTTATCGGCTTGGCCAGGGCC
>CAYUAH010000313.1:0-3887 GCA_964442375.1 uncultured Hydrogenophaga sp. | reverse complement strand
GACTACTTCTTCCTCAAGATCAAGGCCGCATTCCCCGGGAATCCGTGAAGAACCTTTTTTTTCGGTGATGTGGGCTGTCACATCCCAGACGCCGAACGCCTGTCGCGCGCCACACAATCCCGCGCATGTTCGAACTGCGCGCACCCCTCCAAGCCCAACTCGTGTCATGGCTCGTTCAACCCGGTGACGAGGTGGCCGCCGGGCAGCCTTTGGTGATTCTGGAGGCCATGAAGATGGAGCACGAGCTGCGGGCCGACGGCGCTTTGCGCGTGACCGAGATCTGGGTGGTCGAAGGCGAGACGGTGATGGAGAACGACCTGCTGCTGCGTGGCACGGCCGTCACCCGGGTCGAGCCCACCGCCCCCCGTGCTGCCCACGCCACATCGAACGGTGGTCGGCGCCCCGACCTGCAGCACGTCATCGATCGACACGCCCTCACGCTGGACGCCGCCCGCCCCGAGGCTGTGGCCAAACGCCACGCACAGGGCCAGCGCAGTGCGCGTGAGTTCATCGCTGCGGTGTGCGAACCCGGCAGCTTCATCGAATACGGTGCCCTGGCCGTGGCCGCCCAGCGCAGCCGCCGCAGCGAGGACGACCTGCAGAAAAACACCCCCGCTGACGGCCTGGTGGGCGGCATGGCACAGGTCAACGCCGGCCCGGCCGTGGTGATGGCCTACGACGCCACCGTGCTGGCCGGTACCCAAGGCATGCGCAACCACCAGAAGACCGACCGCCTGCTGGGTGTGGCGTTGGCGCAGAAGTTGCCCGTGCTGCTGTGGGCCGAAGGCGGCGGCGGCCGGCCCGGTGACGTGGACATGCCCATCGTCGCTGGCCTGCACGTGGGCACCTTTGCTGCGCTGGCGCGCCTGAGCGGCCAGGTGCCGCTGATTGGCGCCACCGGCGGGCGCTGTTTTGCGGGCAACGCGGCCCTGCTGGGTTGTTGCGACATCGTGATCGCCACCTGGCAAAGCAACATCGGCATGGGCGGCCCGGCCATGGTGGAAGGTGGTGGGCTGGGCGCGTTCACACCCGAACAGATTGGCCCCAGTGGCGTGCAACACGCCAACGGCGTGATCGACGTGCTGGTGGACGATGAGGTGCAGGCCGCTGCCGTGGCGCGCCAGGCCCTGTCCTATTTCCAGGGAGCACAAGCTGCGGGGGACGCGCCCCATGCTTTGGCCATGCGCGACGTGGTGCCCGAGAACCGCCTGCGCGCCTACGACAGCCGGGCCGCCGTGACCGGTCTGGCCGATGTGGGCTCGGTGTTGTGGCTGCGCGAGGGCTATGGCCGCAGCGTGCACACCGCGCTGGCGCGCATCCAGGGCCGTGCGGTGGGCGTGGTGGCCAGCAACCCGCAGCACCTGGGCGGCGCGGTGGACGCCGACGCGGCCGAGAAACTCAGCCGTTTTCTGCGTTTGTGCGACACCCACCGCCTGCCCGTCGTGAGCCTGGTGGACACGCCGGGGTTCATGGTCGGTCCCGACGCAGAGGCTACCGGCCTGGTCCGCCGCGTGGGCGATCTGTTCAACCAGGCCGCGCGCCTGCGTGTGCCTTACCTGGCGGTGGTGCTGCGCAAAGGCTACGGCCTGGGCGCCATGGGCCTGACGGCCGGGGGCTTTCACGCGCCGGTGTTCACCGTGGCCTGGCCCACCGGCGAGTTTGGCGCCATGGGGTTGGAAGGCGCGGTACGGCTGGGTTTTCGCAAGGAGCTGGCGGCGGTGCCCGACGGACCGGCGCGCGAGGCCTTGTTCCAACAATTGCTGGCGCAGCAGTACGCGGCGGGCAGCGCGTTGAACATGGCGGCCACGCTGGAAATCGACGCCGTGATCGACCCGGCAGACACACGGCGCTGGCTGTTGCAGGGCCTTCAGGCCAGCGGGTGGGGGCCTTCAGGCAGCGCGAAGTAGAAACAACTGCCTTCGCCTGGCGTGCTCTCGGCCCAAATATGACCGCCGTGGCGCTCCAGAATGCGGCGACACAGCGCCAGGCCGATGCCGGTGCCCTCGAATTCGCTGGCCCGGTGCAGGCGCTGGAACACGCCGAACAGCCGGTGCGCCTGGCGCGGCTCAAAGCCCACACCGTTGTCTCGCACCCAGTACACGCAGCCATGTTCGGCATCCTGCCGCCAGCCCACCTGCACGGCCGAGCGTTCGCGCAGGCGCGAGTACTTCAGCGCGTTGCCCAGCAGGTTGTCCCACACCTGGCTGATGAGCAGCGGGTCGCCCAGAACGGCGGGCAGGTCGGGTGCCACGGTCCAGTCCACCTGCTGTGCGCCGATGTCGTGGGTGAGCCGGTTGATGCTGGCGCTGACCTGCGTGGCCATGCCCACCTCGCGCTTTTCCAGCGGCGCCAGACCCAGGCGCGAAAACGCGAGCAGACCTTCGATGAGTGCACCCATGCGCTGGGCGGCATCGGCAATGGTCTTGAGGTGCTTGCGGCTGGTGTCGTCGGTGTGTTCGCCCAGGTGTTCCTGCAGGATGGCGATGAAGCTGGTGATGTGGCGCAGCGGCGCGCGCAGATCGTGCGATACCGAGCTGGAAAAGGATTCCAGGTCGCGGTTGACCTCCAGCAGCTGGCGGGTGCGTTCCTGCACGCGGATTTCCAGCGTCTGGTTCAGGTCCTGCAGCAGCTCCTGCAGGCGGCGCACCTCGGTCATGTCGCGCGTGAGGGCCGAAAACCCCAGCGGCTCGCCGCCTGATCCGCGCAGCGCTGTCAGCACCGTGTGGCCCCAGAAGCGGCTGCCGTCCTTGCGCTGGCGCCAGCCGGTGCTCTCAAACTGCCCGAACAGCGCGGCGCGCTCCAGCGCCAGTTCAGCGTCCAGCCGTTCGTCTTCGCGCACGTCGGGCGCGTCGAAGCGGCGGGCGTCCTCGCCCAGCACGTCGTGGGCCGCGTAGCCCAGCAGCCGTTCGGCACTGGATGTCCATTCGCTCACCCGGCCATCCGTGTCCAGGAAGTAGACGGCGTGGTCACGCAGCCCTTCCAGCATCAGGTGAAGGCGGCGTTCGCCATCCGACAGGTGTTCGCCGAGCGGGTTTGTGGACGGCGCGTGGGTTTCGGCTGCGGGCTCGGGCAGGCGGTGAGCGCTGATGTCGGCGATATGGCAGAACAGGCCCAGCACGCGGTGGCCATCAAGGTCGGGCACCAGCTGCCCGCTGGCCACCCAGTGACCGCGCTGCGCATGGCCCACCCGCGCTTCAAAGGCTTGCGGAATGCCGCGCAGCGCCTGCGCCAACCCCGGCAGCATGGCTTCCAGCAGCTCCGGCGGAAACACCTGCTGCACGCTCAGCCCTTCGGCACTTTCGGCCGCCTGCGGCAAGTGCTGCAGCTGTGCGCGGTTGGCGTAGTGGCACACCAGGTGGTGATCGAAATAGCTCACCAGCCCAGGCAAGTGGTCCAGCAGTCGGGGCAGAAAGCCCGGGCTGCGCAGCCGCTCGAATTCGGCCGGCGACAGCATGGCCGCCGGTTCGTTGAACAGCTCGGTGAAAAAGTCCTCGGGCAGGTGGTCGGCTGCGTCGGGCAGGCTCATGTGAGCGACTGTAACCCACCCTTCATCGCGTCAAAACCGGGGCAGATCTGCGAACTTCAGCTGCCCGCCCCGCACCAGCTCCTTGCCGTATTCGGCACAGCGCTGCAGGGTGGGTATGACTTTGCCGGGGTTGAGCAGCTCGGCGGGGTCGAAGGCGCGTTTGACGGCAAACATCTGCTCGTTTTCGGCGGCGCTGAACTGCACACACATGCTGTTGAGTTTTTCCACGCCCACGCCGTGTTCGCCGGTGACCGTGCCGCCCATGGCCACGCTGGTTTCCAGGATGTCGGCGCCGAACAGCTCGCAGCGGTGCAGCTGGTCGGGGTCGTTGGCGTCGAACAGGATCAGCGGGTGCAGGTTG
>CAYUAH010000312.1:0-3892 GCA_964442375.1 uncultured Hydrogenophaga sp. | reverse complement strand
TGTGGAAGGGGTCGTGCAGGGCGCCGATCATCATGTCCACCATCTTGGTGTCGCCCATGCGCGAGCCCCAGCGCATGTTCAGGCTGGCAAAGGGCGCACGGCTCATGTTCTCGGCGCCGCCACCGATGGCGATGTCGGTGTCGCCCAGCAAGATGGATTGCGAGGCCGAGACGATGGCCTGCAGGCCCGAGCCGCACAGGCGGTTGACGTTGAAGGCCGGCGTGCCTTCGGCGCAGCCGCCGTTGAGGGCGGCCACACGGGACAGGTACATGTCCTTGGGTTCGGTATTGACCACGTGGCCGAACACCACGTGGCCGACGTCCTTGCCATCCACGCCGGCGCGCGCCAGCGATTCGCGCACCACGGTGGCGCCCAGCTCGGTGGGGGGGATGTCTTTGAGGCTGCCACCAAAGGTGCCAATGGCGGTGCGCACTGCGCTGACGACGACGACTTCACGGCTCATGTGTATCTCCTGCGGGATGGATGGGTTGGGCCCAGGGCTTGCGCGGGGGCTCAACCCCGCATCTTAGCGGTGGGGCTGATGCGAGCCTGACGGTGTTTCAGACCGACAGCCGTGCCAGCACCTGCAGCTGCCCGTCGGCAAAGCGCGTGGCCAACATCTCGCCCATGGCGGTGAACTCGCCGGCGATGTGGCTGATGTTGACCTGGTGGGTCACGAGCACCAGCGGGCCGGGGCCGCGCCAGGCCTGCGCGTGGGCCAGCACCTCGGCCTTGCTGCGGTCGGGGTCGCCCTGGCCCTGAAAGGTGGAGTTGATGGCGGGCCAGACCGTCGCCTGCCCGAAGGCCAGACGGGCGGTGTCCAGGCAGCGGCACCAGGCGCTGCTGCGCACCTCGCCGGGCACCACGCCCGCTGCGGCAAACGCCGCCGCCGCGCGCTGTGCCTGGGCGCGGCCGGCCTGGCTCAGGTTGCGCTGGGTGTGGCAGGCGTCGAGCCGGAAGCCCGGCGGATCGCCCACGCCCGGCTCGGTCTGGGCATGGCGCATCAGCACCACAGCATCCGGCCGCTGCAGCGCCATCCAGAATGCGGCATGGGTTTGTGCCCGCGTCTGCGAGCAGCAGAACAGCGATGCGCTGGCCAGCAGCGTGCGGCGGGTGAGGGGTTTGGGTGTCATCGTCGGCGTTGTGGCTGCGACTCGCACAAAATGGCGGCTTCTCATTTTGAGGAGCGTGGCGATTTGTTGCCACCACAGGGACATGTTGACCCCAGATTCCAACGGCAGTGATGGCGAATGGCACCCCCTGTGCCACAGCCGCGAGCTGCTCGACAGCGGCCTGGCCTGTTCGTTCGATGTGAACTACGCCGGCCAAACGTGCCGCGCCTTTGCCGTGCGCTATGCCGGCCAGGTGCATGCGTACCTGAACCGCTGCAGCCACGTGGCCATGGAGATGGACTGGCAGCCCGACCGCTTTTTCGATCTGACCGGGCACTACATCGTCTGTGCGGCCCACGGCGCCATGTTCCGGCCCGACACCGGGCACTGCGTGGGCGGCCCCGGGCGTGGCGGCCTGATGAAGATCGCCACCACGGAGCGCGACGGCGTGGTCTTCTGGCAGTCACAATACCACCTCAAGCCGGTGCTGTTCTGAGCGCCTGGCGTCACCACCCTGACCCCCGCCATGGAAGACTTTCGCGTGCCCGACCCGTCCACCCCCGCTGCCGCGCCTGAGCCGCAGGCGGCTGCCGTTCCCGGCTGGGAGCGCGCCGCGCTGGAGCGCCTGTTGATGGCCCAGTTGCAGGAACAGCGGGCGGCACGCCGCTGGCGGGTCACTGTGCGCCTGTTGTGGCTGGGCTTTCTGGCGACGCTGGCCTGGTTTCTGTTTGCTCACTCACCCAACACCACCAGCGTGAGCACGCCCCACACCGCGCTGATCGAGGTGCAGGGCGAAATCGCCGACGGCACCGAAGCCGGCGCCGACCAGGTGGTGGCGGCCTTGCGCCTGGCCTTTGAGGACAGCGGCTCGCAGGCCGTGGTGCTGTTGATCAACTCGCCCGGCGGCAGCCCGGTGCAGGCCGGCATCATCAACGACGAAATCGGCCGCCTCAAGGCCTTGCACAAGAAGCCGGTGTACGCCGTGGTGGAAGAAACCTGCGCCTCTGCCGCCTACTACATCGCGGCGGCGGCCGACAACATCTACGTGGACAAGGCCAGCCTGGTGGGCAGCATCGGTGTGCTGATGGACGGTTTTGGCTTCACCGGGCTGATGGACAAGCTGGGTGTGGAGCGCCGGCTGCTGACGGCCGGTGAGAACAAGGGCTTTCTCGACCCCTTCAGCCCCCAGAGCGAGGTGCAGCGCAACTACGCGCAGTCCATGCTGAGCGAAATCCACCACCAGTTCATCAGCGTGGTGCGCAAGGGGCGGGGCGAGCGCCTGAAGGAAACGCCGGAGATGTTCAGCGGCCTGGTGTGGAGCGGCGAGAAGGCCGTGGCGCTGGGCCTGGCCGACGGCTTTGGCAGCCTGGACCACGTGGCGCGCGAGGTGGTCAAGGCCGCCGACATCGTGGACTACACCCAGCGCGAAAACGTGGCTTCGCGCCTGGCACGCCGCTTTGGTGCGGCGGTGGGCGAGGGGGCGGTCAAGACCTTGCAGCAGACGGGTTTGTCGCTGCGCTGATTGCCCCGCCGGTGCGGGCGGGCTTTCGTCCGCGTGCCTCTGACAAAACCGCCACCTGCTGCCACAATGGCTTCGTAGCAACACAGCAGCGAGGTGGGGCATGGCGGCAGGTTTCATCACACGGCAGGCCAGTGGGGGTGGGCGATGAAACGCACACCCCTCTACAGCACCCGGCGCGCTCCGGCCCCCACCGAGGCCGTGCCTGTGGCGCCTGCTGCGGCCACCGTGCCCGAGCCCGCGTTGGCGCTGCCCGCCGCACCACCGGCCGCGGGCAGCCGTTTGCGCCGCTGGGCCGCCCGCCCGGCCGCGCTGTGGCTGGGCATGGCCGTGCTGGCTGCGCTCATGGCCGCCAACCTCTGGCGCACCGGCCCCGCAGGCAGACCCCTGACCCAGAAGGCCATAGACGCGGCCGTGCTCAAGACACTGGAAACCCATGTGCTGCCCTCGGCCGCCACCCGCGCGCAGGAGGCGGTGGCCGGCTCGGTGGTGCGTGTCATGGCCTATGGCAAACACCCCAAGACCGGCGAAGAGGTGGAAATGGGCGTGGGCACGGGGGTGGTCATCGTCGACAAGGGCGTGATCCTGACCAACCTGCACGTGGTCGGCGGCGCGCAGAAGATACGCGTGGCCTTTGCCGACGGCCTGGAGGCCTCGGCCAGCATCACCGGCGCCCAGCCCGAGAACGACCTGGCCGTGCTGCAGGCGCACGAGATTCCCGACGACCTGCATGCCGCCACCATGCGCTCCACCGGCGACCTGCGCGCTGGCGACGAGGTGGTGGCCGTGGGCTTCCCCTTCGGCATCGGGCCGTCGGTGTCGGCCGGCGTCATCTCCGGTCTGGGCCGCTCCTTCCGCTCGCCCGAGGGCAAGCAGACCATGACCAACCTGATCCAGTTCGACGCCGCCGCCAACCCCGGCAACTCCGGCGGCCCGCTGGTCACCATGGACGGCGAGGTGGTGGGCATCGTCACCGCCATCCTCAACCCCACCTCGGCGCGAACCTTTGTGGGCATCGGTTTTGCCGTGCCCATCGAGAACGCTGCTTCTGCCGCCGGCCTTCCACCCTTCTGAGCAGCCCAAGGAGTTCCCATGAGCGATGTCCGCCCACAAGATCCCGCCACCGCCCAGCTGATGGAACGCATCCTCTACGAGGTCAAACGCGTGGTGGTGGGGCAGGACCGCTTTCTGGAGCGGGTGATGGTGGCCATGCTGGCCCAGGGCCACCTCCTGGTCGAGGGCGTGCCTGGCCTGGCCAAGA
>CAYUAH010000311.1:0-3896 GCA_964442375.1 uncultured Hydrogenophaga sp. | reverse complement strand
ACCATCGTGGTCGGCTTCGCGGCCGGCGGCGCGGCCGACGCGGCGGCGCGCATCATCGCCAAGAAGCTGGGCGACAACATCGGCGTGCCGGTGGTCATCGACAACAAGCCCGGTGCAGGCGGCAACATCGCCCACCAGTACGTGGCCCAGGGCAATGCCGATGGCAGCGTGCTGCTGTTTGGCTCGGTCGGCCCGCTGTCCATCGCCCAGCACCTGATGAAGCTGCCCTACGACCCGGTGAAAGACCTGGCGCCCATCACCATGGGCGTGAACTTCCCCAACGTGCTGGTGGTGCACACCGGCACCAAGATCAAGACTTTTGCCGAGTTCATCGCCTACGCCCGGGCCAACCCCGGCAAGCTGGACTACGCCTCCACCGGCAACGGCTCGGCCTCGCACCTGGCGGGCGAGCTGCTGGACGACATGGCCAAGATCGACACCCTGCACGTGCCCTACAAGGGTGGTGCACCGGCCTTGCAGGACTTGCTCGGCGGGCGCGTGGCCGCCTACTACTCGACACTGAACACCGCACAGGCCCACATCCAGGCCGGCAAGCTGGTCCCGCTGGCGTCCACCGGCCCCAAGCGACTGCCGCAGCTGCCCCAGGTGCCCACCATCGCCGAATCCGGTTTCCCGGGCTACAGCGCCACCAACTGGTACGCCTTCGTGGCCTCGTCCAAGGTGCCCACGGCCATGCTCGACCGCTGGAACACCGAGCTGGTCAAGGTGCTGAAAGCGCCCGAGGTGGTGACCGAACTCAATGCCCACGGCATGCCACCCCAGCCCGGCACCCGCGAGGAGCTGGCCAAGGAAATCGAGCGCGAATCCATCACCTGGGGCCGCGTGATCCGCGACCGCAAGATCACCGTGCAGTGACCAACCACCCACCACTAGGAGACAAACCATGCGAATCATTGCCCCCCTCACGCGCCGCTTCGTCGGCGGCCTGCTGCTGGCCCTGCTGACCACCCAGGCCGCCCTGGCCGCCGACATCCGCGTCGTCACCTCGGGCGCCTTCACCGAGGCCTACAAGAAGCTGGTGCCCCTGTTCGAGGCGGCCACCGGCCACCGCGTCATCAGCTCCTACGGCGCCTCCATCGGCAACGCCCCCGACTCCATCCCCAGCCGCTTTGCGCGCGGTGAGGTGTTCGACATGGTCATCCTGTCCGAAGGTGGGCTGGAAGCGCTGATGAAGGACGGCAAGCTGGTGCCCGGCTCGCGGGTGGACATCGTGCGCTCGCAGATCGGCGCGGCCGTGCGCAAGGGCACGCCCAAGCCCGACATCAGCACCGTGGCCGCCTTGAAGCAAACGCTGCTCAACGCCTCATCGGTGGCCTACTCGGCCAGCGCCAGCGGCACCTACCTGTCCACCGAGCTGTTCGCCAAGCTGGGCGTGCAGGAACGCCTGGCCCAGACCGGCAAAAAGATCATGAGCGAACGCGTGGGCGCGGTGGTGGCACGTGGCGATGCGGAGCTGGGCTTCCAGCAGGTGAGTGAGCTCATCTACTTCAAGGAGCTGGACTTCATCGGCACCCTGCCCGACGAGGTGCAACAAACCATCTTCTTCTCGGCCGGTATGGTGCAAGGCGCCCAACAACCCGAACTGGCGCGCCAGTTGCTGCGTTTCCTGACCTCGCCCGCCGTGGCCGACACCGTGCGCGCCACGGGGCTGGACCCGGTGGCCCAAGGCACGGCGGGCGCCTCGAAGTGAGTCCCACCGCCCGCCCGGCCCCGCGCAGCCTGGGCGAGCTGTTCTGGGCCTTCTCCTGGCTGTCGCTGCAAGGTTTTGGCGGGGTGTTGGCGGTGGTGCACCGCGAACTGGTGGACAAACGCCGCTGGCTGACCGAAGCCGAGTTTCTGGAAGACTGGGCCGTGGCCCAGGTGATGCCCGGCCCCAACGTGTGCAACCTGGCCCTGATGTTTGGTGACCGGCACGCCGGCTGGCGTGGCGCGGCCACCGCCCTGGCCGGGTTGCTGGCCTTGCCCATGCTGCTGTTGCTGGCGCTGGGCACCTTGCTCACGCAAGGGGCCGACCAGCCGCAGGTGGCCGGCGCGCTGCGTGGCATGGGCGCGGTGGCGGCGGGCTTGATGGCCGGTGCCGGCCTCAAGCTGCTGACCAGCTTACGCGGGCACGTGCTGGGTTTTGCGCTGGTGCTGCTGCTGGCCACGCTCGCCTTCCTCGGGGTGGTGGTGCTGCACCTGGGACTGCACCTCATCGTGCTGGGGGTGGGCGGTCTGGCCTGCCTGCTCACCGCCCATGCGTTGCACCGGAAGCGGGCACCATGAACCTGGCCGACTGGGCGCATCTGCTGCTCTACCACCTGTCGATCTCGTTGCTGGCGGTGGGCGGCGCCATCACCCTGGTGCCCGATCTGCACCGCTTTCTGGCCACCGACCAGCGCTGGCTGACCGATTTGCAGTTCACCCAGTCGGTCACGCTGGCGCAGGCCGCGCCGGGCCCCAATGTGTTGTTCATCGCCCTCGTGGGCTGGAACGTGGGCCACAACGCAGCCGGCCCGCAGGCGGGCGCGGTGCTCACCGCCTTGCTCTCCACGGCGGGCGCACTGATCTGCACCCTGGGCGTGCTGGCCCCCAGTTCGTTGTTGACGGTGTGGGCCACGCGCTGGTGCCAGCGGCACCGCGAGCACCTGGGCGTGCAATCCTTTCGCCAAGGCATGGCGCCCATTGTCGTGGGCGTGCTCCTGGCCACCAGCTGGCTGCTGGGCCGCGCCAGCGGCAACCCCCGTCTGGACGCGGGCCTGTGGCTGCTCACCGTGGGCAGCAGCCTGCTCATCTGGCGCACCCGCCTGCACCTGCTGTGGATGCTGGCCGTGGGCGCCGCGCTGGGTGCCCTGGGTTGGGTGTGATCAGTTCCCCGCGACCTTCATCTTGCCGATGAGGATGGAGCCTACCGTCTTCGCACCGTAGGCGTAGGCGTCGGCACCGATGGCTTCGATCTGCTTGAACATGTCGCGCATGTTGCCGGCGATGGTGATCTCTTCCACCGGGTAGGCGATGACGCCGTTTTCCACCCAGTAGCCGGCCGCGCCGCGCGAGTAGTCGCCGGTGACGTAGTTCACGCCCTGGCCCATGAGTTCGGTGACGAACAGGCCGGTGCCCAGCTTGCGCAACATCTCGTCGAGCTTGTCGCCGGGCTGGGTCAGGCGGCTGGTCATCACCAGGTTGTGCGAGCCGCCGGCGTTGCCGGTGGTGCGCATGCCCAGCTTGCGGGCCGAGTAGGTGCTCAGAAAGTAGCCCAACACCTTGCCGGCGCTGAGCACCTTGCGCTTGGCGGTGCGCACACCTTCGTCGTCAAACGGCGCACTGCCCTTGCCGCGCATCTGGAAGGGGTCTTCCACGATGTCGATGTGTTTGCTCAGCACCTGCTTGCCCAGGCTCTCGTTCAGGAAGGTGGTCTTGCGGTACAGCGCACCGCCGCTGGTGGCCTGCACGTAGGCGCCCAGCAGGCCAGCGGCCAGCGGGGCTTCGAACAGCACCGGACATTCGGTGGTGGCGATCTTGCGGCCGTGCAAGCGCGCCAAAGCACGTTCGGCGGCGTAGCGGCCCACGGCTTCGGGGCTGGCCAACTGCTCGGGCGCGCGCATGGAGCTGTACCAGGCGTCGCGCTGCATGTGTTTGCCTTTGCCGGCGATGGGGGCCACCGACAGGCTGTGGCGCGAACTCGCGTAGCCGCCACTGAAGATGCCGGTCTTGCGGCGCTCGCCGCCGCGCATGTGCTCGGAGAAGAAATGCGACTGCTGGGCCGACACGCCCGCGCCTTCGCTGTTGCTGATCTTCTTGCTGGTGGCGAAGGCCGCCGCCTCGCAGGTCAGCGCGATGCGCGCGGCCTCGGCCGAGTCGATGGCCCAGGGGTGGAACAGGTCGAGGTCGGGGTA
>CAYUAH010000310.1:770-3959 GCA_964442375.1 uncultured Hydrogenophaga sp. | reverse complement strand
TCTGGTGGCAACTGGTCGAAAAATACAAGGTCAGCGTGATGTTCAGCGCGCCCACGGCAGCCCGGGTGCTCAAGAAGCAGGACCCGGCCTACCTCACCAAATACGACCTGAGCAGTCTCAAGGCGCTGTTTTTGGCCGGCGAGCCGCTGGACGAGCCCACCGCCACCTGGATGTCGGACGCCATCAAAAAGCCCGTCATCGACAACTACTGGCAGACCGAAACCGGTTGGCCCATCATGGCCATCTGCAATGGCGTGGAGCGGGCGCCCACCAAGTACGGTTCGCCCGGCAAGGCGGTGTACGGTTTTGACGTGCGCCTGATCGACGAGTCCACCGGCGAGGAAATCACCGAGCCCAACAAGAAGGGCGTGATCGCCGTGGAAGGCCCGTTGCCGCCGGGCTGCCTGCAAACCGTCTGGGGCGACGACGAGCGTTATGTGAAGACCTACTGGTCCAGCATCCACGGTCGCACCATGTACAGCACCTTCGATTGGGGCGTGCGCGACGAAGACGGCTATTTCTACATACTCGGCCGTACCGACGACGTGATCAACGTGGCCGGTCACCGCCTGGGCACGCGCGAGATCGAGGAAAGCATCAGCAGCCACCCCAACGTGGCCGAGGTGGCCGTCGTTGGCGTGGCCGATCAGCTCAAGGGTCAGGTGGCCGTGGCGTTTGCGGTGCTCAAAGACCCGTCGCTGGCGGCCAGCGACGCCGACGCGCTCAAGCTCGAAGGCGCCATCATGAAGGTGGTGGATGACCAGCTGGGTGCGGTCGCACGCCCTGCGCGGGTGCGTTTTGTGAGCGTGTTGCCCAAGACCCGCAGCGGCAAGCTCTTGCGCCGCGCCATACAAGCCGTGTGCGAAGGCCGCGATCCTGGCGACCTGACCACCATGGAAGATCCGGGCGCCTTGCAGCAGATCCGCGAGGCCGTTGCCGTCTGAATCTGCGCGGGCTGCGGCCCGCGTGATGGACAAAGGGGTGTGCGAGCCCGGCACAAGTCGCTATCATGCATGCTTATATTTATCTATCGATAAAGCAGGGTGAGCATGAAGCAGATGATCGAATCCGAAGCGGGTGTCGAAAAAGGCCGCGTGTTTGAGCTGGCAGCGGAATTGTTCGGCGTGCTCGCCACGCCCATGCGCTTGCGCATCCTCAGCGCCTTGTGCGACAAGGAAAAATCGGTGTCGCAGCTGCTGCAGGAGATCGACACCACCCAGCCCAACCTGTCGCAGCACCTCAACCTGCTGTACCGCGCGGGTGTGCTGGCCAAGCGCAAGGACGGCACGCAGGTGATCTACCGCGTGCAGAGCGAAAAGGCGGTCATGTTGTGCCGCACGGTGTGCACCCAGATCGCCATCGAGATGGACGAGCCGGGCAGCGTGCCCGCAGCCGAGCGCCTGTCACCGCGCATCGCCTCCTGATCCGTACACCAGCCTGACGGCGTCCCGTCAACGGCATTTTCACCACACACCGCTGTCTTCCGACCGCCGGTTGACACATCTCTGCCATCCCGTTGTGTCTTCGGTGGCACAATCGCCGGTTGCAGTCAGGTCCTTCCAGTCACTGTCGCATCCGCCAAACGGTCCAGCCGTGTCGCGGAAGGTTTCTTAAACCAGCTAATGTTTCCCCAAGGGAAACGGAGGTCAGCGGATTCATGAGCGAGACTAACAACGTCTACGTTGCCTACCAGGGCAACTCGTACCTTTTCGGCGGCAACGCGCCCTATGTCGAAGAGATGTACGAAAACTACCTGGCCGATCCCACCAGCGTCCCCGACACGTGGCGTGCCTACTTTGACGCGCTCCAGCACGTGCCCGCCGTTGACGGCTCCGATGCCCGTGACGTGCCGCACATGCCCGTCATCAACGCCTTTGCAGAGCGTGCCAAAGCCGGCGTGACCCAGGTGGTCGTGGCCACCGGTGCCGACAGCGAAATGGGCCGCAAGCGCACTGCGGTGCAACAGCTGATCGCCGCCTACCGCAACGTCGGACAACGCTGGGCCGATCTGGACCCGCTCAAACGTGCCGAGCGCCCACACATCCCCGAACTCGACCCGGCTTTCTACGGCTTCACCGACGCCGACCAGGAAACCGTGTTCAACACCAGCAACACCTTCTTCGGCAAGGAGTCGATGTCGCTGCGTGAATTGCTCAACGCGCTGCGCGAGACTTACTGCGGCACCCTGGGCGCCGAGTACATGCACACCAGCGACCAGGTCGAAAAGCGCTGGTGGCAACAAAAGCTGGAAAGCATCCGCAGCAAGGCCAGTTTCTCTGCCGAGAAGAAAAAGCACATCCTCGACCGCCTGACTGCGGCCGAAGGCCTGGAGCGCTACCTGCACACCAAGTACGTGGGCCAGAAGCGCTTCTCGCTCGAAGGCGGCGAGAGCTTCATTGCCGCCATGGACGAACTGATCCAGCAGGCCGGCGCCAAGGGCGTGCAGGAAATCGTGATCGGCATGGCCCACCGCGGTCGCCTGAACGTGCTGGTCAACTCGCTGGGCAAGATGCCGGCAGACCTGTTTGCCGAATTCGACCACACCGCCCCCGAAGAGCTGCCCGCTGGTGACGTGAAGTACCACCAGGGTTTCAGCTCCGACGTGTCCACCGTGGGCGGACCGGTCCACCTGTCGCTGGCCTTCAACCCTTCGCACCTGGAAATCGTCAACCCCGTGGTGGAAGGTTCCGTGCGCGCCCGCATGGACCGCCGCAACGACCCCACGGGCAGCCAGGTGCTGCCGGTGCTGGTGCACGGCGACGCCGCGTTTGGCGGCCAGGGCGTGAACCAGGAAACCCTGGCGCTGGCCCAGACCCGTGGCTACACCACGGGCGGCACGGTGCACATCATCATCAACAACCAGATCGGTTTCACCACCTCCGACCCGCGCGACATGCGCTCGTCGGCCTTCTGCACCGACATCGTCAAGATGGTCGAGGCACCGGTGTTGCACGTCAACGGCGACGACCCCGAGGCCGTGGTGCTGGCCACCCAGCTGGCGCTGGAATACCGCATGGAATTCCGCCAGGACGTGGTGGTGGACATCACCTGCTTCCGCAAGCTGGGCCACAACGAGCAGGACACCCCCAGCCTGACCCAGCCGCTGATGTACAAGAAGATCGCGGCCCACCCCGGCACCCGCAAGCTCTACGCCGACAAGCTGGCCGTGCAAGGCCTGGGCGAGACCTT
>CAYUAH010000310.1:0-760 GCA_964442375.1 uncultured Hydrogenophaga sp. | reverse complement strand
GACGCCGGCAAACACACGGTGGACCCGGTGCTGACCAACTTCAAGAGCAAGTACGCGGTGGATTGGTCGCCTTACTTGGGCAAGAAGTGGACCGACGCCGGCGACACCGCCATTCCGCTGACCGAGTGGAAGCGTTTGGCCGAGAAGATCACCACCATCCCCGCCAGCGTCAACCCGCACCAGCTGGTCAAGAAGGTCTACGACGACCGCGCCGCCATGGGGCGGGGCGAGATCAACGTCGACTGGGGCATGGGCGAGCACATGGCCTTTGCCTCCCTGGTGGCCAGCGGCTACCCCGTGCGCCTGTCGGGCGAAGATTGCGGCCGTGGCACCTTCACCCACCGCCACGCCGTCATCCACGACCAGAAGCGCGAGAAGTTCGACGAAGGCATCTACATCCCGCTGCAGAACGTGGCCGAGAACCAGGCCCCGTTCGTGGTCATCGACTCCATCCTGTCGGAAGAAGCTGTGCTGGCCTATGAGTACGGCTATGCCTCCAACGACCCCAATACCCTGGTGATCTGGGAAGCGCAGTTTGGCGACTTCGCCAACGGCGCCCAGGTGGTGATCGACCAGTTCATCGCCTCCGGCGAAGTGAAGTGGGGCCGCGTCAACGGCATCACGCTGATGCTGCCACACGGCTACGAAGGCCAGGGCCCCGAGCACAGCTCGGCCCGCCTGGAGCGCTTCATGCAGCTGGCCGCCGACACCAACATGCAGATCGTGCAGCCCACCACGGCCAGCCAGATCTTCCACGTGC
>CAYUAH010000309.1:0-3978 GCA_964442375.1 uncultured Hydrogenophaga sp. | reverse complement strand
CCACCCCCGTCGCTTGCCCGCTGCGCGTGGCCGCATCCCCCCTCAAGGGGGCGACACCAGCCGTCCGGCGAAGCCGGCCCGGCGGTGTCCACCGGTTCGACAGTCGCATGCGTCGCGGGTGCCGCGTTCGCGGAATGGATAACTGATATGCCCACAGGTCTGTTCGTTCTGGTGGTCGGTCCGAGCGGGGCCGGCAAAGACACGCTGCTGGACGGCGCACGCGCACACGCCGCGTGTGCACAGCGTTTCCACTTTGCCCGGCGCGTGATCACGCGGCCCGCCGGCTCGCCGGGTGAGGACCATGACAGCCAGAGCGAGGCCGACTTTGCACAGCGTGAGGCCCAAGGTGGGTTCCTCATCACCTGGCGCGCGCACGGCCTGTCGTATGGGCTGCCCGCAGCCTTGCGCGACGTGCTGGATGCGGGCGGTCACGTGCTGGCCAACGGTTCGCGCTCGGTGGTGGCCGAGCTGGCGCGGCGGGTGCCGCACCTGGTGGTGGTTGAAGTGACCGCCGCCAGCGAGGTGCTGGCTCAACGCATCGCCGGACGTGGTCGCGAAACCACTGGCGAGGTGCTGCAGCGCCTGGCTCGCAAGACAGATGCGCTGCCGCATTCGGTGCTTACGCTGCGCGTCTACAACGACGGCACGCCCGCCGAGGGTGTGGACGCTTTTGTCGAGCTGTTGCTGGGTCTGCGCGCTCCGCTGGCGCTGCGGCCCTTGGCCCTGCAGACGCGGGAGCCTCTGTGTGTGGTGCACCCCGACGATGTTGCCGAAGGCGGCACGCTGGAGGTGGTGGCGGTGCATGCGGGGCATTGCGAGCGTCTGCGTGTGCCGGTGGTGGTGGGCACCGACGGTCACTGGGTGCCGCCCGGCCACATCGGGCTGGACATGCGTTCCGCCGAGCGCCTGGCCGCACCGCCGGGCACGGTCTTGCTGGTCCGCTCGGTGGCGCCTGCGCGCGAGCGTGGTCTGTTGCGCAAAAAAATCGGCGGTGAAGCGCTGACCGAGGGGGAATACCGGCGTCTGATGCGCGAGGTGGTGGACGGTCGCTTCGAGCGCACGGAACTCGCCGCCTTCCTGGTGTCGGCCACCCAGCGCCTCAGCGACGACGAGGTCCACAGCCTGGCGCGTGCCCGCGCGGCGCTTGCCCAGACCCTGAGCTGGGACGAGCCCATGGTGGTGGACAAACACGCCATCGGTGGGGTGCCCGGCAGCCGCATCACCCTCATCGTGGTGCCCATCGTGGCGGCCTTTGGCCTGGCCATGCCCAAGACCTCGTCACGCGCCATCACCTCGGCGGCGGGCACGGCCGATGCCATGGAAACACTGGCCCGCGTGGACCTCACTGCCGCACAGGTGGCGGCCTGTGTGCGCTCGGCGCGCGCCTGCATCGCCTGGAACGGCCGCCTCAACCACTCGGTGCTGGACGATGTGATGAACGCCATCACGCGCCCGCTGGGACTGGACTCCGCGCGCTGGGCGGTGGCCTCCATCCTGTCGAAGAAAAAAGCGGCCGGCGCCACCCACGTGGTGGTCGATCTTCCCTGGGGCCCGCACACCAAGTTGCCCACCGAGGCGGCGGCGCACGAACTGGCCCGGCTGTTTGAGCGCACGGGCGAGGCCGTGGGGCTCAAAGTGTGTGCCCTGGTGACCGATGGTCACCGACCCATAGGGCGTGGCGTCGGGCCGGCGCTGGAGGTGCGCGACGTGCTCGCCATCCTGGGCGGGCAGGCCGATGCGGCGCAAGACCTGCGGACCAAGGCCTTGTTGTTTGCCTCGCACATCCTGGCCTGGCACCCCGACGTGGGCACGCTGGCCGAAGCACACAAGGTGGCACAGGACCTGCTTGACTCCGGTGCCGCGCAGCAGGCCTTCGAAGCCATCATCGATGCCCAGGGCCGCCGTGCCGAGCCGGTGTTGCCGGGCACGTGGACGCACGAGGTGCGGGCGCCGCACGATGGCCGCGTCGAGGCCATCGACGGCTGGGCCATTGCCGGCCTGGCACGTGCTGCCGGCGCGCCCTCCGACCTGGGCGCTGGAGTCGATCTGTTGTGCGAGGTGGGGCAGCGGGTGGTCTGCGGCCAGCCCATCCTCAGAATTCACGCGTCGTCGCCGCAGGGGCGTGATGCGGGACAGCGGGCTGCCGAACAGATGTTGCTGGCAAATCCAGCCATCCTCATCGGCAGCGAAGAAGAGTGCCTGGCACGATGATGTGCCAGGTGTGTTCCTTATTCACTGAAGGTTTGCCATGAAGCTCAACGTGCTGGTTCGTTCGCTCGCTTTCTCCCTCCTTGCCGCAGGTGCGCTGGCGGCTCAGGCCGCCGGTGAAGACACCTACCCCGACAAGCCGATCCGGTTTGTGGTGACCTTCCCGCCCGGTGGTGGCACCGACGTGCTGGCCCGCCTGATCGGCGCCGAGCTGACCAAGTCCCTTGGGCAGACCGTGGTGGTGGACAACAAGCCCGGCGCCAGCGGCAACATCGGCGCCGAGTTCGTGGCCAAGAGCCCGGCCGACGGCTACACCCTGCTGGTGGTCAACAGCAGCTACGCCATCAACCCGGGCGTTTTCAACAAGCTGCCCTTCAACCCCGTGTCCGACCTGCGCGGCGTGGTGCAGTTCGCCTCCACACCGTCCGTGATCTCGGCCCCCGAGGCCTCCAAGCTGCGCTCCTTCAAGGACGTGCTCGAAGGCGCCAAGGGCGGCAATGGTCTGAGCTACGCCTCCTGCGGGGCCGGCACGCCCCAGCACCTGGCCGGTGGCTCCATCGAGGTGATGGCCGCGGTCAAGCTGGTGCACGTGGCCTACAAGGGTTGCGCGCCCGCCATGACCGACGTGGTGTCGGGCCAGGTGGACCTGGGCATCAACACCCTGGCTAACACCGTGCCGATGGTGGCCGGCAAAAAAATCCGCCCGCTGGCCGTCACCTCCAAGCAGCGCGTGCTGTCACTGCCCGACGTGCCGACGGTGGCCGAGTTTGGCCTGGCGGGCTACGACGTGGAACAGTGGTTCGGCATCCTCGCGCCGGCCAAGACACCCGACGCCATCGCCCACAAGCTGCACCGCGAGGTGGCCAAGATCATGGAGCGCCCCGACATCCGCAGCCGCCTGGAGCAGTCGGGCTACACCATTGGTGTGTTTGGTCCTGATGTTTTCGGCGCCACCATCAAGAACGACATCGAGCGTTTCAACAAGGTGTCCAAGGCGATTGGCCTGTCGCTGGAAAACTGATGGCATACCGGCCTTCTAGAATGGTCGCGTGACGACCCTTCGAAAAGGCCTTGTGATGGATCAGCGTGTGCAAGCCAGCGTTGCCGACGATGGTGTGGACGACGGCCAGGAGCGCTTGGCGCGCCTGGTGCGCAATGCCGCGCGCGCCTACGTGCGCGGTCTGCAGTTGCGGCTGGAGCCGCACGACGTCAACTACGGTCATTGGTCGGTGTTGCGCGTGTTGTGGGCCCAGGATGGGCTGAGCCAGCGCGATCTGAGCGAACAGGCCGGCATCACCGACTCGACCACCTTCGCGGTGGTGAAATCGCTGGACGCGCTGGGCTATATCGAACGCAAACACCTGCCCGGCAACAACAAGAACGTGCACGTGTTCCTCACGCGCTCCGGCAAGGCACTCAAGCGGCAGCTGATTCCGCTGGCGGTGGACGTGAACCAGGTCAGCGTGGAAGGTGTGAGCGAAGAGGACCTGCGCATCACCCGCCGCACGCTCATCCGCATCAACGAAGCCCTGGCGCGGGACGAGGCCGCGCTGTTGCAGGCGGCCAAGTCGGCCCGCAAGAAGCGCCCCCGGACCGACGCCTGAGGCGCTCAGGCGCTGGTGGGTTTAGAACTTGTCCGTCAATCAGTAGGGGCCCCTTCTGATTGAAGGACAAGTTCTTAGAACTCCACCACGGTGCGAATCGACTCACCGGCCTTCATGAGGTCGAAGCCCTCGTTGATGCGTGAGAGCGTCAGCTTGTGGGTGATCA
>CAYUAH010000308.1:0-3982 GCA_964442375.1 uncultured Hydrogenophaga sp. | reverse complement strand
TGAAGTTCCTCTTCACCAGCGGCTCCACCAAGCTGCCCAAGGCCGTCATCAACACCCAACGCCTGTGGTGCGCCAACCAGCAGCAGATGTCGCAGTCCATGCCGGTGCTGGCCGAACAACCGCTGGTGCTGTGCGACTGGCTGCCCTGGAACCACACCTTTGGTGGCAACCACAACGTCGGGATGGTGATCTACCACGGCGGCACCCTCTACATCGACGACGGCAAGCCCACGCCCGCGCTCATGCACGAGACGCTGCGCAACCTGCGCGAGGTCGCGCCCACGGTGTACTTCAACGTGCCCACCGGCTTCGAGGCCATTGCCCATGCGATGAAAACCGACGATGCCCTGCGCAAGAACCTGCTCTCGCGCGTCAAGATGTTCTTTTACGCTGGCGCTGCGCTGGCCCAGCCGGTGTGGGACAGCCTGTACGAAAGCGAAGAGCGCGAGATCGGGGAGCGCATCGTCATGACCACCGGCTTAGGGATGACCGAATCCGGCCCGTTCGGCATCTTCGTCACCAACCCCAACGTGCGCGCCGGCGACCTCGGCGTGCCCACCCCTGGCCTGGAACTCAAGCTGGTGGACACCGACGGCAAGACCGAGGTGCGCTACAAGGGCCCCAACATCACGCCCGGCTACTGGCGAGCGCCCAAGGAAACGGCCGAGGCCTTTGACGAGGAGGGCTTCTTCTGCACCGGCGATGCGGTGAAGTGGATAGACGAAACCGACGTGCACCTGGGACTGAAATTCGACGGCCGCATTGCCGAGGACTTCAAGCTCGCCACCGGCACCTTCGTGAGCGTGGGGCCGCTGCGCGCCAAGGTCATCGCGGCCGGCGCGCCCTACATCCAGGACGTGGTGCTGACCGGCCTCAACCTCAAGGAGGTGGGCGCCATGGTCTTCCCCACGCAGGCCGTGCGCCAGCTGGCGGGCCTGCCCGCCGACGCGGCCATGGCCGACGTGCTGGCCAGCGCCCCGGTGCTGGCCCACTTCCAGCAGGTGGTGAACACGCTGGCGAAATCGGCCACCGGTAGCGCCAACCGCATCGCCCGCCTGTGCCTGCTGGCCGAGCCGCCCACCATCGACCGGGGCGAGGTCACCGACAAAGGCTCCATCAACCAGCGCGCCGTGCTGGCCCACCGTGCCGACACGGTGGATGCCCTGCACGGCGGGCGCCTGCACCACATCCTCACACCGCAGTGAACAGCACCATGGCAAACCAAGGCTTTTTCTCCTCCTTCGACGACGTCTGGATGCTGGACGGCGTGCGCACGCCCATGGTCGATTACTGCGGCGCGCTGGGCCACATCTCGCCCACCGACCTGGGCATCAAGGCCGCCCGCGCCGCGCTGGCCCGCGCGGGCGTGCCCGGCAGCGACATCGGCTCGGTGGTCACCGGCAACATGGCGCCAGGCGACTTCGACCAGTTTTTCCTGCCCCGCCACATCGGCCTCTACGCCGGTGTGCCGGTGGAGGTGCCGGCCATCATGGCCCAGCGCATCTGCGGCACCGGCTTCGAGCTGTTCCGCCAGGCCGGTGAACACATCCAGGGCGGCGCCTGCGAGGCCGCGCTGGTGGTGGGCACCGAGAGCATGACGCGCAACCCCATTGCCGCCTTCGACCACCGCACCGGTTTCAAGCTGGGCGCGCCGGTGGGCTTCAAGGACTACATGTGGGAGGCGCTGAAAGACCCGGCCGCCGGCATCAACATGATCCAGACGGCCGAGAACCTGGCCAAGCAATACGCCATCAGCCGCGAAGACGTGGACGCTTTTGCGTCCAGCTCTTTTGCCAAGGCGGTGGCGGCACAGGAAAGCGGTTTCCTCGCTGGCGAGATCGTGCCGGTGGTGACCGAGAAGTTCGAGCTCGAGGGCTACAAGGCGCGTGGCATCAAGCTGCAAGGCAAGCTCACCGAGGTGGCCACCGACACCCACGCCCGCATCTCCCCGGTGGAGGTGCTGGCCAAACTCAAGCCCGTGTACGAAGGTGGCGTGCAGACCGGTGGCAACAGCTCGGCGCTGGTGGATGCGGCCGCAGCGGCCGTGGTCAGCTCCGGCGCCTACGCCAAGGCCCATGGCAAAAAGCCGCTGGCGCGCATCGTGGCCGCCGCTGCGGTGGGCGTGCCGCCCGAAATCATGGGCATAGGCCCGGCCCCGGCCATCCGCCTGCTGCTGGCGCGCAGCGGCCTCACGCTGGACCAGATTGGCCGCTTCGAAATCAACGAGGCCCAAGGCGCCCAAACCCTGGCCGTGGGCCGCGAGCTGGGCCTGGACCTGGCCAAGCTCAACGTCAACGGCGGCGCGATTGCGCTGGGCCATCCGCTGGCCGCCACCGGCGTGCGCCTGACCCTCACCCTGACGCGCGAGCTGCAACGCAGCGGGCTGCGCTACGGCATTTCCAGCGCCTGTGTGGGCGGCGGCCAGGGCATTGCGCTGCTGATCGAGAACCCCAACGCCGCCTGATCTTTCACATCGAACAAGGACACGACCATGCAGATTCAAGGACAAGTGGCACTCGTCACCGGCGGCGGTTCCGGCCTCGGTGAAGCCACCGCACGCGAGCTGGCCCGCCTGGGCGCCAAGGTCGCCGTGCTCGACGTCAACCTGGCCAACGCCGAGCGTGTGGCCACCGACATTGGCGGCGTGGCCTGCGCCTGCGACATCACCAGCACCGACAGCCTGCAAGCGGCGTTCGACAAGGTGACCGCGACCCTGGGCCCGGCGCGCATCCTGATGAACATCGCCGGCATCGGCACCGCCAAACGTGTGGTGCAAAAAGACGGCAGCGCCGCGCCGCTGGACGATTTCAGCAAGGTCATCACCGTCAACCTGGTGGGCACCTACAACGCCAGCCGCCTGTTTGCAGCGGCCTGCGCCAAACTCGATCCGCTGGAAGACGGCGAGCGCGGCGTGATGCTGTTCACCGCCTCGGTGGCGGCATTTGATGGCCAGGTGGGCCAGCAGGCCTACAGCGCCTCCAAGGGCGGGCTGGTGGGCATGACGCTTCCCATGGCGCGCGACTTGGCCCAACATGGCATCCGCGTGTGCACCATCGCCCCGGGCCTGTTTGCCACGCCGCTGATGAAAAGCCTGCCCGAGCCGGTTCAGGCCTCGCTGGCGGCCAGCATCCCCTTTCCGCCACGCCTGGGCAAACCCGAGGAATTTGCGCAGCTGGCGGCCCACATCGTCACCAACACCCACCTCAACGGCGAGGTGATCCGCCTCGACGGCGCCCTGCGCATGGCGCCGCGTTGAGCTGTTTTCCGTTCCCTTCCCGCCAACCACCCTCCAGGAGACACCCCATGAAAAACATCAAGACCCTGATCGCCACCGCCGTGGCCGTGCTGGCCACCGGTGCCGCACAAGCCGACATCAACATCGGCGTCAGCCTGGCGCTGACCGGCCCGGGTTCGGGCCTGGGCATCCCGATGCAGAACTACTTCAAGCTGTTCCCGCAGACGATTGCCGGCGAGAAGGTCAACCTGATCATCCTGGACGACGCCACCGACCCCGGCAAGGGCGCTGCCAATGCCCGCCGCTTCGTGACCGAAGACAAGGTGGACATGATCATCGGCTCGTGCATCACCGCTGTGGCCGCCGCCATGACCGACATCGCCAGCGAAGCCGGCACCGTGCAACTGGCCGGCTCGCCCGTGGGCGTGCCCGCCGGCAAGGACAAGTGGCTGTTCCGCCTGCCGCAGTCCAACACCGTGATGGGCAGTGCGGTGGTCGAGCACATGAAAAAACAGGGCGTAAAAACCCTGGGCTTCCTGGGCTACACCGACGCCTATGGTGAGCAGTGGCTGAAGGAAATCACCCCGCTGCTGGACCAGGCCGGCATCAAGATCGTGGCCACCGAGCGCTTCGCCCGCACCGACACCAGCGTGACCCCACAGGCGCTCAAGCTGACATCGGCCAACCCCGACGCGATGCTGATCGTGGCCTCGGGCTCGGGCGCCGCCATGCCGCACATGGCCGTGG
>CAYUAH010000307.1:0-3987 GCA_964442375.1 uncultured Hydrogenophaga sp. | reverse complement strand
AGCACCTACGCGCGCTGCGGCATCATCGTCAACGTCACGCCCTTCGAGCCCGAGTGGGAAGGCTATGTGACGCTGGAGTTCTCCAACACCACCCCGCTGCCGGCCAAGATCTATGCCGGTGAAGGCTGCGCCCAGGTGCTGTTCTTCGAGAGCGACGCCGACGACGTGTGTGAGGTCAGCTACAAGGACCGGGGCGGCAAGTACCAGGGCCAGCACGGCGTGACGCTGCCGAGGGCCTGAACATGTCGACCTTGAAACTCAGCGGTTTTGGCCTGCCGGTGACGGGCACGCCCGATCTGTCCTACCCCCAGCCCGAGAGGCTGATCAGCGGCAACCCCCGGCGCGACACCTGGAGCGCAATTGAAACCGGCCTGGCCGGCGCCCAGCAGCTGTACTCGGGCGTGTGGCGCAGCGAGGTGGGCCACTGGCGCATTGCCATGGGCCCGACCGAGCAGGAGGTGTTCACCGTGCTCGAAGGGCGCTGCCGGGTGCATGCCGACAGCGGTGAGGTGCAGGAGGCCGGCCCCGGTCAGGCGGTGTTCATCCCGGCTGGCTTCACCGGTTCCTTCGAGGTGCTGGAGACCGTCACCAAGGTCTACGTCATCACCGAGTGAGCAGCCCGCGCACGCGGCCCAGTGCGCCTGCGGGCAGCAGCACGGCGGCGATGGCCGTCATCACGAAGACCACCGCCAACACGTCCTGCCAGCCTGGCACCTCGCCCGTGATGACGGTGGCCGACAGCGTGCCTATGACCGGGATGGCCATGATGCTCATGGCGCTGGTGGCCGGCGGCAGGTGGCGCGCCAGACCGAACCAGATGATTTGCGCCACGCCGTAGTTGATGAACACGCCAAAGGCCAGCGCGCCCCACATCACGGGGCTGAACTGCCAGCTGGGCCAGGGCTCCAGCAGCGCGGCCAGTACCCACAGGGCCGCCGCCGATGTGCCCATCATCCACACCGTGAGCGCCTCCACCGGCAGGGTGAGGTGGGCGCGGCGCATCATCAGCGTGCCCAAGGCCCAGGACAGCGCGGCCAGCTCCATCCACACAATGCCCATGGGACGGCCCGAGAGCGAGGCCAGTTCGTCGGCCAGCAACAGGGCAATGGCCGAGCCCGCAGCCAGCACGGCCACCATCACCCGGCGTGTGAGCGCCTGACCAAAAAAGGCCGCGCCCAGCAAGACCGTCCAGATCGGCATGGTGAAGCCCAGCACCGCCGCGCGGCCAGACGCCAGCTCGCGCACGCCCAGGATGGACAGCGTGTGCCAGCCCAGGATGTTGGGCAATCCCAGCAGCAGCACGCTGCGCCACTCAGCCGCGTGTGGCCACATGCGCACGCCCCGGGCGCGGAAAAAGAAAAACAGCCACAGCGCGCCGCCCGTCATGGTGAGTGCGCGGAAGTACAGCGGGGAGAGCTCGCGCAGCGAGAGCTTCATCATCGGCCAGTTGATGCCCCACATCAGGGTGAGGGCGGCCAGCACCCAGAACTGTCGGCGGGAGATCATCAGACGGCGACAGGCGCCTTGATGGCCGGGTGGCACTGGTAGTCCAGCACCTCGAAGTCGTCGTATTGGTAGTCGAAGATGGAATCGGGGCGGCGCTTGATGTGCAGCGTGGGGTAGGGGAAAGGGGCGCGGCTCAGTTGCAGCTCCACCTGTTCGGTGTGGTTGCTGTAGATGTGGCAGTCGCCGCCGGTCCAGATGAAGTCGCCCACCTGCAGATCGCACTGCTGCGCCAGCATGTGCGTGAGCAGCGCGTAGCTGGCGATGTTGAAGGGCACGCCCAGGAAGATGTCGGCGCTGCGCTGGTAGAGCTGGCAGGAGAGCTTGCCGTCGGCCACGTAGAACTGGAAGAAGGCATGACAGGGCATGAGGGCCATCTTGCTCAGCTCGGCCACGTTCCAGGCGCTCACGATGATGCGGCGCGAATCGGGGTTGGTCTTGAGCGTCTTGACCACCTCGGCGATCTGGTCGATGTGGCCGCCATCTGGCGTGGGCCAGCTGCGCCACTGCACGCCGTACACGGGCCCCAGGTCGCCGGTTTCGGGGTCGGCCCACTCGTCCCAGATGCTGACGCCGCGCTCCTTGAGCCAGTGGTTGTTGCTGGAGCCGGTGAGGAACCACAACAGCTCCTGGATGATGGACTTGAGGTGGACCTTTTTGGTCGTGACCAGCGGAAAACCCTCGTTCAGGTCAAAACGCATCTGGTGGCCGAACACGCTGCGTGTGCCGGTGCCGGTGCGGTCGGCCTTGAACACGCCGTGCGTGTGCACGTGGCGCATGAAGTCTTCGTATTGGGAGCGGATGGGGCGGGTGGTGGTCATGTCAATAAGCGCCATAAAGGGCGTCCAGCGCATCTTGCACCAGGCCTTGTTCGTTGCGCAGGCTGGCCACTGGTTGGCGCAGCCAGCCGCGCGGAAACGTGGCCATGGTGGGGGTGTCGAGCACGATGTCGCGCTCCTGAATGCGGAACAGCGGGTGAATGCGGTCCAACCGGGCACCGTGCACCCGGGCATCGCGCAACGGGATCACGATGCGCGTTTCAACCGCGTCGATGTGGTCGTTTTGCACGTCCAGCACAAAAGGGGTGTGCCGGTGTTCGGTTTTGTCGGGGTTGGTGTAGACGTCGTAGCGCGCCATGGGCTCAGGCCACCTTCTGGCTGGAAAGGTCTTCGTCCCCTTCACGCCCGTCGCCCAGGCTGCGGGCAAAGCTGCGGTACTGCGAGCCCCAAATGCCATCGCGGCGGATGCGCTCGTTGTACGCCGCCACCGCCTCCTTGTTGTCCTCGTTCCAGCGCTCCCAATAGCGCCGTTCCACCTCTTTGGCCAGCAGCGCGTCCACCGTCTGCGAGATGTTCATGCCCATGGACTTGGCCATCTCCAGCACCTTGGCATTGAGCGTGAGGTTGGTGGCCTTTTTGGGCGCGTTTTCGAAGTGGATCATGGCGGGCTCCAGCCGGGGACTGCGCATATTTTATGCGCATGGGTGGTGCGGGTCAGCCTTTTACGATGCGCGCAAAACGCGGCAACACCGAGGCGGCCACGTCGGTGGGGCGCACCGCGCCTTCGGGCACATCGCCGTTGAGCGTCACCAGGTAGGCGCGGGTGGCGGCTTCACCGAACTCGGGGTGGAATTGCACGCCCCAGGCGCGCGAGCCAAAACGAAACGCGTGGTGCGGTTCGAAATCGTTGCCGGCCAGCAGGGTGGCGCCGTCGGGCAGGCGGCGCACGCTCTGGCGGTGGGCGGCCTGGGCGTCGAACTGCGGGGGCAGGCCGGCGAACAGCGGGTCGTCCTGCGCGGCTTCGTGCAAGCTCACGGGCACGGTGCCCAGTTCGATGCCATTAGGGTGGTAGCCCACTTCGCCGCCCAGGGCGTGGGCCAGCAGTTGGTGGCCGTAACAGATGCCCAGCACGGGCAGCTCGGCGGCAACCGTGTCGCGCAGCCAGGCGGCGGTGGCTTCGCTCCAGGGCTCACGGTCGCTGACCATGCTGTGCGAGCCGGTGACGACCACACCGGCGATGTCGGCCTGTGCCGGCAAAGCCTGGCCTTCGCGTGGGTCGACCACCGTGACGGCCAGGCTGTCGTCGTGCAGGCCGGCCTGTATCCAGTGCTCGAAGTCTTGCAGTTCTTGCGCGATGTGGGGGTGGGTGCTGCCCACTTTCAAGATGAGCAGCGGCTTGGTGAAAGAAGCGGTCATGTTCAGATGACCCGGCCCGGGTTCATGAGGCCTTGGGGGTCGAGTGCGGTCTTGATGGCGCGCATCAGCTGGAGCGCTACCGGGTTCTTGTAGTGCGGCAGTTTGTCGCGCTTGAGCGCACCCACGCCGTGTTCGGCGCTGATGGAGCCGCCGAAGCGCGCCACGGCGTCGAACACCAGGGTGTTGATACGTTCTTCTTCGTCGCGCAAAAAGGCCTTGCCGTCCACGCCCTCGGGCGCCTGCACGTTGTAGTGCAGGTTGCCGTCGCCCAGGTGGCCGAAGTTGACCA
>CAYUAH010000306.1:0-4012 GCA_964442375.1 uncultured Hydrogenophaga sp. | reverse complement strand
GCAGCAGCGGGTCGGTCTGCGTCTCGGCCAGCAGGATGCCGTCGGTCATCAGCTTGACCGAGGCGTTTTTGCCCAAACGGTCGGTGAAGCGCACCTTGTAGCCCACCACCTCGCCCAGCGGTGTCTGCAGTTCTTCGGCGATGCGCTTGGCCACCGAACTCGCGGCGATGCGCCGGGGCTGGGTGTGGCCGATCAGGCGCGGCTTCTCGCCCGGCTTGGCATTGAGCCGGCCACGCCCCATGGCCAGCGCGATCTTGGGCAACTGCGTCGTCTTGCCCGAGCCGGTTTCACCGCAGACGATGACCACCTGGTGGGCCTGCAGCGCGGCTTCGATCTCATGGCGGCGGCCGCTGACGGGCAGGTTGTCGGGAAATTCGATCGCGGGCAGGGACATGCCGGGATTATCGCCGACCACACAGTTTCACATGTTCACGTGCTACACTGGTTTTCGGAGGTGACGCCATGTCCAATCTGACCATTTCCGTGGATGACCGCTACATCAAGCAGGCCCGCGTGCGTGCCATACAGGAAGGCACGTCTCTGAGCGCGCGCGTGCGCGATTTCATTGCCGCCTACGCGGCAGGTACCACACAGCCAATGGACGGCGACCCCACCGACCACCTCATGCGCATGATCACCGAGGTGCGAGCCCAGCTTCAGCAGCCCGATGCCGAGGACGAGCAGATGCCCCGGAAGACGCTGCGGGAAGAGATGTACGAGGGGGATTTCCGTGCCCGGGCACGGCTTGAAGCCCAACAGGAGCGTGAGCGCGGCGCGCCCAAAGTGCCATGAGTGCCAATGGGCTGTGCTTCTTCGACACCAATGTGCTGCTCTACAGCTTTGACAACCGCTATCCGCACAAGCAGCAGCAAGCCTTGAGTCTGGTGAACACCCTGGGGCACGGGAAACGGGCCGTGATCAGCACACAGGTGCTGATCGAGCTGTTCACCAACCTCACCCGGAAGTTCAAGGCAGAGCGGAAAACCGCCTCGTTGATGGTGTCCGGTTTCTGCCACTGGCCTGTGATCGACAGCGACATGCAACTGGTGCTGCGCGCCATGGCCCGATCAACGGAGGATCAGACCTCCATTTTCGACGCCATGATCGTCGAGGCGGCCTTGCGCAGCGGCGCGACCACCCTCTACAGCGAAGATATGCAACACGGTCGACGCTTCGGCTCGCTGACCATCACCAACCCCTTCATCTGAGCGCCGCCCGCCCCATGTCCGCCGTCTTCAACTTCACCTTCGTGCCCTGGTTCCGCTCGGTCGCGCCCTACATCCACAAATTCCGCAACCAGACCTTTGTGGTGGGCGTCTGCGGCGAGGCCATTGCCGCCGGCAAGCTGCCCAACCTGGCGCAAGACCTGGCCTTGATCCAGAGCATGGGCGTGAAGATCGTGCTGGTGCACGGCTTTCGCCCGCAGGTCAACGAACAGCTGCGCGCCAAAGGCCACGCCGCCAAATACTCGCACGGCATCCGCATCACCGACCCGGTGGCGCTGGACTGCGCACAAGAGGCCGCTGGCCAGTTGCGCTACGAGATCGAGGCCGCCTTCAGCCAGGGCCTGCCCAACACGCCCATGGCCGGCGCCACGGTGCGCGTCATTTCGGGCAACTTCATCACCGCCCGGCCGGTGGGCATCGTGGACGGGGTGGACTTCCAGCACTCGGGCCTGGTGCGCAAGGTGGACGTGGGCGGCATCAGCCGCACGCTGGACATGGGCGCCATGGTGCTGCTCTCGCCCTTTGGCTTCTCGCCCACGGGCGAGGCCTTCAACCTCACCATGGAAGAGGTGGCGACCAGCGTGGCCACCGCGCTGCAGGCCGACAAACTGATTTTCGTCACCGAAGTGCCTGGCATCCGTTTGCGCCCCGACGAACCCGAAAGCGACGACAACCCCATCGACACCGAGCTGCCGCTGGCCCAGGCCGAGCTGATCCTGAAAAACGCGCCCCCGGGCCAGAAGCCCACCGACACCGATTTCTACCTGCAGCACTGTGTGCGCGCCTGCAAGGCCGGCGTGGAGCGCAGCCACATCATCCCGTTTGCGGTGGACGGCTCGCTGCTGCTGGAGGTCTACGTGCACGACGGCATAGGCACCATGGTGGTGGACGAAAAGCTGGAAAGCCTGCGCGAGGCCACGCCCGACGACGTGGGTGGCATCCTGCAGCTGATCGAGCCCTTCGAGAAGGACGGCACCCTGGTCAAACGCGACCGCACCGAGATCGAGCGCGACATCGGCCACTACACCCTCATCGAACACGACGGCGTGATCTTCGCCTGCGCCGCGCTCTACCCCTACCCTGAGGCCAAAACCGCCGAGATGGCCGCGCTCACCGTGTCGCCGCAGAGCCAGGGCCAGGGCGACGGCGAAAAAATCCTCAAACGCATCGAACAGCGCGCCCGCGCCATGGGCCTGGACAGCATCTTCGTGCTGACCACCCGCACCATGCACTGGTTCATCAAGCGCGGCTTCCAGCAGGTGGACCCGGACTGGTTGCCCGATGCCCGCAAGCGCAAGTACAACTGGGACCGCAAGAGCCAGGTGCTGGTCAAGAAACTCTGAGTTGCCAACGTGCCATGAACGCCGCCTCTCAGGCGCTCCGGTCACCCGCCGGCAACGGCAAGTGGCGGCCAAACCGCTCGGCCAGAAACGACTCGCCGCGCTCCAGCACGAAGTAGCGAAAGGCCTCGGCCGCCGGTGACAGCAGCTTGGACAGCGTGTGCACCACGTTCCAGCCGCGCACCACCGGCGCGCCTTCGACATCCAACACCGCGATCAGACCATGCTCCAGCTCCAGGCCCAGGGTGTGCAGCGAGACGAAGCTGATCCCCAGGTCGGCCATCACCACCTGCTTGATGCTGGCGTTGCTGCGCATCTCCATCACCACGCGCGGCTCGACCCGGGCGTCGCGCAGAAAAGCCTCCAGCGCCGCCCGCGTGCCTGAGCCGGGCTCCCGCATCACAAAGCCGTAGGGGCGCAAGGCATGGGGCGAGATGTCGCGCTCGCGTGCCAGCGGGTGGGCGGTGGCTGAAACAAACACGTGCGGGTGGGCGGCAAACGGCTCGGCGCGCGTGGCCAGCTCCTTGGGCGGGCGGCCCATGATGGCGATGTCCACCTCGTTGGCCTGCAGCATGGCCACCAGCTGCTCGCGGTTGCCCACCACCAGCTTGAGCTCCACACCGCCGTGCTCGCGTTTGAACTCGGCCAGCAAGGGCGGCAGAAAGTACTTGGCCGTGCTGACCATGCCTATGGTCAGCGTGCCTACCTCCAGCTTTTGCAGGCGCAGCGCCGTGTCCTCGGCGTCCTTGAGCGTGGCCAGGATCTTGCGGGCATGGACCAGCATGTATTCGCCCACGGTGGTCAGCGCCACGCGCCGGCCCTCGCGCTGGAACAGGGGCAGGCCCACGTGGGCCTCCAGCTCCTTGACCTGCATGGTCACGGCCGGTGGCGTGAGGTGCAAGGCTTCGGCGGCACGGGCAAAACTGAGGTGGCGGGCCACCTCGCTGAACACGCGCAACTGGCGGAAGGTGGCGTTCTTCATTCAGTTATGTCTTAAGTTAAATCAAAGTATTTCTGAATTTACCTTATTTAAGTGGATTCTTATAGTCTCTCCATCGCACCACCACTTGGAGACATTGATGACCCAGATCACCGACGCCAAAAAACGCTACAGCGCGGGCGTGTTGAAGTACAAGCAGATGGGCTACTGGATGCCCGACTACGTGCCCAAGGACACCGACACCCTGTGCCTGTTCCGCATCACCCCGCAGGACGGTGTGGACCCCGAGGAGGCCGCCGCCGCCGTGGCCGGTGAATCCTCCACCGCCACCTGGACCGTGGTCTGGACCGACCGCCTGACCGCCTGCGACAGCTACCGCGCCAAGGCCTACAAGGTCGAGCCGGTGCCGGGCCGCCCAGGCGAGTTTTTTGCCTGGGTCGCCTACGACCTGATCCTGTTCGAGGAAGGCTCCATCGCCAACATGACGGCCAGCCTGATCGGCAACG